>JBLIDI010000136.1:0-10452 GCA_047634075.1 Akkermansiaceae bacterium
GAGGGATTGCCTCGATTTATACTGGGGTCAAACGATAGGCCGTTTCGCTTTGGAGCGGATGTCGAGAACCTGCGCACAGCGGTAAAAGGATGGCGGATTTGACGCGCAGACCTGCTCCCGGATGGCTCGTGGCGTGCAGGATTGGAAGTTGGGTCATTCCTGGCAATTCTAAGAGAGCAAGATGTTGCTTTGATCGGACTTGCCGAGGAGTGGAAGTCAGCTAGTTTCGCGGCATGAGCATCACGGGATACGGAAATCAGTGGGTTTGCGATTTGGTTCCATACGAGCCAGGCAAGCCGATTGAGGAGACCGCGCGAGAGCTGGGTTTAAATCCCAGTGACATCATCAAGTTGGCCAGTAATGAAAATCCGCTTGGACCTTCCCCGAAGGCCCAGGAGGCGATGATTCGAGAAATTGCCAAGGCCCACCTCTATCCCGATGGTGGTGGGTATCGCTTGCGATCGGCGCTTGCCGAGAAGCATGGGGTTGGGTTCGAGACTATTGTTCTCGGGAACGGCTCGAACGAAATTATTGAATTACTCTGTCATTCCTTTCTTAAGCCGGGGGTTTCTCTGATTGCCGCAGAGCATGCTTTCGTGGTTTACAAGCTCATGGCCACTCTTTTTGGCGCGGATTATATTGAGGTTCCAGATCCGGGATTTGTTCACGATTTGGACGCGATGTTGGCGGCCATCACGCCTGAGACCCGCTTGGTCTTTATCGCCAACCCCAATAATCCCACTGGGACCTTGGTGGGCCAAGAGGAAATCGATCGATTTATGGCGGCTCTCCCGGAGCACGTCATAGCGGTGTTCGACGAGGCTTATCATGAGTTTTTGAAGGATGCCCCCGATGTCATTCGCTATGTCAAAGAAGGTCGAAACGTTTGTATCATGAGAACATTTTCGAAAGCCCAGGGACTTTCGGCTTTACGTATCGGTTACGGGATCATGTCGGGCGAACTGGCCGGGATGTTGAATCGTTCAAGACAGCCTTTTAATGCCAATGCGATTGCCCAAGCGGGTGCTCTCGCGGCCATTCAGGATGAGGAACACATCTCGGCGACTGTCAAAAACAATGCCGAGGGATTGCTTTTTCTTGAATCTGCTTTTATGGAAAGAGGGTGGGAATTTGTCCCGAGCCACGCGAATTTTGTTCTCGTGAAAGTGGGCGATGGCGATCGTGTCTTTTCCGAGCTTTTGAAACAGGGAATCATCATCAGGGCAATGAGAGGTTACAAGCTGCCTGAGTGGGTTCGGATTTCCATCGGAACTCCTGCGCAGAACGAGCGCTGCCTGGAAGCCCTTGATCAAATTGTCGGCCGCTGGGAGCGTGCTTGATTTTCAGACCATGAGTTCAGACATCGCTTCATGGTCGGCATTGCGAGGCCGGAGATCGCGATAACCTTCATCGAGTAAAGATCACAAATGACAAATACGATTGCCGCGATTGCCAGCCCACCAGGAATGGGGGCTGTTTCGATCATCCGTCTGTCCGGTCCCTCGGCCCTGCAAATTGCGCAGGCGGCCCTTGGCCGTGGCAAGCTTCCGGTCGCGAGATATGCCGGACTTCGGAGGATCAGGGATGACCATGGACGGGTCATCGATGAAGGCGTCATTCTTGTCTTCGTAGGTCCGGCGAGTTACACGGGCGAAGACGTTGTTGAGTTCACGGGGCATGGCGGGATTGTTGTGACGCGGAAGGTCTTGGAAAGATTTCTCGAGCTTGGGGCAGAGCCTGCCGGGCCGGGTGAGTTCACCCAACGAGCCTTCATGAACGGGCGCATCGATTTGACGCAAGCCGAGGCCGTCATGGATCTCATCTCGGCGCAAACCTCCTTGGCTTTGCGTTCCGCCAATGAGCAACTTGAGGGAACGCTGGGGAAAACCTGCGAGAAGATTCGAGCCAAGCTTCTGGGGGCAACGGCTCATTTGGAGGCCCATATTGATTTCCCGGAGGAGGACATTGATCCCGAGGTCGGGGAGGGGCTTTGCGAGACCCTTGAGGGTGAGATGGGAAAGATGAGAGCACTTTTGGCGACTGCTGATCAGGGACGTATTTTACGGGAAGGGGTTCGCACCGTTATTTATGGGAAGCCCAATGTTGGGAAATCGAGTCTTCTCAATCGTTTCCTGGGATATCAGCGGGCGATTGTCAGTGCGCGGGAAGGAACGACGAGAGATACCATTGAGGAGGTAGTGAATCTGCGGGGAATCCCCCTAAGATTGATCGATACGGCGGGGGTGCGTGAGTCGGACGATGAGATCGAGCGCGAAGGAATTGCGATGACCCGCGGTCAGGTCGCGCGCGCTGATTTGGTCCTCGTGGTGCGCGATCTGAGTGAGCCCAAGGAGGAATTTGCGATGGAGCTGCAAGAGGGGGCGCGGCGTCTTGAGATACTCAATAAATCAGATCAGGAGCACGAAAGCTGGCGGAGTCACGAGGGGATACGGATTTCGTGTGAATCGGGGGAGGGATTTGAGAGTTTGGAAGAGGCGATCGCGGAGCTTCTCTCTCTCGATGAAGCGCAGTGGGGTGATCATGCCGTTGCGGTGAATGCCCGACATCAAGCGTGTTTGCAAAGATCGAGTCGCTCTCTGGCTCGTGCGATTACCTCAATGCGATCCGCTGAGGAGCCGGAGTTCACCGCCCTTGATCTACGCGAGGCCTTGACGGCGGTGGGCGAAATTGCGGGAGTTGTCGACACGGATGAGATTTTGGGCGAGATTTTCGCGAACTTTTGTATCGGTAAATGAAGAAGAAACACTTTTCTCTCGAATGGACGCTCTTAGCGACCTCAGGCATCTTTTTCATTCTGGGGCGATTCATTGCGCCGGAGTATGAGGCCAAGCTGCTCGAAATTGGATTTTATGAAGAGGTCGTTCCGGTCTCAAAATACGCCCTGATTTTATCGGGAATTCTCCTCGCGTGCTTTGTGCTCTTTCGTGTCATGCGATTCTTTCGGAAGAAGGCATGAGTGGTTCGATTGTCATTTTGACAGGAGCGGGAATCTCGGCAGAGTCAGGGATCCCGACCTTTCGGGGGGGCGATGGTCTTTGGGAGGGTCACCGGGTCGAGGATGTCGCGACGCCCGAGGGGTTTGCGAAGGATGGCACCTTGGTGCAGCGATTCTACAATGAACGTCGAAAGTTTTTACTCTCCGGTATCGAGCCAAACGCCGGGCATTGTGCTCTTGCGAGACTCGAAAAAGAGTGGGCCGGCGCGGTCCTGCTCGTGACCCAAAATATCGATAACCTTCATGAACGGGGCGGTTCCCAACGAGTTCTTCACATGCATGGCGAGTTGCTTAAGGCGTGGTGTTTCTCATGCCGGGAACAGCAGGACATCCTGAGCGACCTTGGCGAAGAATCGGTTTGCCGCCATTGTGGTGAGCGCGGGCAACTGCGGCCTGATGTGGTGTGGTTTGGTGAGATGCCCTACGGGATCGCGGAGATTGAGGAAGCTCTCAGTTCCGTCGATCTTTTCATCTCCATCGGGACCTCCGGACAGGTCTATCCCGCGGCCGGCTTTGTGGAGCTTGCTTTGGCGGCAGGCGCGGAAACGATCGAGGTCAATCTCGATGAAACAGCGGGGAGTGGTCGGTTCTGCCGGAGGATTCATGGGCGGGCCAGTGAGAGTGTTCCTGACCTCGTGGAAGAACTTGTGAGATGATTTCTTGATTGGAGGAGAAAAACGACCACCTTTGTGACGTTCAAACATCATGAAATCGTCTCTCATTACTTTTGCAGCGTTTTTTACCATTTGTGCATTTTGCTCGGCTCAAGCCGAGGTGAATGAGCAACACCAGAAATGGAGGCAGGAACTGGGTTCCGAGGATTTTAAAACCCGGGTGAAGGCCATGGAGGAGGTTTGGAAGAGCGGAGATGAGGCCATTATTTTTCTCGAGGAATTGGCCGCTGCCGATGATCCGGAACTCGCGATCCGCGCTGCGACGATTGTGCAGAAAGTCAAATTGGGAATCAAACCGGATACCCCCCAGGTCGTCGTGGATCTAATTGATGCCTATCTGAAATCGGCCCCCCAAGGGCGAATCGCCGCTCTTGAGAAACTTCGGGATCTTGGCGAGTTTGATTTTTTTCTAAAGCTCCGTCGCAGTGAGACCAGTCCGAGAGTGATTGATCGGATGGACGGAATTTTGATGCCGTTAATGCCCCGCATCGTGAGGACGTTCCTGAATGAAAAGAGATTTGCAGAAGCCAAGGAAGTCTTGGGACTGAGCGATGAGTTCAAAGATATGATCCAGCTGGGAGAACTCCTGCGGGTCACCGGAGGATTGGACGAGGAGATTGCCAAACTTGCTGAACCGGTGAATGAGGTGGACTCAGCTCGCTATCTTGCTTACCTGAGGGTCAAGGGGGATGTCGGCCTGCTCCGACGAGAGGCGAAACGGCTCGATGATCGGACCGCTGAGGTCTTGGCGGCGCTCGCTGAAGGTGATCATGTCCCTTATTTTGAGTATCTGCTTGGAAAACCCTCGCTCCGGCAGGTCAGAGCGGGTGCCGGAGGGCTGGACCTTACGAATCAACACTATCTCAAATGGGCCTTGGCGAATCACCGGGGAGATGCCGAGGCTCAAAAGAAGGCGCGCGCAGCGCTCGAGTATCTTGGCGAACAGGTGAGCGAAGAGGGGGAAGCCCAGGTAGATCTTTTTCGGATGGGATATGGCAAAGAAGTGATTGAAGGTTTGAACGAGGAATATCTCGAGACGAAGATCAGCTATTATCTCATGCAGGAGAACTACGCGAAAGCGCGTGATTTGATTGGGCTGCCGGAAGCCCCTGAACGCGAGGGGTGGATTAAGGCGACTGCGGGGAAAGCAGAGCAGGAGATTGAAAAATCCGAGCGCGGTCCCGGGGTCGGACGCTTGATTGCTGCTGCGGAGTTTTTGGAGGCCCGTGGAATGATCGCAGATGCCACAAGATGTGTCCTTATCTTGTTTGATCTCGCCCGGGGCAAGGAGGATCTTGATCTGGGGTCTTTAGGCAGAGAGATGATTTTTTCAGCCCCGGTGTCGGTCCTCACTGCCGTAGCCCGCGAGATTGAGGAACACGAGGCGCTTCCTGCGACCTTCATCAGTAAACTTTCGGGAAGTGACGATGAACATCTTTGGCTCTTCCGCACCCTCAAAGAGATTTCTCCAAAGATGGAAACCCGGGAACGCCTTCTGCATACCTTTTCATTCTCAAGCCGCCACCTCCTCGTTCCCGTGGCTCGTCATGATGAAGTGTTTGAAAAAGTATTGGCGCATGTCTTAGCCGTTGAAGACCCCCAGGCGGGACTCGCCAAGATGTTTATGATTTTGCAATACCGCAATCGTGAGCCCGAACTCTTTAAAATCTTAGATGCGCAGGAAGAGAACGGAGCGCAGAACGGGTATTTACGAGGGCTGTTGGCTCTCGAAAGTGGTCGGCTGAATGCCGCCGCCGAACTCTTGGGGCAGGCTGTCGCGAACGCTGAAAATCCCGCCGTCGCTTCCTTATACCAATTCGGTCTTATTCTTAACAAAGCCGGAAAAGAAGGGGGGGAGAATTTCATCAAGAAAGCGGAATTATTTTCGAACGGGAGTTCGAAGGATTTAGCGGTGTTCTCGGATCAGCATTTGAGATTTGGCGAGGTGAAGCAATCACATGAGCTTCTTCGAAGGGCTCTTTTGCGGAGCCCGATCCTCCCGACTCCCGGTGACTACAGTGGCGTCAGCAATGTTTTGGATGGGCTTTCCGCGGGCGCGGCCACTCTTGGGAATTGGCAGGAGGCTCTCGCTTATCGCGAGGTAGTTGCGCTGACCTCGGCCAACGGCGGGATCAGCTACGGTGTTTACTATTTGCGGAATCGCTTCCAAATCCTGGTGGCGCGGGGCGCATTGGCGATGGCAAATGGCGATGTCGTCAAGGCCGTATCAGCTTTCGTGGAAGCGCACCGCATTCTCCCCCGGGATGGTTATCTTGCGAATGAACTTTTCCCGGTGATGAGGGAGGTGGGCTTGAGTGAACTCCACGACCAGTTGTTTTTCGAATCGGCCCGCCATGCCAGAGAGGTCATTCAAATGTTCCCGAAGGATGATAACGCCCATAACAACTTTGCCTGGTTGGCCTCACGCGCAAATCGCTGCCTTGATGAGGCTGAAGGATATCTGGAGATCGCTTTGAAGATTAATCCCCAGTCGGCGGCGTATCTCGATACCATGGGCGAGATTTACTTTGCCCGTAAGGACAGGGAAGCAGCCTTGAAATGGAGCACCCTTTCTCTTGAGAATCAGGTCTTTGGCCGCTCCGCGAGTCGTTGGGAGCTGCATCAACAGAATCAAAGGTTCAAATCGGGCGAGTTCCCAGTTCAGTAGGTCATCGTTCAACTCCGAACACGAAAAACCCGCCCTTTAAAAGAGCGGGTTTTAAGTTTACTGCCCCACCGTCCGTGGCACATGAGCCGCTTTCCCGAAGCTCAACAGGTTGGGGGTATCCTTTGGTCCGCTGTCTTCCAGTAAAGGCATGACATTGGTCCTCCGGGGCCACCCCCATTTTTAATAATATCGGGTCGGCCAATCAACCACTTCTGGCGCATGGGGCAGACGCGTGAACTTAGGCTCGCGAACCGATTCGCGCAACGGAAAACCACGCCACTTGCAAAAAGTTTAAAATACTCAACATTCCCATAGACAGAACTTTCAACGGCGCGCGTTTTATCGATACTAACCTTACAAATGACCGAGCTCCTTCTAAAGCCTGCCCGCGAAACGGGCTGCTCTGATCTAGTCGCCCTCCAAGAGGCGGTGGATGAGGCCAGCCAACGCCAGAGTTCTCCTTTGGACGACATCCTTGATAGCGGTCTCGTCGATGAGGAGCCCTATATGGAGCATCTTTCGGGAGATCTTCATATGGAGTGGCTCCCTGAGATCCCACCGTTCGAGAGCCCCTTGCCGCTTCGAGCGGCCTGTGGCCCCCAGATTGCCCTCAAGCATCGCGTCCTGCCGATCGGACTCGAAGGCGAAGGTGATAATATCCGCCTCCACATGGCGACTTACGATCCTCTGAACCTGATGGCCCGTCAAGCGGCAGCCCAGGCGATCGATATGCCGATCGTGTGGCACATGGCATCACGCCGGAGAGTGCACGAATCACTTCGTAAACTTTATGGAGTGGGTGCGGACACTTTTGAGCAGCTTCTCGAAGGTCGCGATCTCGATCTGGACAGTCTTGAAATGAAGGATGAGGCCAGTGTCATTGACGAGGTCGAGGACGAGGAGGCCAGCGTGGTGAAATTCGTGAACCAGATCATCCGGGAAGCTCTTGATCAGAAGGCCACTGATATCCACGTCGAGCCCTTGGTCGACAATCTCCGGATTCGCTATCGGGTTGACGGTGGTCTTATCGACATTGCGGTGCCTGATCAGATCAAGTCGCTGCAGTCATCCGTGATTGCCCGTCTTAAGATCATGTCGAAGCTCGATATTGCCGAGCGCCGACTTCCTCAAGACGGCCGGATTAACCTCCAGTTTGAAGGGACCTCGATCGACGTTCGTGTTGCGACCGTCCCCACCGTTGAGGGGGAGTCCGTAAGTTTGCGTCTTTTGAATCAAGAGAAGTTTAACGTTGAGCTTCTGGGCATGGAGGATTTCGTGCTCAAGAAGATTACCAACATTTTGAAACTCCCTAACGGGATTATTCTCATCACCGGACCCACCGGGTCAGGTAAGTCGACCAGCCTTTACTCCTTCCTGAGTGAGCTGAACACCTCCGACACCCGAATCGTGACGATTGAGGATCCGGTGGAGAATAAGCTCGAAGGGGTGATGCAGATCGCGGTGAAGAGCGAGATTGGTCTGACCTTCGCGAGTGGACTTCGTTCCATTCTGCGTGCGGACCCGAATATCGTGATGCTGGGAGAGATTCGTGACCTTGAGACGGCTGAGATTGCGATCCGGGCCTCACTGACCGGTCACCTGGTATTCTCGACCCTTCACACCAACGACGCCATCGGCGGAATTAGCCGTTTGGTCGATATGGGTGTGGAGCCATTCCTCGTGGCGGCTTCGGTGCGGGCCTTCTTGGCGCAGCGCTTGGTGCGGCGACTCTGCGCTCACTGCAAGGTGCCTGTTGAGGTTCCCATGGATCAGCGTCACCGTCTGGGCATTCCGGATGAGATCACAGGGCAGGCCTTTACGGGAGTCGGCTGCGATAAATGTCGAAACACGGGGTTCTCAGGACGACTTGCAATTTACGAAGTCATCCTGATCGGAAACAAGATGGAGGAATTGGTGGCGAAGGCGGCGGATTCATCAACCTTGAGAGCGCAGGCGTTAAAAGACGGCTTTGTCCCCATGCGTGAGTATGGTTGGCACAAGGTGATGAAGGGCATTACCACGATCGAAGAGGTCGTGTCTGTTACCGCGACCGATCTAGCGGCAGACTAATTGAATTTTAAAAATAAAAATCGTGGCAAGTTTTACCTATAAGGCTCTCAGTGGAAGCGGTTCCGTAGTGACGGGATCGCTCGATGCCGGTGATCGGGGTGAAGCCCTGCGTCAACTGGATCGGAAGGGACTGCAACCCGTTTCCATCAATCAAGGGCCCACCGTTAAGGCCCCGGCGAAGAAAGCGGTTGGGAAGAAAGCGGCCCCTGCGGTTGGCAAAAAGAAGGTCGCCGAGGATGAAGTCATCCCCGAGGGGCCGATCAAGCTCAAGCGCTCTGAGATTGTTCTCTTCACCGAGGAGCTCTCCGATATGCTCTCGGCAGGCCTGCAGTTGGAGCCCGCCTTGCGGGCCATGGAAGGGCGCCAAGAACTGGGAAACCTCAAATTAGTCTCCTCAAAGATTCGTCAACTTGTCCGCGATGGGAATAGCTTTTCGGTATCACTGCGACGCGTCAGTCCCAGTTTTGGATCGTTGTATTGCAATCTCGCGGCGGCAGGTGAGGCGAGTGGTGCGCTCGATACGATTCTTGAGAGACAAGCGCACTATCTGAAGACTCTCCAGGAGCTTCAGGGAAAAGTTGTCCTTGCGCTCATTTATCCGTGTTTCCTCGTGGCCGCCGGAATTGGGGTAGGGATTGTCTTTGTGACCCAATTGATTCCACAGCTTACCGGGCTGATTGAGAACAGTGCCGGGGGGCAGGTTCCTCTCGGTGCCAAGCTTTTGATGGGAACTTCTGATTTCTTCATGAAGTGGTGGATCGTGCTCGTGCTCGTGATTGCCGCCTTCCTGATTCTCTTCAAGGCTTGGAAGGACAATGATGCAAATCGACCAACCTGGGATCGGGCGAAGTTAAAGATCCCGCTCTTTGGTCGGGTTATCGAGCATCGATTCTACGTTCAGTTTCTTGAGACCATGGCCAATCTAGTTGGGAATGGACTCCCCTTGCTCAGAGCACTGGAACTCACAAAGGATGCCACGCCCAATCTCTATCTCCAAGCGCATCTTGAGGAGATGCTGGAATGGGTGGGTGATGGACGATCGCTCTCGGCGTCGTTGAGTCGGTCAGGGGCCTTTTCACCTCTCTTGGTCGATATGGTCTCGGTGGGTGAGCAGACGGGGAAGATCGACAAATCACTGAGGAAGGCCGCTGATCGTTTTGACAAAGAACTCAACAATTCGCTGCAAGCGATCATGGCGTTGATCATGCCCGCGGTATTGCTTGTGATGGCGGTCCTGATCGGGTCCATGGCCTATCTCATGATCACCGCGATCTTCCAAACCATCGAGAGTATCGGGAGTCGATGATCGAAGCGAAACAGATCCACCGCTCCTTCATGCTGGCTAAGAAGGAGATTGAGGTTCTTAAGGGGATCGATGTGAAGATCGAGGCCGGCGAGAAGACGACCTTGATGTATACCTTGGCCGGCTTGGAGCATCCCCATAGGGGTAGCGTTTATATTGACGGCACCGATTTCTACGCTCTTTCTTCCGGAAATCAGGCCCGTCTCCGCAATGAGAAAATTGGCTATATTTTCCAAAATTACTTTTTGCTCCCGGAGCTCACCGCGATTGAGAATGTCCTCGTGCCAGGTCTCATCGGTGGCAAAGCCGTGGTCGCACGAGCCAAGGAGGCCCTCGACCGGGTCGGACTTTCGGAAAGAGGAGATCATCTGCCGGCTGAGCTTTCCGGAGGCGAGCAACAACGGGTTGCGATCGCGCGAGCCTTGGTGAATTCACCCTCAATCATCTTTGCGGATGAGCCGACGGGAAATCTCGATTCCGCCAACAGTGACGAGGTGATGAAAATCCTGATGGAGGTGGTTGAAGAACAGAATGCTACTTTGGTGGTAGTGACTCATGACACCAGCCTTTCGCGGCACGGAGACCGGATCTTCACAATCCAGGACGGAGTCATTGCCCACGATTGAGCGTGAAATTCTTGGTCCGGTCCGGGGGGTGTGATAGCCTCGCTTTATGGATACTTTGATACATCACCTCGAACGGAAAGAAGAGCTGCAGCCTC
>JBLIDI010000137.1:0-10447 GCA_047634075.1 Akkermansiaceae bacterium
TCCTTAGGAGATGGAGTCGTTGAGGATTTGTTGGAGGACGGCTTGTGGGGTTTTGCCTTCGGCGAGGGCTTCGTAGGAGAGGCGGATGCGGTGGAGGCAGACGTCTTCGGCGAGGGCGAAGAGGTCCTCGGGGATGGCGTAGTCGCGGCCGTGGATGAGGGCGCGGGCGCGGGAGGCTTTGAGGAGCGAGATGCCGGCGCGGGGGGAGCAGCCCATTTCGAGGTCGGGGTGCCGGCGGGTGCGCTCAACGATGTCGACGACGTGCTTGAGGAGGACTTCGCTGACGTGGATGTTGTGGGTCGCTTCCATGGCGTCGATAAGATCCTGCGGGGTGCCGACGGCCTCGTCGGTGACGAGGTCGAACTCGGTGCGGGCAACCGCTCCGGTGCCTTTTGTCTCGACGCCAAGTTTGAGGTTTCGGCGGAGAATTTCTTCTTCTTCCGCGGGCGTGGGGTAGCTGAGGCGGTGGCAGAGCATGAAGCGATCGAGTTGGGCTTCCGGGAGTTCGAAGGTTCCGGATTGCTCGATGGGGTTTTGAGTCGCGATGACGAGGAAAGGAGTCGGGAGGGAAAAGGTTTCGGCTCCGAGGGTGACTTTGCGCTCCTGCATAGATTCGAGGAGGGCGCCCTGGACCTTGGGGGCGGCGCGGTTGATCTCGTCGGTGAGGAGGAGGTTGGTAAAGATGGGGCCTTTGTGAGTGCGGAAGTTACCGGACTTTTCGTCGAGGATCTCGGTGCCGAGGATATCGGACGGGAGGAGGTCGATGGTGAATTGGACGCGCTTGAAGTCGAGATGGAGGGCCTTGGCGATGGTGTTGACGAGGAGGGTCTTGGCGAGTCCGGGCATGCCTTCGAGGAGGAGGTGCCCGGAGGTCAAGAGGGCGATGATGGTGCGCTCGACGACGACATCTTGACCGACGACGATTTGGCCAACGCGATCGCGGATGTTTTGGATGTAGGCGGCGGTTTTAGCGGGGGTGGCTTTATCAGCGGTCATGGATTGGCGATGAGAAATCGGTTAGTGCTTCGTTCTCATAGCCTTTTGACGGTGGGAGGGAAAGAAGGGAAAGAAAGGAACGATGAGTTGATAGCTCGGCGGCGAAGCGAGAGGGAGAAGAAGAGTCCGAAGAGAGCGAGGAACGTGGATAGGGTGTCCGAGCTTTGCATATCGAGGGCAAAGGGAAACCGAGCGCAATGTCTTCGGTTTGCCGACCAAGTCAGGGAGTTGAAGGCACCGAGGTCCAAAGCCTCAGATTTCAATTTGGGGAATCGTGATTCTGCGCGAGAGCACCCTGAAGGGATGCTGGGAAATGCAAATGATACTGGCCTTTCGTGAGTGTCGTCGTGCCGGAACGCTAGTTGTCCCGGGCCTTCCAGTGTCCTTTCAGGACACCACTTGGTTGCGCCTTGGTTCCCAGGGTTGAGACCTTGGGCTTTGGACCATTGTCCCTTCAGGACCCGATCGCCCGATCCTCGTTTGTATCGAAAACCCAGCGCGATGCGCTGGGTTGTGGTGGTCCGGGAGGTGAGGGGCCAACGTTTTCCTAAAAGAATTTTGCGAGGGTTTTTTCGCTCGGTGGCGGGGACATCAGTGAGCCGATGATCATGGCGGCGGCTCCGATGAACCACATCGCGGCGGCAGGAACGATGCCTCCGACGAGGAAGTATTCCCCTCCGAAGCCAGACATGGCGAAGAAGGTGAGCCAGCTGAGGAAGACGGCGATGACACAGGCGTAGGCTCCGGTTTTGTTGGCGCGTTTCCAGTAAAGGGCGGCGATGACGAGCGGGGTCAGTGCGGCGAAGCCGGAGAAACTCCAGATGGCGAGATCGAAAACGTTCTTCTTATAAAGGACGAGCGAGAGGATGTAAGTCAGGACAACGATGGCGATGATGAAGGCGCGAGCCATGAAGAGGATCTGCTTGTCGGTGTATTCCTTCTTGCTGTTGTGAAGGACGATGTCGTTGGTGAACATCGTTCCGAGACAGAGGAATTGGGAATCGAGCGAGGACATGATGGCGGCGAGGATGCCGGCGGTGACGAGCCCCACGACGATGGGATCGTGAACTAAAACGGCGACCATTTTGGCGAGGACGGCTCCGCTGGGTGTCGGGACTGGGCCGTTGAGGGCGGGAACGCCCGTGGCCCAGACGCCGATGAGGACGCAGGGGACCCAGACGATGGCGATACAGATGGGGTGGGCGACGACGGTGAGCTTGAAGCTTTTGGCGCTTTTGGCGGTGAGCCAGTGTTGGAAGAGATGGGGGAACATCCCGACGCTGAGGGGGATGAACATGTAGGTGAGGAAGGTGAGCTTACTGAAGCCGACGTCGCCCGAGATGGTGCGGACTTTATGGGCGTCGCTCGCTTTCTCGATCGCGGCGCTGACGCCACCGAGTTTCTCAGAAATGAGGTAGAAGGCGAGGATTCCCATGATCATGAAGACGATCGTTTGGAAGGTATTGGCCCAAGCGGCAGCGCGGGATCCTCCGGCGAAGATGTAGGTGAGGACGACTCCGCAGATGATGATGCCGGTGAGCCATGGGGGAACGGCTCCGTTGGTGAAGATCTCGGGGAAGGCTCCGGGGATTTCGCCAGCGGGGGTAGATTTTGCGACGGTGACGCCATAGATCGTCTTGGCCGCGCCGATGATTCCGATGAGGAGGTAGGGGATGACCAGAAGGACGAGGATGGGGAAAAGGAGGTAGCCGAAGGTCTTTGATTCAAAGCGGGCTCGGAAATATTGGATCTGGGTGACGTAGCCGTAGCGCTTGCCGATGGCCCAGAGCTTGATGCCGATGAGGAGGAAGCAGGCGGCGTGGATGAGACCGGATGAGGAGGCCATCAAGCCGTAGGTGCCAATGCCCCCTTCGAAGGCCTTGCCGGTGGAACCGACGAGGGCGAAGGCTGTCATGGTGGTCCCGAAGACCGACATGAGGAGCATGAAGGGTCCGATGGAGTGGCTGGCGACGAAGTAATCCTTCGAGGTGCCTCGGAAAAGGGTCTTGGAAAAGAGGGCGAGGCCGAGGAGGATACCGAGGTAAATCGCGATGACGACAACGGAAATCATTCGTGACCTCCTTCCAGGGGATCGGCTGCGCCTTCGGCCCATTCTTCGAGCGCGGTGGGCCAAGCGACCTTAATGACGATGGCCCAGAAGCCGGCGGCGACGAAGGAGTAGCAGGCGTGGTAGAAAAGTCCGACGGGGATGAATCCGAAGACAAGGCTGGCGTTATCCCAATTCCAAAAGTCCTGATGGAGGACGAGGAGAATGAGGAAGGTGATGAGGATGATCCCTTTTTTGTTCATAAATCGTGTGACGCTTGAATTACCGAGAGTGTTTCGAAAGCCTTTCAATGTGTCGATGGAATACTACTCTCCCGCTTGTGAAGCCGACCAAGAATCTTGCGACGAGTCAGTCGCCCGACGGGGAACCCCTTTTATTGCAGGAGCATGATGGGGAGTATTTTTTAAAGATCGGAGGGGTGCCGCTGATGAGCACGATCGCGAGTTCGTCGGAGCAGACGATGGCGGAGTTGGCTTGCGGAGGGAGGACGCGGAAGCAGCGGGTTTTGATCGGGGGGCTGGGGTTTGGGTTTACGCTGCGGAAGGTGTTGGAGTTGGTTTCGGAGGACTCCGAGGTGGAGGTGGCGGAGTTGTTGCAGGTGATTATTGATTGGAATCGAGAGCATCTGCGGGAGGTGAACGGGGCGCTTTTGGACGATCCGAGGGTGGCGGTGCTGAAGAAGGATGTTTTTAAGATCATGCAATCGGGCGGGTATTACGATGCCATCTTACTGGATGTCGACAACAGTCCGGATCCGCTGGTGCAGAAGGGGAACGGGCGCCTTTATCAAAAGCGGGGGTTGGAGATTGCGAGGGCGGCGCTGACGTCGAAGGGAAGAGTGATTTATTGGTCGGCGCATGAGGATGGCGGATTTTTGAAGTTGTTAAAGAAGGTGTTTTCGAGGGTGGAGGCGGTGCCGGCGAAGGCGTATCCGAAGGCGAAGAAGTTTACCCATACCCTTTTTGTGGCGGTGAAGTGAGGGGGAGGGTTCACGCGGGACAGCGGAGAAGCAGAGGTTTGGGGATTTGGCGGACGGGCTTCCGGTCCTGCGGATTTCCGGGTTGACGAGGAGGGGGATGCGACTACGCTGAAATGGTGAAATGGTTGGTTGGTTTGCTTCTTGCCTTGGCGGTGGCGTGGCTGGTTGTGCCGAGGGGTGAAGGGCAGACTGGGGAAGGGCAGACCGGGGAAGGTGAGGTTGTTGAGTCATCGCGGCGGATGCTGGATGCGGCTTGGCGTGGGAAGCCAGAGAGGGAGATGGCGATTGGGGAGATGGAGAGGTATGCGGCGGGGTTGGATGATGAAGAGTTGTGGGTCGAATTGGAAAAGGTTCATGGTGATTGGATGAATGAGAATGAGGGGAGGAAGAAATTTCGTCAGCCAAGATTGGCGGTGATGCTGGCCCGGGAAATTGGGAGGAGAAATGGCGAAGTGGGAATGGTGGAGATGGCCAGGTGGTTGGAAGATCTGGAGCCCTCTCTCGAAGACCTTGAACAAGACACCTTGGAGATGCAGAGGCAGTTTTTCAACACGCGTGCTTTGACGGCTTCATTTGGTGGGTGGGTTACGAGCGAGCCAGATGAGGCGATCTCAAGGTTGATTGAATCGGGAGGAAAAGAAGAAGTGTGGCCTGTTCCAAATCAAGGTTTCTTCATGTATTTTAAAACCGGAGGTTTCTTTGCCGTGGAGAGAGTTCTGCGGGATGGTTTCGAGAGGCTGGCGCAACGTGATCTCAAAAGAGCTCAGGAGCTTCTTGTTGAGGGCACAGCTTCATGGGCATTCGATGTGAACGAAGTCTACGAGAGTGTTTTCAAGTTTATGACAAAAGAGGAGCAGGCCGTCTTCTTCGATGCCAAGGTTCCCAAGGAAGCCTTTACCAATATGGAAGGGAGGGATTCCATTTCAGATTTCGAAGAAGATCTTGAAACGAATACTTATGGCTCGCTGTTTGAAGGGTTTGTGAAAAGCGAGCTATGGACCAGCGATACTGTTGAAGTTCGAATTGGGGGCGACTCTGATACGGGTTGGCCGCGTGATAAATTGGATTTGTTGGCCCGGGTGAAACCAGACGAGGGCACGCGCCTTTTTAAGGATTCGCGAACAAGTGAGGATATCGCAACCAGACTCTTTGCGTTTTTAGCCGCGAATGATCCTTCAAAGTATGAGCTTCTGTCAGCGATTTCCGAAAATTCGAGGCAACAGGCGTTGAACTTGCTCATGGAAGGTGAGGGAGTTTTGAGCTTTGGGCCAATTGATGGGAAGGAAGATTCTTGGCAAGTTGACTACGAGAAGCTCAAATTTGCGGTGAGCGATCTTGAGATTGATTCCAACCAGAAGAGTCGGTTGTTGGACGATATTCAACATTATCAGGAGATCAGGTAATGCAAATAGGAACGGCTCTAAAGGATTGGCGTGGCCGAGAGAGGCTGGTAGCTTTTCGCCGTGACTGAATTATTGGCTCCGGCGGGAAATTGGGATTGTGCGCGTGCGGCGGTGGCAAACGGGGCGGATGCGATCTATTTCGGGCTGCCGAAGTTCAATGCGCGGATGCGGGCCGATAATTTTACGGAGGAGGATTTGCCGAGGTTGATGGAGTTTCTGCATCGGCACGGGGTGAAGGGGTTTGTGGCATTTAATACCCTGATTTTCCCTTCGGAGTTGGAAGGGGCGGTGGCGCAGATTGAGACGATGGCGCGGGCCGGGGTCGATGCGGTTATTGTGCAGGATCTGGGGGCGGCGAAGTTGGTGCAGGAGATTGCCCCGGAGATGGAGCTGCATGCTTCGACGCAGATGACGATTACGTCGCCGGAGGGAATGGCCTTTGTGGATGGGTTTTTAGATCTAGATCGGGCGGTGTTGGCGCGGGAGATGTCGGTGGATGAGATCGCGCGGATGCGGAAGAAGGGTGAGGTGCCTTTGGAGGTCTTTGTTCACGGCGCGCTTTGTGTGGCCTATTCGGGTCAGTGTTTGACTTCGGAAAGTCTGGGTCAGCGGTCGGCGAATCGGGGGGAGTGTGCGCAGGCCTGTCGCATGCCTTACGAGTTGGTGGTGGATGGGGAGACGGTGCCGATGGGTGAGGTGCGGTATCTTTTGAGTCCACAGGATTTGGCGGCGGTCGATGTCATTCCCGATTTGGTGAAGGCGGGGGTGACGAGTTTTAAGATCGAGGGACGGTTGAAGACGCCGGAGTATGTCGCGGCGGTGACGCGGGTGTATCGCAAGGCGCTCGATGAGGTGAAGATCACCGAGAAGGATCGCTACACCTTGGAGATGATGTTTTCGCGTGGGCTCTCGAGCGGATGGCTGGAGGGGACGAATCATCCCAAGCTGACACATGGCAAATGGGGGAAGAAGCGGGGAGCTTGGGTGGGTAAGATTGCGGCGTGTGGCGAGGGCTGGGTGGAGTTGGCGTCGAGTGCGGTTTCGCTGAATAAGAGCGACGGTTTTGTCTTTGATGCGGGCGAAGATAGAAACGATGAGCAGGGCGGAATGATTTGGAAGGTGGAGGGGAACAAGATCTCTTTTGATCAGAGATCGAGCATCAACTGGAAACGAGTGAAAGTAGGGCAAGGTCTTTGGAAGACGAGCGATCCAGGCTTGCAGAAAGAGGTGAAGAAGAGTTGGAAAGGTGGCCGGTTGGAGGAGCGGGGGGACTCGCTGCTGGTGCAGATTTCGGGGAAGGTGGGCGAGCCGCTGGTGGTGGAGTGTCGGGGGAAAAAGATTGCGAGTGAGGTGATGCTGGTGGCGGCCGAGAATCGTCCGCTGACGAAGGAGATTTTGTCGGGGCAGTTGGGGAGGCTTGGCGGGACGGGGTTTCAGTTGGGGATGGTCCAAAATTTGTTGGAAGGGGAAGTGATGATGCCCTTGGGCGAATTGAACCGGGTGCGCCGGCGTTTGGTGGAGGAATTGAGAGAGGAGCCGGTGGTGAAGGATGGGAAAGCGGTCTTGCAGGGTATTTTGCCGAAGCGGGAAGAGGTTGAGGGTGGACTACCCGAGCTGCGGGTGCTGTGTCGTTCGCTGGCGCAAGTGGAGGGATGTGCGCGGGCCGGGGCGGATTTTGTCTACTGTGATTTTGAGGACCTCAAGGGATACCGCGAGGCGGTGAAGGTGGCGCGCGGGGCCGGGATGAAGGTTTATTTGGCGACACCTCGGATTCAGAAGCCGAGTGAGGCGGGGTTCTTCAAGATGGTTGAGAAGGCGGAGGCGGATGGCGTCTTGGTTCGTAACCTCGGAGGGATTTCCTACTTTAAGGAACGCGGGGTTGCGATGGTGGCGGACTTTTCGCTGAACGTGTCGAATCAGGTGACGGCGGGGTTGCTCATGGAGCACGGGGGCTTTGAGAATTTGACGGTATCCTATGATCTGAATGAAGGGCAGGTGGGGGAGTTGATCGAGAGTGCCCCGCCGGAGTGGTTTGAGTTAACGGTGCATCAGCATATGCCGATGTTTCATATGGAGCATTGTGTGTTCTGTAGCTTCATGAGTAAGGGGACGAGTATCAAGGATTGTGGCAAGCCGTGTGATAAACACAGTGTGCAATTGCGGGATCGGGTGGGGCAGTTGCATATTCTAAAAGCGGATGTGGGGTGTCGCAATACGCTCTTTAATGGTCGTGCGCAAACCGGGGTGGGGAGTGTGGGTGACCTTATTGCGCTGGGTCTGCGGAAGTTTCGGGTGGAGTTGTTAGAAGAGGATGCGAAGCAGGCCGCTCGGTTGGTGACCTGGTATCGGGACTTTTTGGGAGGAAAGGGAGATGCCCAAGATTTGGTGCGTAAGTTGGGCGCAATCGAGAGGTTGGGGGTGACGAAGGGGACGCTGGAGCAGAAGCGGGATGAGGTGCATGTCTAGCAAGGCTTATTCGGTCTCTTGGAGTGAGAGTCTGAGGTAGCGGTATTTGTTGGTTGCGAGACTCTCGCGGAGGCAGAGGATGACCACTTCGGTTCCGTCGATATCGAGGGTTCGTTCGACGAGGCCGATGGCGTCGGTGACGTCATGCCACTGGCCGAGATCGTAGCGGTGAGCGAGGGGCTCGACGGGGCCGTTGCTCTTTTCCAGGTGCACCGTGGCGAGGGCGATGAAGCTATGTCCGTGCAGGACAAGCGGTCCCCAATTGTCGACGACCACCTGCTGGCCGGGCTGTGAGATGACCGCGACATTGGCGGACCAATTTCTTCACGAGAGTTGTCGGGGCCAACAATCCAGACCTTGGCTGCCCGGATGGCGTCGTGATCAAGTCCGGTGGGGTCGGCAAAGGTGATGTCGAAATGGTGCTCATCCTTGGCTGCGGTGATGGGGGCACGGTTCAGTTCGACGGTGGTGGTGCGCCTGCAACCCGGAAGCGATGACAGCCGAGGGTCTGGCCACGAGAGTAAACGCAAAGCTGATAGGAGCCATTTTCAAGTTCGCCGAGACGGTAGAGGTGTGAGACGAGGCGGGTTGGAGCCCCTCCGATTAAGGGACGGCCTTCTTTACTGATGAGGAACCCATCGGGGATTTCATCGGTTGGGACGGGGTCAACAGGAACGGGGAGGATGGGTGAGTCCTGGCAGATGACGGTGAGGTCGACATGAAATTCGTTGCCGCTCCGCCGAACCGTTCCCCAATCGAGCACTTGCTGGTCAGGAGTGAGGGCGATTAAGACCTTGGAGAACCACTGGTTTTCTTCGTCACCGGTTCTGATGCCGGCGAGTTGAGGGAGATGCTGTTTCCAATGATAGGCGGCTCGCCTGGGTCAGTGATGAGGATGAAGGGGTCTTTGAAATCAATTTTGGCGGTTACCGTGACGGTGTCATTGACTTCGGCGGTCAGGGTGACTTCGGCATCGAAGGTGTCTTGGGCGACCTCGAATGGTTTGTATTCATAGAGGTGGCCGTCCATTACGAAAGCCCCGAGATAAGTTCCAGGTGAGAGTTGGCCGAGTTCGTCGGTGAACGCGAAGGCCTTCGGTGACTTCGACCTCAACGCGAGCTTTGAAGCGGGCGTTTCTTTCCTCCCACCGGGTGGTGGCGTAAGGGTAGCCGTTCATGATGACGACGGCGGCATAGTCTCCTGCGGGGAGTTCTCCGAGAGGGTAGCGGAGGGTGACGCGGTTGCTCACGCGAATGGCCGGATCGGTGACGGGACGTGCGGTGGCCTCGAAGATGAAGCGATTGCCAACGCGGTGAAGATCGCGGCTGGTGATGACGTGAGGAGTGGCAAAAGTGATCTCAACGACGCCAGAGGTGGGACCGGTATTGCTCTGGTTGATGCCGAGGTCAGCGCGGGCGTCAATGGGAGGGCCGGGGTCCGCGATGAGGAAGTCCTCGAGAGCATACTGAAATTCGTTCATGACGAAGCCGGCGAGGTATCCACCCGGGGCCAGAGCTCCGATGTGGTATTCCAGAATGATGGGAGCGGGAACGGGAGGGTTGATGGGAGCATCTAGGTGAATCGGAAGCGGCTCGGCTCTTGCTCAGAGGATGATGCGGGTTCCCTGGCGAGTGACGTCGCCTTGGGTCAAGCGGTGGGGCGTGCGGAACTGGATCTCGACACGGGCGGTGACGTTCTCGGGGTCGTCGGTGTTCACTGCCAGTCTGACTTCGGCTGGGATGGGCGGAATGGCGTCGACCTTGAACATCTCGCGTTCATAGAGATGTCCGTTAATGAAGAATTCGGCATAGTATTCACCGTGGCGAAGAGGCCCGATTTTATAGACGAGGTTATCTTGTCCGGACGCGAAGGGGGCAACCGGATCAACCCGTGGGTCGAGCCGGGCCGCTATGGTTAGGTAGAGACGGTTCCCGTCGCGCCGGATATCTTGGGAAGTGATTTCGTAGGGCAGGGCAAAGTGGAGGTGGACTTTGGCGAGAACTTTGGCGGGGTTTGAGGCATCGCTGCGCATCGCGGTGCGGGCTTCAATGGGAGGCTCTATCTCGTAGATCGCTCGTACTTTAAGGATACCGCGATCGAGTGGGATGATGTTGACGAGGCGGGCCCGCTGGGCCTTCCAGTCACTGGGGCAGGCATCGGTTGAGAGAAGCGGGTGATGGAGGCGACTTCATCCGCAGAGATGATTCCGACCGGGACGACGGGGATGGGGATGGGGATGGGGATGGGGATGCGTTGGGCCGAAATGGTGGTGAGGAAGCCATCGGCATTCTCGCTCAAGGTTCCCCGATCGAGGCGGACATGGGGAGTGTTGAAAGTGAGAGTGACATCAGCAAGGTAGTGAAGTTTTCTCTCCCACCATGGCGCGGTGGGGGGTTCATGAATGGAAGACGGCCACGGGCGGTTTGCGTTATAAGACACTCCCTATTTTTCCTGAGGGGGCCATGGTTTGGTGACGCGGTAGCTTTTACGCTGGGCCTCCACCGAGAGAATGCCGTCTTTGAGAAGGGTGATGAA
>JBLIDI010000138.1:0-10373 GCA_047634075.1 Akkermansiaceae bacterium
CATCATGCTGCCGTTGAGGGCCAGCATTCGTTTCAGCTGCTTCGGCGTGTCCACGGCAGCGCCAAACAGCTCAAGATAGGCCTTCCGTGGCGAGGCCTGATAGGCCACAGGCATTCCGCCCCTATAGGCCGAAAGGTTTGGGTAGCAATAGCTGTCGTCGAGCTTTCCGCCCGCTTCCAAGAGCCCTCCCTTGAGTGCCATGCCATACATCGGGTAAGGGCCGGGGGAGAGGTGTTGGCCCAAGAGGCAATCGATCGAAGGGGCGATCGCCACCCGCTCGGAAAAGTGGCAGGAGAGGGCTCCAAAGCCCGAGGTATGATTGCCGCGAAAGGTGTCACCCGACAAACTTTGGATAATCGTTATGCGATCCTTGAACCGTTCCAGGGCGGCCAGCTTTTCCGGGAGCTTGTGATCTTTCAGGGATACGTTGATTGCTTCGCCCGGTTTGCGACTCTTGTTCCCTAGTTTTTCTCCGTCATCTCCAAGAAAGTGGTTTTCGATCCCTTCGGGGACGAGGTTAAATTTTTCGACCCCGGACGATTTCACGACGAAAACAAAGCGCTTTGGAAGTCCCTCTTCTCTCCCTGCCGCGTGCGCTTGGAGCGACTGTAAAAATGGCGCCATCGCGATCGATGCTCCGCCCATCGATAGGTTCTTAAGTGCACTTCGTCTTGTGAATGTCATCGGTCTAGATTTGGGATTCGTTAGCGGCGGTAGAGAAACGAGTCTGAACTCAGCAACGAGACAACGAGCGCCTTGAAGCTTCCTCCGTTTTTCAAGTAAGCTTGCTCGGCCTCGATTAAGGTTTTTGAATCACTGAGCATTTCGTTTCGGCCCATAAAGTAGCGGAACAAATAGCGAATGAAAGATTGTCTCGCACGGTCCGAGCGGCCCAAGCGATGCATCAGTTCGATCGCATCCTTCACTTCGCCATCAACCTTGGCATCTCCTGATCCCGTGATGGCTCCGGACGCATTGATCGGGTGAGCAGTCAGCGTGCCTTCTTCGAGCATTTTATCGAAGGCCGCATCCCGGCGGGTTAGGAGTTTTTTTTCTTCGTCGAAATAGACATGGGTTCGATAGCGCCCCCAGTCGTCGAAGATCTCAAAAGCCTCGCCAAGCGGGTTAATCTTGCGATGGCAGGTCCAACAACGTTCCTCTCGCACCAAGTCCAGTCGTTCACGCAGGGTTTTGTGAGGATCCGGGGGCACATTGGCATCGACGTCCGGGGGGACGTCCTGAATCACTCCGGCGAGGAGCTTTTCGCGGACCCAAATGCCCCGGCGAATCGGATCGTTGCCTTCATTCAGTGAGTGGGTGGCGAGCCAGGCCGGGTGCGTCAGCAAACCGGCACGCTGCCCCTTAGGCATCTCGAAGGGTTGTTTGATCGGCCACTGCCAGCGTTGAAGAGAAGCCCCGCCACTGCTGGGGAGATTGTAAGGTTCGATGTAGATCAAGTCTGCGATACCACGAGAGCGTTTCGAAAAGGGGAAGTTCGGGTGTGGATTGAGGCCGTTCTTGATCGCAGTCTTCACATGGGTGACTTTAAGTTCCGCGCGTTTACTCGCCTCATCGAGGCGTTTTTTTCGTTCCTCTGACGAGTGGTTCCATTCTTTCTGCTCCCGATCCAGCTGTTCTTTTTTCTGGGCGACTTGATCGCTGACATATTCCGATGCGGTGTATTCGGTGATCCGCTCCTCATAGAACGCACGCGCAAACTGATTGTTACCGGGGTGCGCAACAAAGTAGTGATCGGTCGTCAAGAGATTGGCGATGACGTCGTGATCACTTCTGAGGTGATGTTCGATGAGCATGCGCGCATCGTGGATCAGCATTTCGGTATTCCACTGAGGGATTCCTTCGCTGCGTATCCGCTCGTTGTCCTTGAACACGCTGCCGGCCCGGTCGAATCCAAAAAATTCGTCGAAGAAGCGCATGATGCGGGGGAGATTACGATGAGCCCAGTGTCCCGTTGCGAGTTCCTGATCAAGCACTTCCCGGAGGACCCGGGCGACCTCTTTCTTTTTGGTCAGCTTCCCTTCCGCTAAGGCCTTCCTGAGCGCGGGGAGGTGCTCAGGCCCCCGGTCGGTTAAGGCGTAAGAAATGGTGTCAGCGATCTCTTGGGCCGAGAGATGACGGCGGCCGTATTGGTCCTTTTCTCCGAGGCCGAATTCCATCCGGTAGATCGCCTCGGGGCTCAGAAACATCGTCTTGATTGTCGTGTTGAGACCATCCAGATTGCCGCCGATCTGGATATTTTTCTGGAGGAACCCGAGATATTTGGAAAGTTCCTGCGGGTTCGCCTCTCGTCCGATCACTCTCCGAAATTCAGCCCGGACGGTGTCGGAGAGGACCTGATCCGAGGGCCTTGGTTGATCTTCTGCAAAACGTTTGAAGTCCCCTCTCTGCTCACGACCCTCGAGATATTGACCTGCGTTGATGAGGATCATCTGCACCGTGCTTTGGTCAACCGCTGACATCGCCGAGTAGTCGCGAATTCCCGATTCTGGAGTGACATAAGTGAAGGGACTTCGAGCGCGACCAAATCCTTGATGCTTGAAGATTTCGGGACTCAATCGCCACAGGCGGGACGGCGAAAAAGGAGGCGTTTTGATTTCCCCCGAGAACAGTTTTTCGTGGCTCACCCAATTTCCGTATTCGGGTGCCAAGAGTTTCTTCAGATAGGCTTCCGCTTTGCCCGCCTCTTGAAGCTTCTGCTTGATCCAGCTAACGATCTGGGCTGTCGCAAGCGGATCCGGTTTTTTTTCCTCGTCCGGTGGCGGCATTTCCCCAAACGAAAGCATGTCCAAAATATCGACCCATCCCTCCACTTCCGCGTCGGTGCCAAAGTGCTCGGTGATCTGATTGAGGGTCAGCTTGCCTTTCTGCTTCTCCGGCCCGTGGCAACGAATGCAGTTCTCTTTAAGGTAGGGCTGAACAACCTCTTCGAAGCTAGAAGCTACCGCCATAATCGGCAGAAGCACAAGCGCGATGAGCAGAATCCATGCAGTGTTGATTTGCTTGCTAATCATCGTTAAATTTCTCTTACGAATGGAATCGCGGGTTTACTTCTTAATTCCCCAAATTTCTTCCAGCAGGTCATGCAGGACGGGATCATGTTCCTTGAGTTCTGCGCGCACGAAAGGGAAGAAATCGTTCCGGTCGAAATAAGCCTCGGTTCCTTCGGCGAAGTATTCCATGGGAGTTGAGGCCGCATAGGCTCGCACTTTCCTACCGGTGTGCGCTAACACCTCGTCGTAGAGGCCAGCCTTCATCGCTTTTTCATAAGCGGCAATAATGCGCGGCTCGCCATAGCCCCCGAGGATCTGATCGTGATAGGCGTGGCTCAATTCGTGCAGGATGACGGACGGATGTTTCGCCAGCTGGTTTCGATCTAGAAGCGACGCGGCCCGGGTGACATGGACTTTTTTGGCCAAGCGAGGATCGTAGCCTCGCTCGATGAGCCAAGCGGCACCGGGATGGTAAGGTCCTGGTTCCACATTGATCTCGAGATGGTCGTATTCGATCCAGATTTCCAGGGTCTGCAACTGCTTGAGGCGGTCTCCCGGGATCATGATCGTGATACGTTGTAAGTGACTGGCGAGCATCTTGAGCGCCTTCGCTCCTTCCTCGGCATGCTTCCCCTTGAGCAACTTCGGGTCGATGTGGATATTCCAGCCTTCGATCTTTTCAATGACAGGGTCAAAGTGAGCGCTCTTGACACCCTCCTTCCTTACCTCCGGTTCAGCATTCGCCGCGAAGAGCGCGACCAATACCGTGGCCATGGTTGCAAGCAGAAGCTGGGCTGGAATTCGGCATTGTTTCAACATTCGCATACCCATACTCGCAATCCTCCTCTCTTTTAACGTTTAAATAGAGAAGGAAACAATTAGCGGTTTTCATGATCGCCGGGTGCGTTTTTTATCTGATCGATACCGAGTCCTACCACCACTCGAAAACTCCCTCGCTTTCCCATTGCTGACAACCATCAGGCCCTGCAGGCTGACCTCGATCATCAGGTCATCACAGCCCTCCTGGCATCCTAACCCGCACACAAATACCCCATGCCTTCCACCGAACACGCTAACAAAAAGCTCTTCTGGGCCTGCTTTGCCGCCCTCGTCGCCACTTCTTTCGTCTTTGGTCTCCGCGCCAATATCATCGGCGACTGGCAGAACGATTTCAACCTCACCGAAGCCGATAAAGGGCGTATCCTCGCCGCCGGTCTTTACACCCGTAGCTTCAGCCATTGGATGTTCCTTCTTGTCCTCATCACGATGGGCCCTCTCGCCACCACCGAACTCGGCACAGACAGCTGGATGCCGGATCTTCTCGGGGCCGACTTCACCCCGGCCCAGGCCGGATGGATCTTCATCTATATCTCCACGATCATGACAATCATGCGTTTCTACGCCGGTCCCATTGTCCACAAGTTCTCACCCATCGGTCTTCTGGTGGGCAGCGCGATCGTCGCCATTATCGGTCTCCTCTTCCTTTCAAAGGCCGTCGCGTTTTGGATCATCGTTGCCGCCACCGTTTACGCCTTCATGCTTCTTTGCTATCTTCTCATTTTCTTCTACTTCAGAGCGCGCGGTGGATACAAACCGGTCGAACTGGAGAAGACCGGGGGTCGAAGCTCTCAGCCTCAGCCAGCGCAAGGACGCCGCCTAACTCAGCTTGTGAGGGGTCGTGTTGCCTAAATCCATGTCTGGGAACGACAGATCGAAACGTGTATGAGTCCCGGGAACGCTTTCGACCGAAAGCTTGGCGGCAAATTGTTGTAAGATCTGGTGGCAGATCCCGAGGCCGAGACCTACGCCCTGTCCGACATCCTTGGTGCTGTAAAAGGGATCGAAGATCTTCCCTATTTCCGAGGAAGGGATGCCGGTTCCATTATCAGTAACGCTGATGATAATACGCCCTTCCGTCGCCGTAGCCTTGAAGAGTATCTGGGGAACCGTGCCCGGCGTTTGAACCTTCATCCGCAGTGCATGAGTGGCATTGTGAATGAGGTTGATAAAGACTTGGGACAATTCGGAGGCCTTACCCAAAATAATCACCTCGTCGGAAATGCGGTTTTCGATAGTGATGACGTCCCCGATTTCAACCGCCGTCAGGCGGAGCGCGGTGCGCAGCGCGTCGTTTACGTGGACTTTCCTGAGATCGCCCCCTTCCGGATGGGCGAATTTGCGCAGGCTAAAGGTGATCTCCATCATCTTGGAGCAGCCATCCCGAATGTCTTGCAAGATCTCCAAGTGATCTTCCCGGCAATTGTCCGGTAGACATCCCGCGCTGTTTTCCAGGAGGGTCAGCGCGGTTATCACGTAGTTCAGGGGATTATTGATTTCATGGAGAATTCCGGCGCTCAAGTGCCCGAGAGAGGCCATTTTTTCCGAGTGCACCAACCGTTGTTCGGCGTGCCGAAGTTTACCGCGCGTCGATTCGAGTGTCTGGCAGAGCCTCTCCAAGGTGGTCACGAACTGATGCTCGCCGAGCTGTGCGGGGAAGGCCGGGGCAGGACATGCGGGAGCGGAGACTGCTTCTCCGGTGGGGCTTAGCAAGCGATGTATCCCTTCATCTACCTGCTGAAGGCCAATCTCGACCAGCTGGTTGAGTGCCCACTTGCTGGCGAGCGTGTGGGCCATCTGCTGGATTTCCACCTCGTCGAATGGTTTCTTGAGAACCAGCAAGCTATCGGGTTGTTTCAGGACGAAACGCATATCCTCCCATGAAAAGGTCGAGTAAGCGGTGCAGATCACGACCTGAAGGCCCGGATCGGCGTCCCAAAGGTGATTGACGGTCTCCACGCCGTCCCATCCAGGTGGCATCTGGATATCCACAAACGCGAGAGCATAGGGACGATCTTCCGCCAGAGCTTCGTTTAGTTTTTCCAACGCCGACTGGCCCTGGAAGGCGGAATCAAGTTCGAAGGTAACTTTTGGATTCGTTTTGGCGGAGCTGCCAAAAATCAGGATTTCTAATTCGTCGGACCGCGGGTCGGTATGGGAAGCCGGGCAAAGTATCTTGCGGAAGTCATCGTGGATGGATGGATTATCGTCTACGATCAAGACTCGATAGCTGGCGTCTCCGTCAGTCTGCCGGAATGAGGGCGTGCTGGCGGCCTCGACGGAAACTAGCTCCGAGCTTTCTTCATGAAAGCTGCTGGCAGGTGGGGAATGCTTTGGGCTCATTGACATGATTTCTCAAGGGGTTGTGACTGGGAGACTGAGGGTAAAGGTAGCGCCTTTGCCGGGTCCATCGCTATGCACCGTGAGATCGCCTTCCATTTCCCGCACAGCTAGAATGGAGCCATGTAGTCCGAAGCCATGGCCATCAGCCTTAGTGGTGAATCCGTAGGTGAAAATGCGCTCGAGATTTTCCGGGGGAATTCCCAGACCGTTGTCGATCACGACGATCCGCACGGTTTCACCGTCTACCGTGAGGCGGAGGGTGATTTGTTGATCCGCGCGGCCAGATTCGTCACAGGCTGATTTGGCGTTGTCGATCAAGTTCACCAGGATTTGCAGGACCCTGTGCTTTTCCACGACGACGGGCGGCGCTTCGCAGTATTCACGCACTACCCGGACTTGATGTCTTTTTAGGGATCGCTCGCTCAGACGCAAGCCATCCTCAATCAGGTCCGCGATAGCGACGATTTCTGTGGCACCCTGAGCGGGCACGAGGTTCTGCTGCATGGCCACGATGACCTTGATGTGATCGATGTTTCCGCTAAGCGACTGAAGCTCCGCGGAAATGGCCGCTTGTTCTTGCACCAGTTGGTCCGCAAGCTTCCCAAGGTATTCTGGGAGTTTTCTCCCCCCCGCATCGGCGGTGAAAAACGCCGTCAGGTCGCCTTGGTGGCTTTCCAAAAGTTCCGCCGTTTTCACCACGCCACTAATCCGGGATTTACGGATCTTTTCCAAGATCACCGAGCAGGAAATGTTCACGGTGTTGAGCACGTTGCCCACGTTGTGCAGCACGTTCGTAGCGATCTCCGCCATCCCGGCCTGACGGGAGACGTCCAGGAGCTGTCGGTTCAGCTCAATCAATTCGATTTCCCGATGCTTCCTCGCGGTGATGTCTGCGAAGGTCCAGAGGCGGCCATAGTTCCGTCCGTCCTTTCCGATGACAGGTGCGGAATGGCGGTCGAGAACCGTGCCGTCGATCAGTTCGATTTCGTCCGAGGAGTGCTCATCGGGATGTGCGTAGAGATGGGTTACCTTGTCGCTAAACTGCTTGGGCTGGGCGGTGCGGCCGATGACGTATTGCAGCTGGGCATTGTCATCGTTGCTTTCGGCAAGCTCCGGGGGAATTTGCCAGAGATCGACCATACGGCGGTTTTGCAATATTTTGCGACCCTTGCCATCCACCACGAGGATCCCCACGCCATAGGAATCGATCTGAGCTTCAAGCAGCGCCGTTTTCCAGAGAAGCTCTTCCTCGGCCTGCTTGCGTTCGGTGATGTCACGCTGGATGGCTACGTAATGAGTGGTTGTGCCGCTGGCATTGCGGAGTGGGGAGATCTGCCATTCCACACGGTAGGACGTCCCATCTTTGCGGTAATTGAAAGTCTCGCCTTCGAACGTTTCTCCCGAGCTTAGGTTGCGACGCAATCTTACCATTATCTCGAGGTCCGTGAGCGGGCCCTGTAAAATTCGTGGCGTTTTTCCGATCACTTCCTCGGGTGCGTAGCCCGTCATTGCGGTGAACGCTTGATTGACGAAAACAATCGCCGGCCCCGGCAGGTTGAGCTGGGCATCGGTAATCAGAATGGCCTCCTTCACCTGCTCAACTGCGGAATTTAACAGCAGCAAAGAATCATCCAAGAGCTTGCGCTCGGAAATGTCGGAAGACGCACCGTTGACCCAAGTGATCACCCCATCGGCATCCCGCTCCGCCTCGCCGCAGATCCGCGCCCACATATTTTGTCCCTTCGCGTTCCTGAGCTCAAGATCGAGGTCGAACGGCGTCCCGTCGCTTCCACAGGAGGCAAGCGCCGCGCCTAGCTTGGTCCTAGATTTGGGGAAATAGAGGTGCAACACCTCTTCCAGCGATGGTTCCTTTCCTCTTGGAAGTCCCAGCAGGTTCCAGACTTCCTCGGACCAGTAAATTTTATGATCTGCCACGTTCATCAACCAGCTGCCCACCCACGCGATGTTCCCCGCGATACGCAGCACCGAAAGGTTTTTCCGGAGCTTGTCTTCGGAGACTTTGCGCTCCGTTATGTCCATCATCATCCCGATCCGGCTCACGCAGTAACCTGCGGAGTCAAACTCGGCGACACCGCGCTCGTGCATCATCCGGATCTGGCCATCCCGCCAAAGAATGCGGTATTCCGCTTCCCACGACGGATTTGAAGGAGATATCAAGGCACGGGTGTTAACGAAGGCAGGCAAATCCTCCTCGACAATGAAGCTCTGGAAAAACTCGTAAGTCCCTGCGAACTCCTCGGGCGCGATCCCGAACAACTCGCAGGTCGCATCCGACCAGACCAGGCGGTTGGAACGGATGTGCATTCTCCAACAGCCCATCCGCCCGATGCGTTGTGCGGCAGCCAGCAACACGGCCTGCTCGCGAAGAACGTCTTCCGCCGCCCGCTTCACATCGGCCTCGACGGCGACATCGGCCTCGGCCTCGGCCTGCGACACCCGCAAATCCATCCGTTCCGCAGCATCGCAAAGCCGACGCGAAAACGTCGAGCCTGGACGAAAAACGAGGCTCCAAAGGATCTTAATGGTGCTCTTCATGAGTGTAAGCGGAGCCTACTGACAGCCTCGGTTAACCCTTTTTTGTGGTGCGAATCTTTCAGCGCAACCCACTCGGCCTGGCCCGCATCATGATCCAAGACGACTCCCATTTGACTCTGTCCACTCAGTGCTCCGACGACATGGCGCGGCGTCTTGGCCCGTGTCTTTATTCCGTTTGCAATCGAGGCCCCAGAAGTTATTTTCCTAAGCGGAACTTTCTTTCCCAAAAATTCTCCCTCTTTATTGAGTTGCGATTTTGAGCCCGCGGTATCAGGCACAGCACCACTCGTTAAGATCGCGGTCTCCCCGAGGAGTGCCAGCCAATCCCGTGATCTCAAGTGCCTTTTAGCTCTCATGATTTTAATGTCGGCGAGCCTGAAAGACGAGTAATCCAGCAGACTCGATGGGACCTTCAGGGTGGCGTTTTGACGAGCTTAAACAGCCCAACCTATTGCGGGTGTGCTCATGACAAGCCGGAACATGGCCCCTCTTCACGAGAACATTGCCAAAGCGTAATTCGCGACGAGCCACGAGCCATCGTAGCTCAGTGATGTTCAAACCAAGCTCATAAAGCTCATTGATTTCGAGGGCAAAATCGCAAGTCCCTGCTAACGTCTCCTTAGCACAACGAGAGGCAAGGACGAGCGAAACAAGGTCTAGCCGGATACGAACACTAAGAGAAAATGGTTTTGCTTTGAGCAGGCTGACGCCATTGATGTTTGCCTCGATCTTCATGATAAATAGTCTTCACGATCTCCACGTTGCTGAATACCGAGATATTGTATATTTTTTAACTAACCCTTCCTTATTAGCGTTAATTATTATAAAAGGCAATATTTATTATTGTTATCGACAACTCCCTTGAAGTCAGTTCCCACTGGCGGAAGGTGCTCACGGAGAGATCAAGCCACCCCTCACACATTATTATCCACGAGAACATCTTCCACCTCCAAAAGGTCGCCATGAAATCCAGAGCCGACATCGTCGGGAGAGATGCGGATCTTGGCCCCTTCCTTCGCCTCGTATGCCCTGCTTATTGGATCCAGTGCTTCACTCACACCCTCAGCAGCGATCCCAACGGTAGCTTGGTCAACTTTAGCTCTCCGCTTCTCAATGCTAAGAACGGGATCGCTCAGGCGATTTGCGACGTTTGGCCGCTGACCACCAACGGCGTCGGGAGTATCAAAATCGATCTGGTTCCACTCGAGACAACGACCTATCAGCAACCGCAACCTCAGCCGGCCACCCCGTCACCGCGGAGGCCACGGGCCACAACGACCCGATCATCCACTCGTTCGGAGCGAACCACCCCGGCGTTTCCACAGGCATCGAAGTGACCCTGACCTGAGAGGGTTCAGATATCGACGAGTTGCGCCTTCAAGGCCAGAGCCACGTAACGCCCCATGTCGATACGTGCACCTGCATTTCCCCGACGAATGTCGTTTCGCACGCTAACAGGTAAACAAACGTCACGCAGAACCACTGAGGCATACCGTCATGAAGTGAACATTACGAACTCAGATCGAAGTCGCGGGAGTCTGATCCAGACGCCAAAAAAAATGCCTAGAAATCTCATCACGGCTCGTCTCGAGGTAGCGCGAATAACGAGCAAAATTAGGACCCTCG
>JBLIDI010000139.1:0-10324 GCA_047634075.1 Akkermansiaceae bacterium
CCGGGAGCAGGAAGTCTTCCGGCCAATTTCCCCGGATTTAAGCCAGTTCAACCGACTCCCACGACTCCGACTCCCACGACTCCCACGACTCCTGCGACTCCTACCACCTTGCCCGTCACGCCTCCCGCTCCGGAGCCGGCCGCGACAACGGCACCGGAAACCGCTCCAGAAGCAGAAACCGACGGCGCAACCACCGAAGAACTCCCGGACCTTCCTGAATTGGATGTCCCCGAAGAAACGGAGCCCCCAGCCGCGGCCGGAACTCCTCCCGAATAATTCATTCTTCGCGAATTCCTTCTTCACTTTTGGGCTCCCATGCCCTACTACTTACCAACAACCCATTAATCGCCGTGTTTGAAAAAATCATTAGCAAAAGCCCCGAGGCACCCCAAGCACCTCGACCAGCCTTGCCCTCTCAATCTCCCTCAGCTCCAGCAGCATCCCCCACCCCAGCAGCGGCGGCGCCAGTCTCTTCTGTCAGCAGCAGCACAGCAGGCGGACAACGCAACATTCTCAGCAATGACGTCCATATTAAAGGGTCTGTCCGCTTCACCAATGACCTCCTCGTCGATGGCCGCATCGAGGGTGAAATCAGCTCTGATGGCGCTCTCACCGTCGCTGAAAACGCGCACATCAAGGCTGAGGTGAAGACCAAATCCGTCGTCATTTACGGGAAGGTTCACGGTAACATTATTTGCACCGACCGCGTCGAGATCAAAGCCAGCGCCGAAATGGTTGGTGACGTCAAGGCCGCCACCCTTTCTATCGAACCCGGAGCGATCTTTGTCGGTAAGTCAGAGGTTGGAACACCCACCTCTGCCCCTAAGCAAAACTCCCCATCCCCACAGGGTCATAATAAGAAGCAAAATCAAGGACACCAATCCAATAAGGATGGTTCCAAGACTTCCTAACATCACCTTAAAAAGACCACATTGGCCTTCGGTTTTTTCAAAGATAAGAGCAAGGGTCCTCTCGAGGTCACTTGTCCTCTTTGTCAGCATCTTCAGCAGGAATCCCGGCTGGCGGTCTCGTCGTATTGCAAATCATGTGGCGCCTACCTCACCTTTGATAAAAGTGGGGAAATTAGCGCACGCCCCGTAGCACCGCCTGACCCCTTTGCGCACCGCCCACCTCAGCCCAAGGTAGAGATCGACTACAAAGCGCGGGAGCAGCCTACACTTTCAGCGCCAAAGCCCCTCCCTGCCCCTACAGTGGACTCCGAATCACCTCAGGAGGTCGGACATACCTCCAAAACTGAGGAGAAGGAAGAAGCAGACGAGGAACCGGAGTCTCCCCCGGAAGAGCCAACAGAAGCAGAAACACCCTCCTCTCTCCAAACCGCTCTTCCTGAGACATCCTCTCCCCATTTCACGATCCCGGACGCGCCGTCCGCCACCCCCCGCTACCACGGCGACAATCACACCAACGATTCTTCCTCTCAAAAGAAAATCGTCACCCGCGACGTCACCTGCTTCGAATGTGGAGACACCCACCCCGCGAACATTCACGCAAACTCAACCCAGTGCCGAAGTTGCGGACGCCTGATTTCGATGGAGGATCGCGAGGTCAAAGAGCGATACAACAGCAGCATTCAAACCCGGGGAAACGTTCACATTTACAAAAAAGGCGTCGTCCTCGGAGGCTCCATTCAATGTCACAAGCTGACCGTCGAGGGAGACTTCACCGGAGATGTCGAATGCTCCGGCGACCTCATTCTTCGCCGACATGGCAAAATCACCGGCAGAGTGGTTTGTAACCGTCTCCTTGTCGAAAAACGCGCAAAAATCGAATTTCACAGCACCGTTGAGATGAATGAATGCCTGATCGACGGTCTGGTCACCGGTAATCTGGCCTGCCGCGGTCTCCTCGCGCTCGAAAAAAGAGCCACCCTGACTGGTAATATCAAGGTCGGAAGACTCACCGTCGCCGACGGAGCGAGACACTCCGGTCAGATCCAGATGGGCGGCTTTTAATTCTTGTCCATCCCAGTCCATCCCAAAAACTCCCGACATGCCCAACGCGCCCGTTCTTGATCTCAAGAAAGATATTCTTCGCCTCAAAAAGGAGAAGAACGCTATCATTCTTGCCCATAATTACCAAGTCGGCCCCATCCAGGATATTGCCGATTACGTCGGCGACTCCCTCGGCCTCGCTTATAAAGCTCAGGAAACCGATGCCGAAGTCATCGCCTTCTGCGGAGTTCATTTCATGGCGGAAACCGCCAAAATCCTGAATCCCAACAAGACCGTCGTCCTCCCCGATCGAGACGCCGGGTGCTCCCTCGAACAAGCCTGCCCCGCCGATAAACTAGAGGAGTTCCTCAAGGAAAACGCCGAAAAGAATTATTACGTCATCGCATACATCAACTGCTCTGCTGGCGTCAAGGCGCTCTGCGACGTTATCTGCACTTCCGGAAACGCGCCGCGTATCGCCAATCAGGCCCCAAAGGACCGACCCATCCTCTTCGTCCCCGATGAGAACCTCGGCCAATGGGTCATTGAACAGACCGGCCGTAAGATGGATCTCTGGAAAGGAAATTGTTACGTCCACGTGGAGTTCACCCGTGAATCCATCCAGAAAATCAAAGATGACTATCCCGACGCCGTCGTCGTCGCACACCCCGAGTGCACCAAAGCAGTCCGCCTTCTCGCCGATGAAGTTTGCTCGACCGAAAAAATGATCCATTTCTGCCGTAACACCCCGGCTCAAAACGTCATCGTCGTCACCGAATCCGGAATGCTTCATCGCATCCAAAAGGAAGTCCCCGAAAAAAACCTCATCGCCGGACCAACCGACCACTGCGCCTGCGCCGACTGTCGATACATGAAAATGAACACTCTGGAGAAGCTCCACGCTTGTCTCGATAAACTTGAGCCACAGGTCGAACTTGCCGAAGACATTCGGGCCAAGGCCGAAATCTCATTGCTGCGAATGCTTGAGCAATCGAAGTAAACAGCCTGTAAACCCCGACCCTTTCCAGTCTGTAAGATGATTACAGCGCCCTTTCTAATAGGGCCTCTGTTCCTCTTCGCGCCTCTTAAGAGCGCAACCAGCGCCCCAAAAAGTCGGTAAAACAAAAGGCTTTTGACCGGTTTTACGATATCAGCGGTTCCACAAATCGAGATATGACAGCCATTCTTCATGTCAGCAATTCATCGGATTTGACCGACAAAGTCGTTGCATCGCTCAATAAACAGGACTCTCTTACGGGGAAGGAAGATCCTCAAAAGACGATCCAAATGAGGATAAGAACACGCCTGCTAAACAACCCCGATAAACCCTGATATGGACATCCAAGAATACCTCTTCACGCCCTTCGCCGGCGGACTTTTCCTCGGCCTCCTCATCGTTTTCTTTACCTGGAAATCAGGATTTGCGGCTCGCAGGAATTTGAAACGGGAACTCAAGCGGATCGACTCCGAGGGGAAAGAGCTCCAAAAGCATCTCAATATCCAACTCAAAATCAACGCCGAGGGGAACGAAAGCCTTCAAAGCAAGCTCGAAGAGCTCCGGAAACAGAACGAAAACCTACGCGTGAACGTTTCCTCACTCCAGCAGAAGCCGGGCCGCGCCGAGCTGCGCCAACTGACCATCATTGAGAACGGAATCGGCCTGATGCGCGAACAGGCTCCTGGATTTGCGCAAGCGTGGGAGAAGGCGATCCGACAGGCCGATGCAGATTACGAATCCTCCGAAGGAGGTCTTAAGAAGCTCGTCCGCAAAGTCCTGCCCTCACTCGGAACTTCCGCGACCCACGTTGAGGGAGAAGAAAAAGAGTCGGGAGCAAATTCCGACAGCATGGTCGAAAAGGAAGCCACCAAATCCTAACAACGACGAGGCCAGCTTTCCTTCCAGCTGATCACCCACCAAACAAAAAGCCCCGGTGCGCTCGAAGCGACCGGGGCTTTTGTTGGAATCAATTGTAAAGAATTCCCCCTATTTCTTGGGAGTTTTACGAATTTTCTTGGCTGCTTTCGCAACCTTCCTGACGGACATCTTCTTGGTTTCGACCTCTCTGACGTTGGCCATTTTCACGGGAGGTGGCGGTGGAATCTCATCATCATCCGCTCCTCCATGACTGAGGATAAACTGGAGGTCGTCCACCCCGAGATTGCTCGCGAAGCCTTCGTCGCCGAGGATGTTGGTGACCAGCGCAGTCTTTTGGTGCTGCAAAATACGGATCTTCTCCTCCACGGAATCACGTGTCAGGAGACGATACGCGATCACCTTGTTCTTCTGCCCAATTCGGTGCGTTCGGTCAATCGCTTGGTTCTCAACCGCCGGGTTCCACCAAGGATCGTAAAGGATCACGTAGGAGGCCGAGGTCAGGTTGAGACCGGCACCACCCGCCTTAAGCGAGAGCAGGAAGACCGAGGCATCCTTGGTTGTCTGGAATTTTTCGATCTCCCCTTTCCGGTCCTTGGTCTGACCGGTGAGGTAGTTGAAGGGGCGGCTGTCGACTTCAAGATGTGCCTTGATGATATCGAGCATCGAGACGAACTGCGAGAAGACGAGCACTTTGTGGCCCTCCTCGCGGAGTTGGTCGAGCAGATAGAAAAGAGCATTCATCTTGGCACTTTCCTCCTTGAGCCACTTCGGATCGATGAGACCCGGGTGACAACAAATCTGACGCAGACGCATGAGGCCCTGAAGAATGGCAAAGCTGTTCTTCTTCACCGCTTCGTCGGAATCGAGTCCGAGCAAAGCCTGCTGGATACGCTTCAACTCCACCTTGTAGAGTTCTTCCTGAATGCCTTCCATTCCAGCAAAGACCTCCTCCTCGGTTCTTGGTGGCAGGTCTTTGGCAACCTGTCCCTTGGTCCGGCGAAGCAGGAACGGGCGAAGCCGTGCTGCGAGGCGGTTCTGACTACTTGGATCCTTACGCTTATCAAAGCGGCGTTTGAAGTAAGCACGGGTTCCAAGAACTCCCGGCATCGCGAAGGCCATCAGTGACCACATGTCCATCAGGCGGTTCTCAATCGGAGTACCCGTAAGGACCAAACGGTTCTCAGCATCCAACTCGCGGGCGCACTTGGCAGCCTTCGAGTCCGGGTTCTTAATCTGCTGCCCCTCGTCAAGAATGACCGTGATCCAGCGGATCTTGTTCAGCTGATCACCGCAAACACGGAGCTGGGCATAGTTCAAGACGAGAATATCGAGAACGTTTTTGACCTCATCAATATCGAGATCATCGCGAGTGCGAAGAATTTTGACCTTCAATTCAGGAGCAAATTTCCCGGCCTCGGTCGCCCAAACATCGAGCACAGACTTGGGGCAAACGACGAGCGCAGGCCCAAGGGTATTGTTCACCCCCTTGGTCCCCTTTACGTATTCACGCAACCAGAGGAGATAGGTGATACTCTGAATCGTTTTACCAAGACCCATGTCATCAGCGAGGATTCCTCCGAAACCGTTCGTCGCAAGATACGCGAGGAATTGGTATCCCTCGACCTGATAGGGCCGGAGGGTCGCATTGAGTTCGGCAGGCACGGGCGGCTTGATATCGATTTGGATATCGCGGGCACGATCCTTGATTCGCTTCCAGGCTTTCGGGTCGAAAACCTCGGCAGCCTTGGGGTCGGCCAGCTGCATGGCGTGCATGCGGTGGGTCTCGCCCGAGAGATCGAAGGGATCGAGACCAAGGCGGGTGACCGCATCCCGTTGATCGGGATCCAGCTTGATTTCGAGACGCATCCACGAGCCATCGTCCATACGGACGTAGCCACCCCGAGCCGCCACAAGCTGGCGGATCTGGGCCTTGGAGAGATTAACGCCCTCCACGTCGATGACCACCCGGAGGTCGAACCAGTCGATCTCCTGATTGACCACCTCAAACCGAATCGCGGCCGTAACAGGGTCACTCAAAATTGTTTTTAACTTCGCTTCGATATCGAGCTCCACCGACGCGGGCATGGCCTCAATCCACTCGGCAAATTTCTCAGGAAACTGCTTGGTGATCCGCCCCTTGAAGGCCTCCAGTTTCTCGTCGTAGGTCAGGCCCATTTCCAAGAGAATCTCCGGGATGGGATAAAGTTTCTCACGCGCAAATCGCAGCAGGGCCTTACCCTTCACGGGCTCCTGCTTGATCAAATCCCATCCGGCCTTGATCAACTTCTCCTCACGGCGACCTTTGGCTTCAAGCGCCTTGACATCGATCACAAGGTGCTCGGTTTCAGCAGCGGTCAGCCCCTGCTCAACCCACATTTTAAGATGAGGAAAAAGATCAAGATCGGTCACCCGGCGCTTCATCGAAGGCGGCAGACTTGATCCGATCTTGCGCAGAAACTCCACGCCCTCAAGGGAATCGATCACAATCTTCGGAATGGAATACCGCGGCATGATCTCCGTATCCTCCAACCACCGGGGTGGCCCGGGAAAGACGGTCTCGTCCGATTGGTAAAGCTCGGTCCGACCAGGGAGCAGACGAACTGAATGGGAGACATTTTCGCCCGATCTTGTCACGAGCTGGAGCCCGAAAGAATTCGGATCGGCCGGATCGTCATCGCAGATCCAGCTGAGTGGTTGGTCGACAACGCGGAAAGGTCGTTCATCAAGGTTCACCATATACCCCTTCAGCTCCTTCTGGTGGAAGAGGAGATTCATGAAGCAACAGGCTTCCTCGTTCTCCAGATCCAAGTAAAGCTCACCAGATTTCTCGGAATAGCGCAGGAAGTGCTCCCAGAGGATCTGACTCGCGGCATCCATGCGCAGCGCGGACGCATCAAAAAGCTTCACGATACGCTCAATTTCACCCTTCTCGCGGAGAGAGACCCAGTCCTCCTCAAATTCTTCACGGGCCTCAACACGGGCTTCGTTAATTGTCGAAATTAGGCGGAATTCGATTTTGTGGGGAATCTCCTGGGGGGGACGCTCATTGACGCTTTCAATCCGATCATACCAAGCTGCGACATCCCGCTCTTGCTCCCAGTCCCGCATGCGACGCTGAACGTCCTCAAGATCGGTCACCGCATCCATGAACTCCGGGTAGCGGAGGTTTTTCTTATCAAAGGCGTAACCTAGGTAGTTCCAGAACTCTAGGATATCCCCCGGAGGAACAGGCCAGAGCTCCAGTGGCTCGTAGCTCGCAATCTCCCAGCGGGGGTTCAGGCGAACCATGTCGTGATCGTGAATCTCGCCCTCAATGACGTAGCGGCGGTAGCGTTTCTCAACGCGGAAGACAAAGTCAGCCTCCTTGTCATCGAGTTCGCGGTCGAGCTTCTCTTCGATGAGGTCGACAATCGGAGTGTCGTCAAATTCATTGGGCGATTCCGGCAGATCCTCACCGCGGTGAAGTCGCTCCAGCATGACCGCAAACATCACGGCTCCAGCTGTCTCCTCATTTTCCTCGGAACAACTTCCAAACCAGCGGTTTCCCTGCAGTCGTAGGGTCGTTCGATGGACCCCTCCCCGGTCCTCGACCCGTCCTTGAATAAACAGGTGATTCCCAAAAATCTGTGTCACGGCACCTTCTTCCTGAAGATGCTCCCCGCGTTTACGTGCCGGTTCCGGGAAACTATTGAGGAAGTTCAAAGTTGCCCGATCCGGGTTGAGTGCGGTCATTTTATTTGCCATTGCGTCTCGATATGGGTGAAAGAAAACCGCTGCCATTCCTATGGAAAGGACAATAGCGACGGTGAGGGGACGATATTAACGGCACGATGCCAAAAAACGCAACAGAAAGCGTCAACGAATTCATCATTGAATTAACTCGCAACTGAAAGATCCTTGCGGACATCATGGTTTGAACGTCCAGCGTTCCCAAACGCACATCATGAAAGAGTCATCCAGCAAAGCCCTCTTCGCCCTTTCTTGGCTAGGTGCCCTCGGAATCGGACTCATGCTAGGGCGGCATGCTCTGCCCGCTTCCACAGGCCTTATCGGGAATAACGGTCGCTCAAACGGTGAATCCATCCGTCCTCCCAACAGCCTCGATTCTCCCTCCGACGCCGAAGAGGCCCGAAACTCAAGACGCCGGGAAAGCAAGAGCACGCGAGGAGCCTCCGACAACGAGGCTCATGAACTCAACATGGTCGAACTCTCCGACATTCTAAATGTCGGAAACCGCCTCGACCGCACCCGCCAGATGCTCGACTACATCGATCGACTCGACGAAAGCCAGATCACCGGAATTATCGAAAGCTTCCGCGAAGCCGGCTGGGTTGACTACAACCGAGGCGAATACTCAATGCTCATTTCAGCCTGGATGGATCGGGATCCGTTCAAAGCGATCGCGTATCTTGATAAAAATGACGCCGATGGCTGGACCCGAAAGATCGCCATCTCTTCATGGGCCTCGGATAACCCCATCGACGCCGCCGCCGCGATCAAGGGGCTTGAGGACGAGGGCAAAGTCAACGACTGGATGGTAGGACTGATCGAGGGCATTGCTCGAAATGATCCCGAGGGCGCTCTTCAGGCCCTCGCGGACCTCCCCGGAGGTCACACCAAAAACGAGGCCATCCGGAAGATCCTTCCGGAAGTCGTCGCCCGAGGCGCAGAATTCGCGGGCGATTGGATCGAGCAAATTGATGAACCCAAGCTCCAACGTGAAACCGCTAAGCGACTGGCCCATTCTCTCGCCCGTAAAGATCCCGAGTCCGCCTCCGACTGGATTCGGAATATGACAAAAGTGGACACCCGGCGAGACGCTTCAGAGATCGTCTCAGAGATTTACGCTCAACAAGACCTCGCAGGAGCCAAGGAGTGGGCCTCCAGCCTTCCCCAAGATACCATGACCGAAGCCGCCGAGGGAGTCGCGAAATACCTTGCCCGGGAGGACCCGGTCGAAGCGGCCCGCTGGTTACAAGGCCTTGGTGATGACCCCGATCTCGATGGCGCCCGCTTTCGTTTCCTCCAGGAAGCCAGTCGCCAGGATCCGCAAACCGCTCTCGAGAACGTCTCCACGCTCTCCCGCAGCAATGATCAGGAGCGCTACTATCACGATATTCTCAACCGTTGGCGCAAGCAAGATCAAGGGGCCGCAGTCGCGTGGGCCCTCGCCCACTCGGAATCCCTCCCCCCCAAGGTTCTCAAGGGTATTCTGCCAAAACCGAAGAAGGCCAAATAAGAAAGGCACCCTTTCATCGGAAACTGCGCCCAATACAGCCCCATTTTAATCTCCCTCACCTCCTCGGCTTCGACCACGAACCACTCCCCTGCCGCTTCCAGGGAAAAGACTTCCGCCTCACCGACGTCCACGGAAAAATCGCGGAAGAAATCCAAGCTTAGCAGAATGGGACGTTCGACCATCCGGATTCAGTCCCAAAGGACTAAACGATCGCAGCAAGACAAAGCTCTAAATTTCACAAAAATAGTCCCCTCCCACCGTCGTCCGGTCTCAGCCCCAATCGGGGCAAACTACACAAGCCCAGGGCGTTGCCCTGATCTTTATACAGAAATCGGGCGTATGAATTCTTGCTGGAGAGGCCCTGAAAATTTCCTGAAATTAAAAATGCACTTATTCACATCCCTATGTTTCATGGGGTTTCGCTCGCTGAGCGAGACACCATGCCCGAAGATTTAAGCGACGAATTCAAGGATGCCGACCTCAAGGACGAGCGGCTCATGAGCGCTGCCAAAGCCTTGGGTAAGGCTCCGGCACTCAGCATTTGTGCTGCCAGTGGAGGCTGGAACGAACTCATTGCCATCTACCGACTCTTCAACTCCGAGGCCGTCAAACCCGAGGCCCTTCTCGCTCCACATCGGAAAAAAACCATTGCCCGTTGCGCCGAATTCACCTGCGTCAGCGTTTCCCAAGACACCACTGAGCTGGACTTCACCCACCTGAAATCCACGACTGGATTGGGCCCCTTGAACTCGCTGACTCGCCGCGGATTTCAGCTGCACTCACTCTACGTGGGTTCCGAGCAAGGCTTGCCTTTGGGGCTGCTGAGCTCCGAGGTCATGATGCGCGATGATGAAACCTTCGGGAACTCCGACAAATCTAAAAAGCTCCCCATCGAAGAAAAAGAAAGCTTCCGATGGCTCCAAGGCTACCGCGAAACCCAAAAGCTTGCCGAAGTATTGCCCCACTGTGAGATCTTCTCCACCAGCGACCGCGAAGGCGATATCCACGAGGTTTTTAACGCCTGGCAGGACGTCACGAAAGGACCGCGTGCTGAGTGGATCATCCGTGCCAAAGAAAAGCGCGCCGTGTTTCTCAGGAAATTCGCGCCATGGAAGGCACCCCACGGCCCTCGCGTCGACCTGGAGCCAAACTGAAGGAGGTTTCCTTTTGGGCCATCTTGGCCGAAGAACCAAACCCACCCGAAGGCGAAGAACCGGTGCGCTGGCTCCTGCTCACCAGTAAAAAAGTGACCACGCT
>JBLIDI010000140.1:0-10289 GCA_047634075.1 Akkermansiaceae bacterium
AGGATGGTTTGGCGGCGCGGACGATGGCGGCTTATATTGATTTGAATCCGGTCAGGGCGGGAATGGTGGAAGATCCGGCGGATTATCGTTGGAGTTCCTACGGCGAAGCGGTTGGCGGTGGTCGTGGCGCGAAGAAGGCTCAGGAGGGATTAGTGCGGGCGATGTATTCCTTTGGGAGCCGGGAGGTGAGTGCGCGGAGTTGGGCGCAAGGCGGAGTGGGAAAGGACTATCGCAGGATTTTGATTTCAGCGGGGATGGAGCAGGGGGAAGAACGAGGGAACGTGGAGACGAAGCAGCGGGTGGTGGTTCGCAAGGGGATGGATCGCGAGAAGGCGGAGGCAGAATTGGCGCGACTCTCGGAGGAGAAGGCGCGGGATTTGAAGATTTCCAAGGTGATTCAATGCCGGGTCCGCTATTTCACGGATGGCGCGGTGATTGGATCAAAGAGTTTTGTCGACGGGGTTTTTCAAGCGAGCCGAGAACAGTTTGGTCCGAAGCGGAAAGACGGGGCGAGGAAACCGCGAGGATCCCTCGGAGAAATGGCAGGCGAAATTTGGTCGCTGCGGGATCTGAAGCCAGATGCTCCTTAGTGCAGACGTGGGGAATTCAAGAGACAAGCAGGAAAGGGACCCCACCGGCGCAGAGCCCGAGTGCTGCGACGAAAGCCCCGCCTGGCAGCCTAAAGAGATTCCGCTCGACGACGACCGGACTCTCGTCCCCGACGACCGCTGACAGGGAAGAAGCTTTCTCACCCTTTCTCCCCCTTTCTCCCCCCTCCGGTCCGATTGGGTCCAAGGGCGGCTTGATGGCCCTCGCGCCAAAAGAAAAGGCCGAATCGCACTGCGCGCTCCGACCTTGGAAAGAATTTATCTACGCCCGATTCTGAAGAGAACGGCGCTCGAAAAACGGATTATTCATCGGCGACCCGGACTCGATAGAAGAATTTTTCGCTGCCTGCTGCAGCTCCGGAGTCCGTGAACAATTGGATCTCGGATTCCGCCACTAGGAAATCTTCGACCTCCAGCCATCCGCCAGGCTCTCCGAAGGAGAGCATCGTTGTGCTGCGCTCAACGACATAGGTTTCTCCGACCTTAGCTTGGAAGCTAAAGGTCACGTCGTTGGTTTGTGAATCCACCGAAAGTTCCGTGATGACAAGATCACTCTTACCTCCAGCGTCGATGTCCAGCTTGGCATAGTCCAGACTGCTCCAGCGTGCGCTGCCAGTCCCTTGGCTCTTAACTTCGACATAGTGGTCGAACCCAGGTCCGAGTTCGGCCACGCCGCCGAAATCATCAAGAGAAAATTCCCAACTTTGAGCGGCCGCTAAATCGGCATCGGAGTGAATCTGTGTGTCTCCGACTTGTTGCCCGTCGACGAAGAAAGTTAGGTCGTATCCAGAGGTATCTGCCGGCACCTCTTCGTTGAGGCTGTAAAAATCGATGGTAAAAGTGAAGTTATCGTTACGACCAAGAGACTCAGGCAAATTGAAGTGCCATCGCATATTGGGGTCGCCGCCGGTCAATGCCCTATCGTAGTAGCGCTCATTGGCTGCCACGATACCGACGGGAGCGTAAGCACCTCCATCGACAACAGTGTTGAAGATCCCTGCAAAATAGAAATCATCATCAATATCACGAGGATTATCCCCACTCAGTCCTCCTTGGCTATCCGGGTTTCCGGGCAAGAAATCCTCTCCGGTTTCTTGGACCCCCGAGACGAAAAAATCAGTTCCATTAAAGTAAGCAGGATCGGTGAAAAGATCGTCGCCTTCTCCGTCCTGACCGTCATCGTCAATTCCGACGAACCACAAAGTTCCCTCATCGCTGAAAGGCACGAAAATCCGGGCACCGAGGAAGACGACGATAGCGCCATCGGAGGTGTCGTTGGAAGCCACCGTTAAGGTGGAGGAGAGGCTTCCCTCGACCGCACCAGGAGTAATTGTCACCTCGATTTGCGATTCCGCTCCAGGCGCCACGGTAATAGGCAGAGCTGGTGCCTCTATCGAGAAGGACTCGGGATTGTCGCCTGCGAGCACAAGCTCAGTGATGACTAGATTCTGTGTTAGCCCTGAATTTATAAATACGATGGTTTCGGTAGACGCTTCGCCTCCCACTGGAATATCACCAAAGTTGACTGCTGTCGCTACGGAGATGTTCGGGTCATCCTCAACAATAGGATCAGATGAGACTTCTAGCTGCGCATAGTCAAGACTGGCCCAGCGGGCGCTGCCGGTCGGAGTGCTCCTTACTTCAACATAGTGATCGAATCCTGACCCAACCTTCCCGACGCCACCCAAGTCATCCAAGTCAAAATTCCAGCTTTGTGCTGACGGGAGATCAGCATCCAAATGGGGCTGCATTTCCCCGATCTGTTTTCCATCTACCCAGAAAGTGAGATCGTAGCTTGAGATGTCTGCGGCGTCTGATTCGTTCAAATTGTGGAAGTCAATCGTGAAGGTGAAGTTGTCATTTTCTGTCACGGTTTCGAGGAGATTAAAGTGCCAACGCATATTTGGGTCGCCGCCGGTTAAAGCGCGATCATAGTAGGATTCACTTTCCGCAACGACGCCGACTGGAACATAGGCACCATCGCCGGCCGCAGTCGTATAAACTCCCGCAAAGTAGTAATCATCATCAATGTCACGGGCAACATCATCATCTGCTCCGCCAATGTTCGCCGGATTACCGGGTAGATCCTGGAGACCTGTTTCACGAACGCCTGATACATTAAAAGCTACCCCGTTGAACGTGGCAGGATCGTTGAAAACAGCATCCCCCTGACCATCTTGGGTTTCATCATCTATTCCAATATTCCAGAGAACTGCAGCATTGGCCGGAATTGCCAATAGCCCTATAAATGCAACGTGTTTTATGGTCATAAGCCCTGTGCTATACTCAAAAATTCACCGGGATTCAACGGAAAACTAGAGTGGTTGCGTTTTCTTAAATTGAGCGTTGTGGCGAAAATCTAAATTTGCTTCCCTTCTGACGATGAAGCTGGGTATTTCAATCATGGCCGCCACGATCATCGTGATCGCGCTGACCTTTTTCTTTTTAAGGGAAGACGACCGTGAAGATTTTTCGGGTGATCAGATCTCCGGGCGAATTCAAGGGCTTGTGGCGAGTGAAGAACTTATCCTGGAACTCACGAAGGAGCTTAAAGCAATTACCCGGGATCTGAATAACTTCAGCGAACCAACTCCAGATTCAGTTTCTCTGAAAAAACTAGCTTCCGTGTGGAGCAACGAAGTCAATTTTTTTGATAGCGCCTCTCTGAAGATTGTGAAGGGAGAGTTTACCTCTGATACCCAAGACGATTTTGTTGCTGAGGTCGCATTTCACGCAGTAGTCCGGACTCAGGGCAAAAAATGGAAGGAGCGCTCCTCTACTTATCGGGTCCACTGGTCCAGAAAAGAGGGGCCGTATGAAATGGGCGAATGGACCTTGATCGATGAGGTCGATAAGCCAGAAATCTCTCGGAAATATTTTCGCGATCGTTTGGTCGAAGCTTTGCCAGATCTCCCGACACGTCGGCTACTCACTCAATCTGAACATCGCAGGGCGTTGAGTTACCATTACAGTAGCAATAAAAAAATGGTCCCCGCTCAAGATTTCGAACCCATTGCGATGGGCTTTAAGCCTGCGGTTTCAGTGGTCGACGTTGATAACGACGGGTGGGACGATATTTATATCATGGTCCGTCTGGGGAAAAATTTGTTCCTGCACAATCAAGGTGACGGGACTTTTGTGGAGAAGGCTTCGGCGCTTGAGCTTTCGTTGCCGGGCAATTCCACCTGCGGAATATTTGCGGATTTTGACAATGACGGGGATCCAGATCTCATGCTCGGAAGAAGTATCGAGCGAATGACTTATCTCGAGAATATCGAAGGGAGGTTTCGGGTCGTCGAACAGAAGAAGACGGAGCTTCCATTTTTAGCGACTTCTCTCGCTGCGGCAGATTATGACGGAGACGGTCTCCTTGATCTTTATGTCACGACCTATCGTCGGGGGAATCTGACTGGGAGTATTCCTGGCTTTGTAGGAGAGGAAGGGACAGATTGGTGTGCAAAATACCTGACGGCTGAGGAGGCACGGGTCTTCCGAAAAAAGTATCACGAATCTCGTCAAGAATCTCATGGGGGCTACCTGAATCAAACGGGTCCTCCTAATTGGCTTCTTAAAAATATGGGAAACGGTCAGTTCGAAAGAGTTCATTCTGACTCCTCAATCAGTAGCTGGAAAAACTCCCTTCAAGCGACCTGGGGGGATTTTGATGAGGATGGAGATCCCGATCTTGCGGTGGCAAACGACTGGGCTGTAGACCACCTTTTTCGTAATGATGGAGAGGAGGGGTTCGTCGATATCGCTTCTGAAACTGGCTTGGACCGGATGGGTTTTGGGATGGGAGCGTGTTGGGGGGACTACGATGGGGATGGTAGAGATGATCTTTTTATTACCAATATGTTTAGCAAAGCAGGGCAACGGGTTTTAGGCGATTTCGCAGAAGTTGATCCCCGCTTTGTCGAGGTGGCGTCTGGTAATTTTCTCTACCGCCAGAATGGTGGGAAGTTCGAACAGCTTGCTGGATATGGAGGATCCATGATCCCTGTAGCCAGATCTGGTTGGTCCTGGGGTGGTCAGTTTGTTGATATCGACAACGACCGGGATCTCGATATTCATGTCTTGAGTGGTTATTTTACCGCCCCTCGTTCTTTTGAATCGGATATTGATTTGTGAAGTAACCTCTGGCGCACGGTCGTGCGACAGGATGAAAATATCGGAGGCAAACTCCGTGAATCCGATGCTTGGGATCGCGACCCTCAATCAGGGAGAGTCGATAACTTACTGGACGCCCGTGTCGAAGCTGGTGATGAGGTGGTTGACGGTAAACTTCGGGTTCACTCTCTGAGTGGTCACGAGCGAAACAAGCTTTACCTCAATGAAGGGAATGGTTCGAACTTTTCAGACCAGTCCGGCCTTTCTGGCTTGGATGATGAGGCTGATGGACGGGCATTTGCCGTCTTCGATTATGACCGGGACGGGTGGAGTGACATCGTTTCAGTAAACGCGATGAACCCGCTAACACGGCTGTACCACAATGAAATGAGTGATGAAGATCGGAGTGGTAATTTTATCGCCCTTTCTTTCAGGGGAGGTAATCGCACTGCCATGAAATCGGATTGGAGTAATCGTGATGGATACGGCGCCCGCGTTGAAGTCAGGAAAGGCGCGGATGTTATCGAGAGAGAGCACCGCTGCGGCCAGGGTTACGGTTCCCAAAATAGCGCTATTATGATGGTAGGATTAGGCGATTGGGAAGAGGTTGATGAGGTGATCGTAAGGTGGCCATCTGGAAGAAAATCAACGGTTACCAAGGTGAAGCAGGGGGAGTGGTTGACCGTCGACGAGCGGGGCGAGGACGAACGAAAGCCCTACCGCCGGGAGATAGAACTAAAAAAGAACTCTTTGCTTGGAAAAGCGACCTTTCCGCTCGGATATCAATCAAGAGCACGTTTGACGGTTTGGAAGGGAATGGCCACATGGTGTCCCGCTTGCGCTCGTTACCGTCCTCATTTCGAGCAGCTCAAAGCGATGACGCAGGGGCTTGGCGTGGAATTCCGGAGCTTTCCTCTCGATGAAAAAGAAAGCGGCGAGACACTAGTCGCTTATCAGAATAAGCACGACCTCCCGTATGATTTACAGACGGACCTCTCGAGGTTGGACCGTAAAAAAGCAGAAGTGTTTCTTAAGCGTTGGATCGGAGCCGCTGAGCTGCCGTATCCCACATCTGTCGTAACGAACCAGCGAGGAGAGATTCTTTGGGCAGGTGCGGGGGCTCCGACGGTGTCAGAACTCCGCCGTTTTCTTGCCGCCGAGTGATGGCCATACCCCCCCTTTTCGCCCCCTCCACTCCGACCCAAAGCCGACTTCAAGGCTCTCCCCCAGAAGCAAATCCCTGACAGCAATAACTGAGAGGTTTCGGGGCGTATTTGTAGGATGGTATTACTCCCCGCACGGCCGCCGCGTCCCTGTCTCAGGATAAAGAAGGGCCTCTTGGTAATTGGCTCCGATGAGAAAATGGTCCAGATTCCGATCACGCTCACCCCGGTGCGCTTCATGCCAGGAAAAGGGCGCTTCGCTCACCCTCTTGAGGATTCCGTTTCCCGCCGTAATCGCAATGAGGGCTGGAGTTGACCTTGCTGGATAAGTGGGGCCTCGATTGGCTGGCTCAGAGAATAGGCGAGATGATGCCGGCATTCACCCTGGATTCATTTAACTGGTGTCAGGGTGAACGAGAGATTCAGAAAACCCTTCTCCTTCTCGATTCCAAAACCAAACGAGCCTTATCCAGATGAATCAGAAATTAACCCCCAAATTGCGAATCCTCACCGTCGGTATTCTTCTTACGAGAATCTCATGCTTGTCGCCATCATACGCTCAACTTGTCGACGAGACTCAGGTGGAACCGACCGTGGTGGGCGGAACGATTGGAAAATCCCTCGAGGAACAGATTGGCTCGGGTCGTGGCGACGACGTCACCCCGCAGTCTTCGGTCTACATTATTAAGCGTGATCCGGCACGATCGATTAGACGTGGGAGGCAGCTTTTTCAGCGAAAATTCACCCTGGCACAGGGCCTTGGGCCTCGAGTAAATCCTCATAGCTCAGGAAATATCATCTTGAACCCGGGGCTTGGAGCCGGTTTGAGTGATAGTTGTGCTGCGTGTCATGGACGTCCCCGCGGGTCTGCTGGCTTTGGCGGAGTGGTTGCGACTCGTCCTGATAGCCGTGATTCACCACATCTTTTCGGGCTTGGTCTCCAAGAGATGATTGCGGACGAGATGACACAGGATCTCCGGAGCCTCGTTCAAGAAGCGCTTCTCGCAAAACCTGCCGAAGCAAGACCGCAAGAGGGAGCGCGCGAGCACATAAATTCAAGAAGCCGAACCTCGCAACGTGGCAAAAGCCGCACTCGAACTGGGAGTGACCATCGTAACGAGAGTCACAATCGTGATCGTGGAGGAGACAGAATTCCGAATGAAGTCGGAGAATTCATGGAAGTCATTCTCCGTTCAAAAGGGGTTGATTTCGGAAAGATCATTATGAAACCGGATGGCGAAATAGTTGATCGTTCCGGACTCAAAGGGATCGATGATGATCTACGGGTCCGCCCCTTTTTCGCGCAAGGAAGTGGATACTCGATCCGCGAGTTCATCGTGGGTGCGCTCAAAGACGAAATGGGATTAGAATCGCCCGATCCCGATTTGTTAGCAGCCTCGAAAGGGGATACCGTAGTCACCCCATCCGGCCTAGTTCTCGATGGAAAAACGGATACGATTCACGCACCGCCAGTCGCCACCCGTGGGGAAGATGGCGACGGGGATGGTCTTGCCAATGAAATCGATACGGCAGTCGTTGATCACCTTGAATTCTATCTCCTCAACTACTTTAAGCCCGGGCTCGGGAAACAGACCAGACAGACTAGACGCGGACAGCAGGTGATGAAAACGATTAGCTGTATCCAGTGCCACAAGCCAAATTTCACGATCGAACATGATCGGAGAGTCGCAGATGTAGAGACCGTTTTCAGTCCGGAAAATGGAATATTCAACCGCTTGTATGCGACCGCAGAAACCCGCTTCGATGTTGAAGACGATGGCGAAGAATATCCCAAGTTGCTCCCCTCCAAGGAGAAGTTTGTCGTGAAGAATATTTACACTGATTTTAGGCGTCACGATTTGGGGCCAGCCTTCCATGAACGCAACTATGATGGCACCCTCCAAACCGAGTTCATGACGGAGCCACTGTGGGGTGTTGGTTCAACTTCTCCCTACGGCCACGATGGTCGCTCCATTAATTTGGAGGAAGTCATCCTGCGCCACGGCGGTGAAGCGGAGAGGTCGAAAAGGCAGTTCGAGCGACTCCGTGAAGAAGATCAAAGCGCCGTGATCGCCTTCCTGCGCTCCTTGGTCCTGTTCCCTCCGGACGACACCGCGTCAAATCTCAACCCAGGAAATCGAAACGGGAATCCTCAGGACCCAGCAGATCATGGAAGTATCGATCTTGGTGCCTTATTCCAGATCCCAGATCCAGACGGACTCGGAGAATAGCTTGAGTTCGCTCTCTAAAAAATGGCCTGCTGCGAAGCAGGTTATTTTTTGGCCACCACCTTCCGCGTTGCATTAAAGTTATCAAAGATTTTAAGCTTCGTCATCTTCACGTTCACCGCATCCTGTTCGGAGATCGCCTTTCCCACATCTTTGAAGGGCAGAGCGCAAGGGTATCTGCTCCGGGGTCGGCGTCCGAGAGTGGTATTTGTGGTTCGAAGCAAACGGGCTGGCGACGACGGAGCAGCAGAGAAGACCTTGGCGGAAGCCTTCCGTGGCAGGTTCGATAACTTTCGCTCTTATTGAGAGAAATAGCTTCGTTGGTCTTTTTCGCGCGGAATTAACGAGAGATTTAAGAAGATTGGGCACTGATTAACACCGATTTCCAAAGACTCTTTTAGTCGTCCCGAGCCCGCAAGAACCAAGAGTGACAGCCAATCAGCAGCGGACAATCCGCATCTCTTCCCCGAGGCTCTACTTTAATTCCAGAAACTTGCGGTGTTACGCCTCGCCAAATCGTGTCACGACACGACATGCCCCTTCAACGCTCCTCGGGATCCACACGAAATCTGAGGCGGCTTCCGGTGAGGGTCGCGAAAACTTCCGCCACGATATGGACACGGGGCACTGCCCTCGATCGCGCGAAGGTCCCCGCGACAGAATCATGCCAAGACGCGGCGACGAGTACTGCTTCTCCTGCCTCGACGGCGGCATTTACAAGGTCTCAACCCTCTCAAAACTCCTCTCAAAACCCGACAAAGAGATCTCCCGACACGACAACTTCGCCGCCGCCATTAACTGGCCCGCTCCCCTCACCCTAAGAAAGGCCTGATGGAAACGCCACCTCAATGAGTGCGTGAAATAAAACTGAGAAGTGAAATGCTGCTATCTCTTCGGGCAAATAGATGTTCCTTCGGCCTCGTTTTGAGCCACGCAATATTTTCAAGAAATCTCACGAAATTTGAGTTCGATATGCGTTGGTAAAAATTATACGAACGAGCCGATGTCAAAAGCATGTGAAAAATTTGGAAGAAAAGAGGCACGACATCGTTCGTTGCCGAAAGGGTTGCGATCCTCCCTGTTGTTTGGTGTCTTAGCGAGTTGCTCACTCCTTCCGTCGGCTGCCGCTGAAGGTGCTCCCGCAATCGCGTCCAAAGCGGTTGGGGCAAAGCCCAGTCCGGAAATTCCGAAGTATGTTTCAACATTCGAAGAATGGGGTGAGCGTTACAATTTCGCGGGAGCCTCCGGAAATGATTGGCTCCTTCTGGGGCTACAGCACCGAAGTCGCATCGAAAACTTCGACAACTTTTACCGTGTTCCCACTCTTCCTTCGGACGGTGGTTATTTCAGCCGTCATTGGGCTTATTTTGGAGTGCGCGACATTCTCGATCCGTTTCGATTCACGATCGAGTTAGAGGATGCGCGACGCGAAGGATTTAATTTCCCGCCCAGTGCCCGGCAGAACAACTATACCGACTTTCTTCAGGCCTATCTTGAACTCTATTTTGAGGAGGGCATTGCCGGACAAACCACGAGCCTACAAGCGGGGCGCTTCACGATTGACGCAGTCGACAGACGACTCATCGCGCGAAATCGTTTCAGGAACACCGCCAATACTTTCGACGGGATTCGTTTGAGGGTGGGTGACGACAAATCGCCATGGGTCGCTAATTTCTTTGCGACTCGTCCTGTTGAAGCAAATGAAGGTTCATTCGATGATCGTTCCCGGGAAGAAAGATCATTTTATGGCGCTTACGCCACTTTCCGGGGGGATTCCCCGGCAATCGTAGTCGAGCCTTATTATTTCTATCTGGACGATGACAGAAACGCAGACGCCGGTAGAAGTCGCAGTCTGCACACCGCCGGGGTGCATGCCTATGGACAGATTGCCGATGGTTTCTTCGACTATGACCTGAGTGGGGTCGTCCAGTGGGGCGATGTCAACGGCCTCGATCATCTTGCTTATGCCTTTCACGGTGAGCTCGGCCACACCTTTGATCATCCTTGGAAACCGCGTGTCTCGGCATGGTTGAACTACGGAAGTGGTGATGATGATCCGAATGACCAAAAAAGTGGCCGATTCACCGAATTGTTTGGGGCACCTTTTGGGCTCTATGGGTTTACCCGCTACTTCACCTGGGAGAATACCATCAATCCCGCGCTCTCTTTGTCCTTCAAACCCA
>JBLIDI010000141.1:0-10217 GCA_047634075.1 Akkermansiaceae bacterium
GGAATTTGAATTTTGAAGGGGGTGGTTGGCGGGGCTTCATCACGCAAAGAGGAGCGCTTGGTTGAGGGGTTCAGACTCAAATCCAAGCTCCGTGGCTTTGCGCTAGGGATTTTTGGGTTGCGGGGCTTGCGGTGTTGGGGGGATCCCGGAGTTGATTCTTGGGATGAAGGCCAGGGAGGTTTCCATCCAGCCGCCGCAGGAACAGCCGCCGCCGCCTTCGGGGACGAGGAAGAGGCCTTGGGCGGGGAGAGCGCTGAGCCAGCAGGAGGGGCGGAGGCGGGGCCAGTGGGATTGTTGTTTGGTGTCCTTGGACCAGAAGGTGAGGCTGACATCGAGACCTCGATAAAGGAGGCCGTAGCTGGTGCCGACGGTGGCGGAGCATTTTGTTTTTGGGCCGTATTTGTGGTCGAGGGGTTTGCCATCGGGGAGGGAGATGCCGGTGGGGTCGGTGTAGACACGGTCTTCGTAAACGACGGGGTGGGTGATGTGGGAGCCGTGGTGATTGGTGCGCCAAGGGGTTTGCGATTGGAAGAGGAGGGCTCCGTCGTTGAGGTCGAAGTAGTGGTAGCTGAAGATGCCCTTTTCGTTGTGTTTTCCTTCCGGGTTGGTGTCGCCTTCCGAGAGGGTGGCGAGGAAGCCTTGGCTGGTCATGGAGCCGTAGGAGACTTGGATGAAGCCCTTTTCTTCGGTGCGGAGGAGGGTTTTGGGGAAGGGTTTTTCCCAGAGGACTTTGCCGGTAGTGGCGTCGAGGCAGACCACAAAGATGTTGTTCCAATGGTTGCGGGTGGACTCGCGGCCCGAGGAGTCTTTTTTGAGATCAGGGTCGCGGGTTTCGAGGAAGCAGAGTTTGCCTTTGGCGAGGGATAGGGTGGCATTAATGACGAGGCCGCGGGAGTAGGACCAGTGGCCTTTCCAAGTGGATTTTGAGTAGCCGAAAATGTTGTCGCTGAGGACGTTGGCGGTGTCGGAATCGCGGCCGACTTTGTCATACCAAGCGTCGCCGAAGTATTTTTTGAACTCGGCACCGAGCCGAACGGAGGAGCCGATGACGGCATCGCCTTCTTGGGCGATGTATCCCCATTCGTGACTGTCGCGGTGATCGGCGGTGAGTTTTAGGGTGGTGACGCGAGTGCCGGTGGCGGCGTCGAGGACCCAGAGGAGGTCTTTGACGGCGACGTAGAGGTGGTTGTCATCGGCGCACCAGTTGGCGCAGTCGTGGGGGATGTTGACGCGGCGGAGGTCTGGGATTTCCATGCCCCAGAGGATTTGGCCGTTGTAGGCGTCGAGGGTCATGAGGCGATTGAGGCCTTGGTGGAAGAGTCGGCCGTTGGCGGCGAGGGGGGCGGACATGCGGGGTTGTCGGTCGATGCCGAAGTTGGCACCGGGTCGGCCGATCCATTGGAGCACAAGGTCTTCGGTGGACTGGGCTCCGCCGAGGCGCTCGTTGGTGTAGGTGGTGTTGGAGGGGGGGCCGTATTGGTGGGTCCATTCTCCCGCGCCGGGGATGGGGTCGCGCGCGGTCATGGTGCCGTTGGGAAGGGCGGTGCGTCCTCCGTTGGGCCGGGTGAGACGGGCCAGCTCGGAGGCCGGGCATGGCAGGGTGGTGCGTTCGGTGCAGACGAGATTACCGACGCAGGAAGTGAGAGGGATTTTCTTAAGGTCAGGAAGATGAATGAGTGTGATACGTGTTCCGTGGAGTCCTTCGCTTGTGAGTTTTTTGCGGAGTTTGTTGACGCGGTCGAGGTCGTCGTCAAAGGCGGTGACGTTGAGCTGGCTCTGTGCCGCGAGGGCTTTCGTGAGGGTGCCATCTGACAAGCCGACAACGACGGCGAAGCCCGGTTGAGCAGGGAGGTCGGCAAGGTAGGAGGTGGCGGTCGCGTCATCGTTCTCGGCAACGAGTTGGGCCGGCATGTAGTTCATGCCGGTATCGAATTCGTAAATGGGGCTGAATTTGGGCCCGTCGTCGGTTTCAGAGCTGATGCGATAGGAGTAGCGGGTGTGAGGCTGAAGATTCTCGAGAAGGAGTTCGTGCCGAAGGTTTTCCGAAGTGGACTCGATAAAGGTTCCGAGTTTACGAGTTGGGCCGTAGGCGATGATGGCTTTGCCCGGGTGGCTGGCTTCCCAAATAAGGAGGGCCTTCCCCGGTGAAAGGAAGCGGACCGCAGGGCGCACAGAGAAAGAAATGCCAGCGGATTTCAGGGCAATGTCAGCGAGTTCCTTTTGAGTGGGGAGAGAGTCGAGAATGCGAATCGAAGAGATCCGGCCATTGATGGGGTAGAATTCATCACTGTCCTTATAAGCGCCAATCACGAATGGGGTTGGGATATCCGGAAGCACGATCGGTCCGGAGGCGGTGCGCGAGGAAGCGAGGACTCCGTTGACATAGAGTTGAATGTTTTGGCCATCGTATGTGCCGAGAAGGTGCGCCCAGTGGCCGGGTTCGAAGGATTGGGGGGCCGCGGCTTCGAGCAGGGGGCCTCCGGTTGAGAGTCGGAAAGAAAAATGATTTCCGTTGAAACCGAGGATCCAGCCTCTTTCGTAACTCCCGTTGTCTTGGCTATAACTGATAATAGTGCCCCAGGTTTGGGCTTGGTCGATACGGACGCGAGCTTCGACGGTAAAGCGATCCAAGGGGAGTTTTCTGGCAGATTCCTCGGGGAGAATGAGGTGCTGGTTGTTGTCAAAAATGAGGTTGCCGTTGGTATCGAACCCGGGTGTTTCGCTGGCTTTGAGCGTTTGATTTTCAATCGAGGATTTGTGAGGGCGCCATTCGGTGATCATTTCCGAGGAGGCGGTCGAGAGACTCAGGAGGGCGAGATAAAGAGGTTTCATGCAGGAACCGGGGAAATGAATGGGGGAGACTACTTTCTGAGACAATAAATCCGGGCAGAGGTCCGGATGAGAAGGCTCTTGCCGGCGATTGCGGGAGTGGCCATGCCCATGTCGTCTTCCGCGAGTTGGTTGGTGTGAAGAAGTTCGAAATCCTTTCCGGCCTCACAGACATTGGTGCCACCGTCTTCGTTGAAGCAGAAGATTTTCCCTTGGTATGCCCAGGGTGATGCCGTGAATCCGGTCGAGCCGGGGAGGCGTTGCTTCCGGTAGATTTCGGCTCCGGTTTTGGGATTGAGGGCGGAAAGGTATCCGCGGTCGAGGAGGATATAGAGCTGATCTTGATAGAGGAGAGTGGAAGGATTGTAGGGTGCGGCCTTCCAGTCGCTCCAGGCGATGTATTTGTTTGAGGTCTCTTTGGAAGTCACTGAGATGTCTCCTTGAGCGCCGGGGCGGATGGCGTAGACGGGGCGGGATTTATCGCCGACGTAGCCGGAGGAAAGATAGAGCAAGCCATCATGGGAATACGGGGTGGCGATGGTGATGCTGGACATGCCTTTGAAGGACCAAATTTCTTTCCCGAGTAGATCGTAGGAACGGGTGCGGCCGGATCCGGGGACGACGATCTCGGTGCGTTCCTTATTTTGCCAAATGTAAGGATTGGACCAGTTCGATTTTTCCTTGCGGGATGTTTTCCAGATCTCTTTGCCGGTCTCTTTTTGGAGGGCGAGAAGGGAAGACTCTTCTTCGTTGTCGTTCACGAGGTAGAGGCGGTCCTTGTGCAGAACGGGAGAGGATGCCGTGCCCCATCCATAGCGGGTTTTGTAAGCGGGCACTTCTCTGGACCAGATGAGGTTTCCTTCAAAGTCCAAGACATAAAGTCCCTGACTGCCGAAGTAGCTGTAGATCAGCTTGCCATCGGTGACGGGAGTTTCGGAGGCGTAAGAGTTTTTGAGGTGGATGGAAGACTTTGGTTTTCCGCGATGGACTTCCTTGTCCCAGAGGATCTTTCCAGAATCGAGATCGAGGCAGAGAACTTTCCAAAGATGAATGGAATCGGGAACATCGGGGCGGTTTCCTCCGAAATAGAGACCTTTCTTGGGGTTCTCGGTATCGCCTAAATTGACGACGGTGGTGACGAAGACCCGCTTGCCCCAGACGACCGGGCTCGACCAACCCCGTCCGGGGATGTCGGTTTTCCAGGCCACGTTTTTGGTGCTGGACCAAGTATCGGGAAGGTCGGGGTTTTCGGAAATACCGCGTGAGTCGGCCCCTCGAAAAGCGGGCCAGTTTTGCTGGCCTGAAATTGGGAGCAGTAGAGTGAGGAAGAGGAGGATTGCGCGCATTGTGAGAATGATTTCCAAGAGGGAATCGTTCTTTCGGCCAAAAGGCGAACAAAGAATTTTGAGAGATTCATGTTCCTCTCCAAGAGTCTTTCTGCCCGACATTAGCGTGTTCATATTAAAGGTCCTTTTTTTTGCTTGCGAAAATTCGTCATTCTGTTCATTATTTAGCATAAAGTGTGCTTGAAATTTTTCTTAATTTCCTTATGTTTGTCCCAAATTAGCTTGGCTTCTACACCGGCTCCGTCTTCGACCATTTTCGGAAAGGTTCGAGGTGAATTTGGTTTTGGACTGACCGGCGGGTCGACGTCTCTTCTTCTCCTCGCTGATGGTGAGGAAGTGGCGCGCACGCCCGTTTCTGAGTCCGGTGTGTTCGGAGAGAACTACCGTCTCACTCTCCCCGTGGATCTCAACCCTGCCAAGGGTGCCTACCGAACGGCGGCTCGCGATCCCGGTGCTGATGTCACTTATAGCTTCGTGGCCGAGCGTAATGGGACGTGCCTTCTCATTTCGAAGGTGGAATCGGTCTCCGCCGATCCGGCGCCTGAATCCGGGGCCGTCAAGCAGATCAATTTTATTCTGGGCGCAGATTCCGATGGCGATGGCCTTCCCGATGACTGGGAGCGTTTTCAAGCGGGTCTCCTTGGCCCGATCGAGGGCGATCCGCTCGATGTCTTCAGCGCAAAGGGTGACCGGGATCGCGATGGTCTGAGTGACTACGGAGAATATGTTGCGGGGACCTTTGCTCTTCTCTTTCAGGACGGGCTCAATTTTGCGATCGATAAGGTCTACGAGAGCGGCCGGACCGAGCTGAGCTTCCTAGCCATCGACAGTAAATCCTATCGCATCGAGTCCTCTCGCGACCTTAAGACTTGGGTTCCGGTGGAATTCTCTCTTTCTGACGACCCGGTTAATACATTCTACACCTACAAGTCGGAGGAGATTGAAAACATCACGGTCTTGGCCGAGCCAGCGGTAACGACCGGGAAAGTCGTCTATCGTTTGCACGTCGATTAATTCACACAACCATGCCTTTATTTCTTCTGATTTTTGCCTTCGCCCTTGTTTCGGCGAATGCGCAGTACCGCACCGAGTCCTGGGATTTGAAGCCCGGTTGGACCGCCATTTATCTCAATGTCGATCCCGGGAATGATCCCCTGACTACCTTGCTGGCGGCCAATCCTGATATCACCGATGTCTGGCAATGGCGTCCCAATGGTCTTGATCCCAGCTTGAACACAACTAACACCGGAACCGGAGCGGATGAGTGGAAGGTCTGGCGTAAGGGAGATGTTGCCAATTCGACCTTTGCCATTATGAGCCCCAATGCGGCTTATCTTGTGAAAACCAAACTGACTGCTCTGGCTCAGACTCTCAGCTTGAAGGGCAAAGTCGTGGCTCCCCGGGTGCAGTGGCGTACCGATGGACTGAACCTCGTGGGGTTCCCGATCAAGACAGGAACCACTCCGCAGCTTAACCGCTACCTTGGGGGAGCTGGAATCATCGATAATAATACCGAGGCTTACCGTTATGTTGGTGGTGAGCTGAGCTCAAGCAATCCTATCCTTTCCCCAGCCCGCTTGATCAATGCCAAGCGAGGGGAGGCCTTCTGGATCCGCTCTGATAAGTTTACCGATTTTTATGGCCCGGTTTCAGTGAGTGTCGCCCTCGGCTCAGGTCTGGATTACGGCACCAGTGGCAGTCTCAAGCAGCTCGTTCTTCGCAATAACACCGATGCTGAGATCACCGTGACTCTCGGCCCCGCTCCTTCCGAGACAGCTCCCGGTGCCGCCTCAGCGCCAGTAGCGCCACTTCTTCTCACTCGTGAGCGCGACGCGACCTCCGGCTTCTTTTCCTATTCGCCACTCGGTGCTGGCCTCACTGTCACCATCCCGGCCAATGAGGCCAAGGGAGTTTCCCTCAGTGTCGACCGCGCCGTGATGCCGGGGAATCCGGGGGATCCATTCGCTGGGCTTTTGAAAGTCACCGATGCGGGCAACTACAGCGAAATCTATCTCCCTATTACTGCGGAGAAGGCCAGCCTCGCGGGTCTCTGGGTAGGCGAGGCGCGTATTTCTCAAGTGCAGAACCAACTCCAGCGTTTTCAGCGCGAGGACGATGGCACCTATAGTGTCGATAGCGAGGGTAAGCACATCCCGCTCTCCAGCGAGACCGGTCTTTCCGACACTGCGCAGGATTTTAAAATCCGCCTCCTTGTCCACGTCGATGCCACCGGGCAGGCCAGGCTCCTGGCGCGGGCATTCGCAGGGGTCATCAGTGATGATGGTGCTGGCAATCGGCTGACCGGCCTGACCACGAAAGAATCACTTCTCGATGCCGCCAATCTCAAGACCGCAGTCCGACTCTCCAGTGCCCATTTCCCGGTTGATCTGGTGAAGGAAATGACTGGCTCGCTCGCGCCCGGTGGGGCACTCAATGCCACCATCGTACTCGGGGCGAACCACCCGAGTAATCCCTTCCTGCACACTTACCATCCGGATCACGATAACAAGGACGCTCGTTTTGAAAACACTCTTCCGGCAGGGATCGAAAGCCACACCGTGAACCGTGCCATTACGCTCACGCTGAATGCTGCCGCTGGTCCAGGTGAAGGACCGCAGTGGGGGACGACGCTCCTCTCCGGTTCCTTTTCCGAAACCGTTACCGGCATTCACAAGGAGCCCATTGCGGCCTCCGGCATCTTCGCCCTCGGCAAGGTCAGCGATATCGCGGTCCTTCAAACTACTCCTTAACTCTCTCCTCTCAATCCAACCACTCCTCGTTATGAAAATGACTCTTCACGCAGCCCTCATGGCCGGCCTTCTCTCCGTCACTCCGGTTCTCGCCCAAGGGACGGGCGTTCCCTCAAAAATGAGTTACCAGGCCATCGTCACCGATGATGCGGGTGACCCTCTCGCTCCGGCAGTGGCAGAGAGTTACGAAATCACGATGCGTATCTTTGATGCGGCGACTGAGGGAAATCTCATTTGGTCCGAGAAGCAAATCACGGAAGTCTTTCAGGGACGTTTCTCCGTGATCCTCGGGATTGGACAGGCGGTTCCAGTGGCAGGCGGCGGGTTTGAGCCAAACCCAGATCTTGCTACGGTCTTCTCCGGGAAGGACCGCTTCACTGAAATCACGGTCCGTGAGAATGTCGCAGGTACGGTGTCCAAGACTCTGGCCCCAAGGCAGCAAATGATGGCGACCGCAACCGCCTTTCGAGCCAAGGTCGCTGAGAGCCTGGGAACGAGCAGCAACACCGCGCTCACGGTGCTGGACTCTGGAAACGTCGGCATCGGCACGACTGCTCCGGATGGCAAATTAGATGTTTCAGGACTGTTGCGCGTGCAAGAAGGTTCAACCATAAACGCTGGAAGGATCGCGCTGGGTAATCGTGGTCTCAATAATTATATGGACACTGGAATCTTCCGGGGAGGCCTGGGATCGCTCACAGGCGGAAATACCCTCAATTTAGCGTCGTATGGCGGGATCGCGTTCAATAGTTCGGCACAGGCTGCTGGGGCTCAGGAGACTCGAATGTATATCGAGGGCACGAATGGCAACGTCGGAATCGGCACGACTGCCCCAATCGCTAAACTTAACGTCGTTAATTCCGGATCTGGCGACACCGCTGTATTTCAAGCTTCCGGAAAAGGCGGAGTAGCGAGCCATATACAGAATGGCCCCAACGGCGATATCTATTGGCGGTCTGCCAACCCAGCCGGAAAGGTGATCTTGCAGGACACGGGTGGCAATGTCGCCATCGGCACCAGCTTTCCGAAGGGTAAGCTGCGAGTGCTTGACTATCACGTGGACATCTTCACGAGCGTTGGTCCATCCGGAGGGTTTGCGCAAGATGGGCTGACTGTCGCTTCAAATCCGGGAGCTGGTTATTCGTCGATGGTCGTTAACTCTGATCATACCCCTGCCGGCGACCGCGGCATTTTCAAAGTCACCCGCCAAGGCATCAGTCAGTTTTATGTCAGGGGTGACGGTAATGTCGGCATTGGCACTGACGCTCCGACTCAGGCTAAGTTGGTTGTGAACGGAACGGGGGGGACTCACGCGATCGGGCGTTACAGCGCTGTCGACTTCACTGGCTTCTACGCCAATAACGCAGAGGCCACTGTTAGTAATGTCTCAATTAAGGCGTCCAACTCCATAGATGCCCAAATGTTTCGCGCAATTTCTGACGAGCGGATCAAGGTGATTGAAGGGGTGTCGGATGGAGCCAAGGATCTTGAAATTCTCTCCGAGATCGAGATCACGGATTACACTCACAAGGATGTCATCGGCAAAGGCAAAGCGTCCTCCAAGAAGGTCATCGCTCAACAAGTCGAGAAAGTATTTCCACAAGCCGTTGGCAAGACTGTAGAAGTCATTCCTGACATCTACACCAAGGCTGCCTTCGATGAAGGCTGGATCACCCTGGCCACCGATCTCATGAAAGGCGACCGCGTGCGCCTGATCTCGACTACGAAAGACGAAATCGTTGAAGTGCTGGAAGTCAAAGAAGATCGTTTCCGTACCGAGTTCAGCACGGAAGGTGAAGACGTTCTCTTTGTCTATGGCCTTGAAGTCGATGACTTCCGGGTGGTGGACTACGATGCCATCTCCATGCTCAATGTCTCCGCGACGCAGGAACTTCTTCGCCGCCTGGAGGCGAAGGAGAAGGAGGTCGAGGAATTGAAATCCCGTCTCAATGTAATGGACGAGAAGATGGTGAAAGTCCTTGCGCTGCTGTCCGCAGATCTCGCTAAGACGGCAAAGCCGGTATCGCTGACTTCAAAGCCTGTCTCTGAATAAGGAGGGTGACATTCTTCATCTTTTGTTCCCACCATTGACTCCATGATTCACCTTCGTCATTTCCTTTTCTCCCTCGCTTTGTTGAGTCTATCTCCGTGGGTTTGTGCACAGGAGGCTTCCGAGGTTCGCCCCACGATTCTGAATCGACTGAAGGATCCCGCTTCTGACGCGAAAGCTGATGCCGCATCGGCACCGGTGACGGGAGGGGGAAAGACAGGAGCGGAGGGATTCAGAGTCGCGGCCTCAAATCTCGGTTACGCTTTCTCGGCCGGTGCGCCGGATTTCAGCTATGGGGGTGAGATTACTCCGCCTCTGAAGGATCTTTCCGGTGGAATCCTGACTCTTGCACGTGCAAGAGATTACTGGCGAGGGGAGCCCGCTCGCCCCGGCGAGGAGATCCAGATCGGTGGGGATATCGCGGCGATTCCCGTCTTGTCGGATTTCAACGAACGTTATTATTATAGCCCACATGCCGAGAGGCTCTTCGCATCCCAGACCGGGAGAATTAGCCTGACCTGGGTCACGGCCCAGCCTGATGGAAGCGGTAATTTTGGGACCTTGATTCAGTCCTATACCATCAGCTCGGGAACTTCATTGGTCTCTCGCCAGATGTATTGGACGGAGGTGAACTACAAAGCACCAAAAGTGCAGGTCCCAACCGGAATCGTGCAGGATTTGAAATTCATCTACCATGATCGCTTCCCGGAAACCGTTTCTGCTGGAGATGATAATGACCCTAGTATTCCCGATGATCGGGTCATCCCCGGAGGCGTGGCAGAAGAACTCGTCCCAGCCACCACCGTTTGGTTTGACCGAAATCTCAAGATGCTCCTCGCCTACAATGTAGAAGGACGGGTGATCATCGAATACCTCGGGAACCCACGAGGAAACGCGGGAGACGAGTTGCGGGAGCACCTTGGTTTGGAAATTGTCGAGATCCGGAAGGAACTCACCCCGGTTACGGTGGAGACTGTCATCGGCGAGCAACTCCTGCCCTCCAGCGCTCCCGGAGTGATTTTGAGTGATCTCGATTATACGCCTGTGCAGGTCTCGGCCGCGGGGCCTCCGGTGGCTCCGCACTTTGTCGAGAATCGCCCTGTTTACTACGGTATTGAAGAAAACCTCCAGGCCCCCAACGCCGAGTTCTATTGGCTGGAGGAGGGGAGTCACACCCTATTGTGGCCTGAGTTTCGCAACAATTATCTCATCGAGTGGCCTGATGATGTCAGTGGCTTTGCC
>JBLIDI010000142.1:0-10182 GCA_047634075.1 Akkermansiaceae bacterium
TTTTCAGGACGGGCGAAGGGATAGGCCCCCCCCCCTCGACTGGCAAGAGAAAAAAATGAAAAAAAATCGAGATTTTTACGCTCCCTCTTGAGTTGCTCCACAATTTCCGCTACGACCCAAGCATGGGAATGCTTTTATTTACGCTCTTTAAAACTCAACTCACTCTCACTGCCGCAAGCTCATTGATGTTCCTTTCTTCGGTGCGCCAGGTTCAAATGGCCGGGGAGGCGCAGGAAGAACTCTTCCTGGAAATCGAAATAGACGAAATCGCGCCTGAGCCGCTGCTCATTAAACCCCAGAAAAAAGAAGAAGAATAGCGGCCTCAAGGGCGCATTTTCTCCCTCATTCCCTCCTCGGGAACCCCGCACTCTTTCTTCCACACGAGCCGTTTTCGATTTCGAGCAATCACGCGATATCCCCAGTTTCGCGCTCCCATGGGAATCACCGCCAATATCCCCGCGACCGCCAGCCCTAGCCCTCCAGCGCGTCCGAATGCCAACCGGACAGCTTCGCTGGCCCGCCACGTCCGACCATTTTCAGCCACCGCCATTGAGTCGTCCGTAAGATCGATCCCATATCTCCGAGCCGTCGCCCCAATCAAAGGGGCAAAGAGTAACCGGTCCCCGGCATCGAGCCGATTTAGCCACTTCAACGCCCCCTGACACATAAGGCAATCGCTGTCGAAAAATACAATCATCCTCTCTTTCACGGGGAGAGCTTGCCACTTCTCCGGGAAAAATCGAAGATTCATTCAGATGGCCGAACATCAGCGCATCCAGGACCTCCCTCCCGACCAAAAACCGCGAGAGAAGATGGCCGCCTTGGGTGCCGCCTCTCTCTCGAACGAAGAGCTTCTTGCGATCTTCCTGCGCACTGGCACCAAGGGAGCCAGCGCCATCGAGATCGGCCGGCATCTCCTCCGCAAACACGGGGGCATCGTTCCTCTCGCCCGCCTTGATCTCAAGGAACTCTGTAAGGAACACGGCCTTGGCCTTGCCAAAGCCTGCCAACTTCAAGCCGCCTTCGAACTCGGGTCACGCGCCGCCCGCGATGGTTCGAGCAGCACCGTGCTTTCCTCGAGCTTTGCGATTTACCAATTCCTGGCTCCCCAACTTGCCCACCTCGCCACCGAAAAACTCTTCGTTCTGACCTTCTTCAGCAATGGCAAGCTCATCCGGATGCGCGAACTCTCGAGTGGCTCCACCAATCAGACCGTAGCCTCAATCTCTGAAATCCTCCGCCCCGTCCTCATCGACCAAGCCCCCAACTTCGCCATCGCCCATAATCACCCTTCCGGCGAAACGACCCCCAGCGCACCCGACAAATCACTCACCAAAAACCTCGCCAAGTCAGCGGTCACGATGGGGCTCAACTTTGTCGATCACCTCGTTATCGGACGACCCACTGACGGAACTCAAGGATACTACTCCTTCGCCGAAGAAGGCGAACTCTAGCGATGAAAGCTCTCCTCGTCCTTCTCCTCATCTCAGTTTGCCCCGTCTTCGGAAAAACTTGGATCGACCTTCTCGCAAAAGCAGATTTTCACGAGGATCACCCCGGAAAAAAAATTGCGAAAATCGAACCAGCCTTGGTTTGGTCCTTGGTCACGAGCAGCTTCGCAAATTCCGCTTATGACTCGGTCGCGGAGATTTCACAGATCGAAGACCCCGCTCAAAAAGGAAGCACGCTGCGAAAGCTCCGACAACACTGGCTCAAACTTCGGGCCACTCGTGAAGACTTTCTTTTGGCGCAAAAAGGAGAGACTCGGTTTGCCATCGAAATCGCAAAGGATTTCAATGGCTCCCTCAAATTATCGAGTCTTAATTTGGATCCAAAGCCCATGGCTTGGAAGGACGACTTCCCCCATCAGGTGACAACGCGTGAACTTCTGGAGTTCCCGCTCGATCCCGATGCTTCTCGTGAAAAACTGATCGCCTCTCTCGAAAGACAATTTCTCTTGATTCGCAACACTAAACCTTGGGAGACAAATGCCGAACTTAAGAAACCTCCTCTGGCAAAAGATCTCGCCTTCTACCGCAAGCACCCCAACGGACCCTACGAGCTTTATACCGCAGGGGTCGAACCTTTTGAATTTATAAAGATGGTGGATCGGCGCCTCGAGATCAATCTCCTCCACAAATCGCGTGGACGTGGCTCTTGGCAGAAGCTGATCACCACCCAATCGCCAGTGCCAAGGACATTACCGAACTTCTCTCAACAGCGCAACAAGAGGAGTTCGTGAAACGAAAAATCGAAATCGACCTGACCAATGACACCATCAAAATCCCTCTCAGAAAATTATGGGGAATGGCGGTTGAAACCATCGTCACGGTTCCTGATCCCATCTTCAACTGATGTCTCAAATCCACCCGCAAGCCCTCGTCTCAAACACCGCTAAACTCGCCCATGATGTCGAAGTTGGCCCCTTCACAATCATCGAGGATGATGTCGAGATCGGCCCCCGTTGCCGCATCGACTCCCACGCCAAAATCTGCCGTGGCGTCATCATGGGCGCGCACAATCTCATCGAGCACGGCGCCGTCATCGGCAGCTTACCACAGGATCTCAGCTTCGACCCCGCGACCGAATCCGGCGTCCTAATCGGTGATGATAACACCTTCCGCGAATACGTCACGATCAACCGCAGCACCCGGCCCGGTGGCCACACCCGCATCGGTGATCGCAATTTTCTCATGGCCGTTGCCCACCTCGCTCACGACGTCGTAATCGGCGATGACAACATCCTCGCCAACAATGTCATGATCGCCGGCCACTGCCTCCTAGGCTCCAAGATCTTCCTCGGCGGAGGCACCGGCATCCACCAATTCGTCCACATCGGCGACTTCGCGATGTCCCAAGGCAACTCGAGCATCACCAAGGACGTTCCGCCCTACTGCACCGTTCATCAAACCAACAAGCTCTCTGGTTTAAATGTCATCGGCCTCAGGCGCGGTGGCTTCACCCCAACTGAACGCAAGGAAATCAAGCTTGCCTATTCCATCGTTTTGAACTCCACCTTAGGCTACCACGAGGCTCTTGCGCAAGCCGATCAACTCACTTGGAGCGCCACCGCCGGTAAGCTCATCGAGGCCGTCCGCTCCCCCTCCGCAAAAGGAATTCTCACTCGATAGCCTCGTTTTCATTGTAAAAACCCCTCTCCTCAACTAGCAACCTGTCACACAAATTTAGACACACCCCATCATGAGCAAACGCGTTCTCCTTACCACGACCTCCTTCCAGGACACTCCTGGAACTCATCAGGATCTCTTGAACTCCCAAGACTGGGAAGTCGTTCGCGCTCGCGGACCACTTTCAGAAGCCGCCATGCTCGAGCTCGCGGGCGAGTTCGAGGCCTTCCTTTGCGGGGACGATGCCATCACCGCGGCCGTCATTGACAAATCCCTCCCTCGGCTCGAGATCATTTCGAAATACGGCATCGGCCTCGATAAAATCGACGTGGCCCACGCCACCGCGAATAAGATTCCCGTCCTTTTCACCCCTGGCGTCAACCACACCACCGTCGCCGAACACACCTTCGGGCTCCTCCTCGGCATCACCAAGGACATTCAATCCAATGCCGTCGCCGTCCAAAATGGCGAATGGGTCGCCGGTTGGAAAAAGCCCGTCGGCAATGAAATCATGGGGAAAACTATCGGCATCATCGGCCTCGGCCGCATCGGCAAGGAAGTCGCGATCCGCGCCCGCGCATTCGGAATGGCGATTATCGCCTTTGATCCCTATTTCGATGAAGCCTTTGCTTCCGAATACGGCGTGAAACGCTGCGCCGACATGGATGAGGTCCTTCACAACTCTGATGTCGTTTCCCTCCACTGCTTCCTCAACGAGGAAACCGAGGACATGATCAATGCCTCCAAGATCGCCGAAATGCGCGACGATGTTGTCGTTATCAACTGCGCCCGCGGCGAACTCGTCAACACACAGGATATGGCCGATGCCTTGAAATCCGGTAAGGTCGGCGGCTACGGTGCCGACGTCCTCGACGCCGAACCGCCTGCTCCCAATCACCCACTCATCGGTGCCCCAAACTGTATCATCACCAGCCACATTGGCTCCCGCACTCACGAATCCGTGCAACGCCAAGCGAACCGCTGCCTCGACAACGCCATCAACTTCTTCGCCGGAGCAGACGACATTCTCTGCGCCAACGGTGTCATTTAAATTCTAGTATTCCATCAATCTTATGAGCCTCGATATCAAACCAGCTTCAGAATGCGCCTACGACATCCTCTCGATGGGCGAAATCATGCTCCGTCTCGATCCCGGTGACGGCCGCGTCCGCACCACCCGTACTTTCCAAGCCTGGGAAGGCGGCGGCGAATACAACGTCGCCCGTGGTCTCCGCCGCTGCTTTGGCAAACGCGCCGCCGTCCTCACGGGATTCGTCGATAACGAAGTCGGCCGCCTCCTCGAAGATCTCGTCCTCCAAGGCGGAGTCGATACCCAATTTATCAAATGGGCTGATTTCGATGGTCTCGGTGTTGCCGCTCGTAACGGCCTCAACTTCACCGAGCGTGGTTTCGGCGTCCGTGCCGCCAAAGGAACCTCCGACCGTGGCCACACCGCCGCCAGTCAGCTCACCGTCGATGACTTCGACTTCGAGCACATCTTTGGAACCCTCGGGGTCCGTTGGTTCCACACCGGCGGCATCTTCGCTGCGCTCTCGGAGGGCAATGCCCAACTCACCATCGAAGCCTGCAAGATTGCCAAAAAACACGGGACAATCGTTTCCTACGACCTCAACTACCGCCCGTCCCTCTGGAAGTCCATCGGCGGACAAGACAAGGCTCAGGAAGTCAATCGCGAGATCGCCAAGTATGTCGATGTCATAATCGGTAACGAAGAAGACTTCACGGCATGTCTCGGTTTTGAAGTCGAGGGCGTCGATGAGGAAAACATCACCGGCCTCCAGCTCGATAGCTTTAAGAACATGATCAAAAAGGCGGTCACCGAGTTCCCGAACTTCAAGGCAACCGCCACCACCCTTCGCGAAGTCCACAGTGCTTCCGATAACGACTGGGCCGCCCTCGCTTGGCATGACGGAGAATTCCACAACTCCGTCAACCGCGAGCATCTTGAAATCTTCGACCGCGTCGGCGGCGGTGATTCTTTCGCCTCCGGACTGATCTACGGTTTCCTCGAATTCAACGACGCCGCCCAAGCGGTCGAATGGGGCGCCGCCCACGGTGCGCTCGCCATGACCACTCCCGGCGACACCACCATGGTCACCAAGGAGGAAGTCGCAAAACTCGTCGGAGGGGGCTCGGCCCGCGTCGACCGCTAAGCCACGCCATCTTCAAAAAGCCCGGAGCTGCTACTGCGCACTCCGGGCTTCTTTGTTCCGCAAAGATTTCCCGGCTCCGTCCCAAACTTCCCTAGGAGTTCTCTGGCGCGGAGAGCCTTGAGCGAAATTGCGCTTAAAAATCAGTGTCGTTCTCTTTGAGATCCAGCTCTTTGATCCAGGCGTTGCGGTAGCGTACGTCGTGACCTTCGCATTGCAGCTTGAGACCTCCAGGCACATCGGTGATGCCTTTGCCACCATCATTCCCCCCGTCGAGACCAGAATTTTCGCCACCCCAGACTTGGTTAATCATGACATTCGTGTGGACTTTTTTGCCATTGAAATACATCGAGACTTTCGCCTTCTCGCTCAGCGTGCCCTCTTTGAATCGCGCCGCGCGGAAGACGATGTCGTAGGAATTCCACTTCCCGAGACCTTTGTAGGCGTGGTAAGGTGAGGGCGTTTCGTTGATCACGGCGGCCATCCCATGTTTCGTCTTGTCACCATCGAGCACTTGAATCTCGTAGCGGTTTTGCAGATAGACGCCGCTATTCCCGCCCTTGTTAGGGATCAGGAATTCGATGTGCAGGCGGAAGTCGCGATATTCCTTTTTAGTGACGATGTCGGCGGTGCCATACTTCCCGCCCTTGGCGGCCGGGTCATCCGTCTGGACTGCGGTGCCAGCATCGACCGGGTCTTCGACAATCTTCCATTTAATAGGCAGCGCAGAGCGAAATCGGGGCCCCTTCCAATAGGTCCATTTTTCATCGAGCATCTTACGTGATCCGTCGATGATCACTTCGGCGCCCGCTTCGGGTTGAGCGCCGACGCCAATGTGCTTCTTATCTTCGTCGGCTGTCGCGAGAGCGATCGAAGCGGAGATCAGGATGAGTGCTGTTTTCATATTTTTCATGGGGCAAATTTCTCTAACTTCAATGAAGTATGGACACCCAGTTTCGCAGCGCAAAGTAAATCCTCTTCAAGCGGGTTGGCGCAACACGGGCGGTCCTTTTGCCATTCTCGTAGAAGGGCGTCTCATCCCCTGCGGCGCAGGGTCGGACTCACAGGGGCGGGGGCCGAAAGATCATTGCAGACTTGCGGGCGCAGGGTCGCGGCCATTCAATCGGGATGTGAGCAAATTCGTCAATGTCATCCTGGTCCTCCTTCTCATCTCCGGACTTTCTCCTCGCGCGGCCGAACCGCTCCCACTGCCTGCCTCCACTCCGTGGGACGTGGAAGCCCTATCCAAAGCGCCGACCCACGCGTGGTTGAAGGAAGAGAACCCGGTGAAGTCACTCACCTATCGCGGGCTTCCTTACAAAGGGAAACCCACCAGCGTCTTTGCCTACTACGCGTCACCCGCAAGCTTCGGTATTAAGGCCGACAAATCAGGTAAGTTCCCCACCCTCGTTCTGGTGCACGGCGGCGGCGGGAAGGCCTTTCCCCAGTGGGTCGAACTCTGGGCAAAGCGCGGCTATGCCGCGATCGCAATGGACCATTCGGGCCGCGGCCCCGATGGCAAGCGCTTGCCGGACGGCGGCCCGGAACAAGGCCACGAGCAGAAATTTGCCACGATCGACGAACCTCACGAAAACCAATGGTCGTATCATGCCGTCGCAAATGTCCTCCTGGCGCACTCGCTGGTCCGCAGTTTCGACGAAGTCGATATCGAGCGCACCGGCGTGACCGGAATCAGTTGGGGCGGCTACCTCACCTGCATCGTGGCGGGCCTCGATACGCGCTTCAAGTTCGCGATGCCGGTCTACGGATGTGGATTCCTGCGCGACAATAGTGCCTGGAGAGATTCCGAATTCGGCAAGATGAGCGCCGTGCAGTCCGACAAGTGGCACACCTTGTGGGATCCTTCCCAGTATCTTGCTTCGGCACGGATGCCGCTCGCTTTCCTGAACGGCACGAATGATTTCGCCTACCCGATGGATAGCTACGCCAAGTCATGCGCCCTCGTTCGCACCGAAAAGAACTACAGCATCCAACTCAAGATGCGCCACGGCCACATCTTCGACTTCCCGGAATTCTTAATCTTTGCCGATCAGTATCTCAAAAACGGAACGCCCATGCCCGTCGTGTCACGACCTGCCCTGAAAGACGGGAAGATCAGCACCGAGGTCGAGTCTTCCACAAAACTTCTGAGCGCACGCCTTCATTTCACAACCGGACCGCACAAAAAGAACAAGACCCGTCCGTGGACGACTCGAGATCTCACCTTGGCCGACAAGAGTATCGCAGGCGAGGGCCCGCCGGACGACGCGACCGCTTGGTATGTCGATGTCACCGATGAACGTAAGGCGGTGGCGAGCAGTGAGGTAATGACACGGTAAGGTGGAGCACTTGCGGGCCCGACCACGGCCCTATTTCAACCAGTCCGGAAGCCCTTTCTCGTCGACCACCCACGGCGCTTTTGCGGCCAACTTGATCAATCCACCCAGGTCTCCGTATTTTGCAGCGCCAGGCAGGAGATCTGGATCGCGGATGCTCTTCACCTTGATGAACTCGAATCCCCCGGTTTCGATCACAACGCGATCGAGGGCCTCGCCAGCCGCGAAGTTGACAGCGGCGGCCCAGTGACCGGCTCCTTTCAGCCCCACCAGATCGATCTTCTCCGCACCGTGCTGATCGTTCCGTATCATCGTGATCGTGCTCAGGACATCATGAAGTCGTTGCACAAAGAGAGGCCGGTTGTAACCGAGGGTGTATGCGGCGGACTCACGCGGATTCTTGACCCGGCGAGTCTCGCTCACGGCCGTGCCATCCGCCACGAACTCGCCCTGCAAAAAGAGATCCATGCCACACACTGAGTTTCCGTCCGCCAGCAGCTTCTTCACCTCGGCCCGCGGCTCTCCGTTCTCATCGTAAAGTCCCGCTTTCCCATCCGGGCTCAGCCAGATCACGGCACGTTTGTTCCATTTTCCTTTCGGATAAAGCCACACCACCGGGACCTGCTCCTCGTAGGTGGAGTTGTTGTGAAGGCCCGGCATCTCGAGGTAGCTCCCGCGATCTTTCTTACTCACCAACTGCCACTCGACCTTCCCCGCATCTTTCAGGTTTGAATCAAGGACAACCTCCCAGCCACGCCGCGCCACCTCTGGATCGGCAGCGACCTTCTTGGCGGAATCCTCCATCAACCCCGCAAGCAGCGTGCGCTCAAAGTCGTCCCCCCCTTTCGGCTTCGGGTGCTTGTCATCCCACACCGTGAGGTCCTTTTCCGTCAAGCGTTTGTGTCCTTGCTCCACGTCCGGTTTTCCTGCTCCCAGGTCGAGGTGCGTGTTGAACCAGCGATACATCGCTTGGCGTGAGGGCAGGTTGTAGTTGTGCCCGAACTCGGTGCGGTCGTGCAGCATGACCTTGTCCGGAGCCCCCAAAATCTCGTAGGTCTTCTTCAATTCCGGAAATCCTTTTATTGCCATCTCCTCGGTCCAGTCGTTCGCAGCAGTGAGTCCAAGTGGCTTGGGCGCGAACAAGGCCGCGAAGGCGATGTTGCCGTCCGTCACGCGCATGAGGGTGGCGTTCTCGCAAGTGCAACCACCTTGCATCGCGGTCGAAACCATCACGGCCGGCATCGAGACCTTCACGCGCGGATCGAGCGCCGAGATCACAAAGGTCTGGGTCCCTCCCCCGCTCGCGCCCGTCACTGCGATACGCTCGGGATCGACATCGTCGAGGCCCTGAAGAAAATCGATGGCCCGCATCGAGTTCCAGGTCTGCAACATCATGATGCTCTGTAAATGCGACTCCGCCTGGGGTGTGTAGAGACCCCAGTTCTTTTCGCCGATCATTTTGGGCCGCTGCTTCGCGAAGCGATGCGCAAGTTGATAGGAAATCTGGTCGTTATCGCAGTAACCGAGCATGTCGTATTGCAGGACGGTGCAACCGAGTCGAGCCAGTCTAACACAACGGGCCTGGATGGGATTGCGTCCCGTTTCGAGCACCGCCTCGGCCCCCTCCTTGATCTGATTCTTGACGCTCGCCTCACCTGCATCGTAGAAGCGCGCCTCATCCCAATGCCCGTGCGGGCACAGCACTCCGGGCCGCTTTCCGCTCCCGCCCTTGGGGCGGTAGAGACTTCCGGTGAGGAAAAATCCAGGGCGTGTTTCGAAGTAAACTTTCTCGACCGTAAAATCGCCGCCATCGATCTGACCATGAATGACCGGATGAAGCGGAGTCCGGTCAGGCTCGGGGAACAAGCCCACCGACACCTTGAGAGCATGCCGGAGTTTCTCCGATCGCTCGGCCCACTCCTCCTTCGTGGTCGGCGGCGTGAAAGGAAAGTAGCCATTCAAATCCTTGAGATCAGCGAGGCGCTTGTCGTTCGGCAACTGGCCCTCCGGTAAAGCCCGCGGGGAGGCCGAGAGAATTATTGCGGTCGAGGCAAAAGCAAGAACAGGGGTAAGCAGTTTCATATCGAAGTCTGAATTACATTCCCAAACGCCGCCGGACTCAATCGGCAAATTCATTCCCCCCCCGGCCACGCCGATAGGGGGCTCAGAAATCCTATGCAATTTAGAAAAAAAAAGTTCGTTCACAGTGAAGGCCTCATTCTGGGCTTTTTTTGTTCCTCAACTGCCTTAACTTGGAAACATGCGCCGATCTTTCCTCGCGATCCTCTGTCTCACCCTCGCTTCGTGCTCATCAGGAACGCCCGTCGTATTTACCGACCCCACCCTGCCCCCACCGGGCGGGTTTCCGAACATCTTCAAGCAATACTCCGATAAAAATGATGCTGAGATGATGCCAGGTTGGTCCCGCAATTTCGACATGTCCGGAGTCTCCTTCAATCAGCGAATGACCGCGACCCTCGTCACCCGGAGACACGTCGTGATGGCAGGGCATTACCTCCGAAAGCCGGGGGACAAAATAGTCTTCCA
>JBLIDI010000143.1:0-10176 GCA_047634075.1 Akkermansiaceae bacterium
CGAAGCCCTCGCCGAAGGCAAAACCCCACAAGCCGTCCTCCAACAAATCCTCAACGACTCCATCTCCTAAGGATCGACATCTCTCCGAGTGTCCCCCTCAAGCAAGTTTCGCGTTTTCCGTGTATTTTGCGGTTCAAAAAAAATACCCTAATCCAAGCTCCCCATTCCACTAAGAATCTCACCACAGATTCGAGAAGATAGGGCCCCGATTCACCCCGATTTTTAAAGACTCCTACCGATCGCGTAAGGCAAAGCCCTTAACGCGACCCTCCTCCCAGCATTCAAGATTCAAAATTGGACGTTCAGCGTTCGACCTTCGCTCCCTCACCATGCCCCGCCTCACCCCAAACCAGTCCGCCCTCCTCGACTCCCGCCAGTTCCTCCTCGCGGTCAAGCGCCTCGCCGACTCCCTTTCCTACGGAACAGACCGCTCCCCCTTCCTCGGACAGGGTCTCGAATACGTGCAATCCCGCCACTACGTCCCCGGCGACCCCGTCAAAGCGATCGATTGGCGCATCACAGCCCGCACTGGCAAGGTCCACGTCAAGGAATACGAATCCCCCAAATCCCTCCCCGTCTGGTTCATCGTCGACACCTCCGCCTCCATGACCCTGTCCTCGACCAAAGTTTCAAAATACCAACTTGCGACCCAGATCGCCGGTGGCCTCGCCCTTGCCTCCCTCGACCGCGTCTCACCCGTCGGCATCCTCGGTGCCGGCTCCCGCGAGCTCAATATCAAGCCCTCCCTCTCGCGCGAAACCATCCTGCAATGGCTTCACGAACTCCGGAACTACGACTTCTCCGAACCGACCCGCCTCGGCCAAAAGCTCCTCGCGCTCAACCCCTCCCTCGGCGAACGCTCCCTTATCTTCATCCTCTCCGATCTCCACGATCCCGACGCCCTTCCCGCGCTCAAGCTCCTCGGCCACCGCCACGACCTCGTCGTCCTCCCCCTCCGCGACCCTGCCGAAGACGCCCTCCCCGGGGCCGGCTTCATCCGCGGCCGCGAAATCGAAACGGGCCGCGAAACCACCCTCTCCGCCAAAAGGCAATTCACCTCTCTCGAAGCCCTCACGACCTCCCTCAAGAAGGCCTCCCTCGACCACTTCCCCATTCACACCGAGCGCCCCTTCCTCGCCGCCCTCCGCCTCTACCTCAAATCCCGCAACCTCCTCTCCCGATGATCAAAGCACCCTTCTTTCTTTTCATCGTAACCTTGCTTTCCCAAGGCCAAACCTCAGCTCCCCTCGGCCTCCCCACCCCCATCACCGACCTCTACATCCCCGGTTCGGAAATCGAAGTCATCCCCCGCAAAAACAACGAGTCCTCCCTCGTCATCCGCATCCTCGAAATCAAGCCCGCGGCCGATGGCTTCCGCTACGACCTCGAAGCCTACGCCCTCGACCCCGGCACCCATCCAATCGCCACCTTCCTCCGCTACACCGACACCAAAGCCCCGGTTGAAAACCTCGCCGCCACTTTTCAAGTCACCATCATCCACCCTCTCGATTCCCTGCCCAAACCAAGCGACCCCGAACCCGTCCCACCCCATAAACTCGGCGGATACCAAACCCTCATCATCGTTCTCGGCACCATCTGGCTCCTCATCTTTCTCGCCATTGTCTTCTACCGCAAAAAACAAGTCGCCGACTTCCTCTCCGAATACCCTCCTCCCACTCTCCACGAAAAACTTCAGGTCCTTGTCGCCAACGCCTCCAGCGACGACCTCACCGACACCGAACGCGCCAACCTCGAACGCCTCATCCTCGGCCACTGGAAACAAAAGCTCCCCCAAATCCAAAACCTCCCTCCCGCAAGAGCCCTCGTCGAACTCCGCAGCCACCCCGAAGCCTCCCCCCTCATCCTCAAACTCGAGGAATGGCTCCACGCCCCAAACCCCAACCTCTCCCAAACCGACATCTCCCCTCTCCTGGCCCCCTACCGGCCAATAACCTAGGCCCCCACCACCAAGCATTCAAAATTCAAGATTGGGCGTTCCTCCCAACCTTCAAAGTTCAAATCTAAACTCTCGTGATCAAATTTCAGATCTCAAATTTCATCTCTCTCCCGTGACTTTCGCCCACCCTCTCGTCCTCATCGCGCTCGCCATTCCGATCATCCTGATCGTCTTGCAATGGCTCGCCCGCACCCGTGCCCTCCCTCTTCCCTTCGATTACCAAAATCTCACAAATCGCAGATCGCTCGACCTCACCCTCAACCTCGTCAACACCCTCCCTCACCTCGTCCTCGCCACTCTCATCCTCATCGCCGCCGGCCCCCGCACCTTCGAACGCCCCAAGTCCGAACGCGAACTCACCAACATCCTTTTCTGCCTTGATGTCTCCGGCTCCATGACCACTTCATTCGGCGCCGGTGACCGCTTCGCCGCCGCCACCGAATCACTCAACGAATTCCTCACCTACCGTGAAGGCGACGCCTTCTCCCTCATGGTCTTCGGAGGCGACAACCTCCGCTGGGTTCCTCTCACCACCGACGTCTCGGCCTTTAAACACGCCCCCGCTTTCCTCCACCCCAGTAAACTTCCCCGCTGGTTCAACGGCGGCACCTACATCGGCAAGGCCCTCAAGCAGGCTCAAAAAGAACTCCTCACCACCGAAACTGGCGACCGCATGATCATCCTCCTTTCCGATGGTGCCAGCTTCGACCTCTCCAATGGTAACGACGTCAAAATCGCCCGCGATCTCGCCGACAATAACATCACCGTTTACGCGGTCCACATCGGAGGCGGCGCGCCTCCTGCCGAAGTCTCCGTCATCTCCGCTATTACCGGCGGAGAAACCTTTGCCGCCGGTGACCCCGCCGCCCTCAACGCCGTCTTTGCCCGTATCGATGAAATGGCCCAGGCCTCACTCGTCCGCCTCACCCCAGACCCCGTCGATAATTTCAAACCTTACGTCATCACCGCGCTCTCACTCGCCGGTCTTTACCTCCTCACCCTCTTCGGACTCCGCTACGCCCCCTGGTAATGTTTATTCCCATCCTAGTCGCCATCGCCACCGCCCTTCTCGCGACCGGCGCCGAACTCCTCCACACCGGTCGGGTCAAGAAAGTGCGTTACCTCGCCTTTGGTCCTGATGGTCGCTTCTCCGCGCTCTCCATTCTCGCTCCCATCCTCCGCATCCTCTTCCTCGGCAGCCTCACCTGGGCTCTCACCACCCTCTTCCTCCTCGAACCCAAGGCCCATCGCGCCGAAGTCAAAACGGTCGAGCCCAAGGAACGGCGCCACCTCCTCCTCGTCCTCGATGTCTCTCCCTCCATGAAACTTCAAGACTCCGGCGAGGACTCCGGTCTTTCTCGTACGGAGCGCGCCTCCGGTCTGGTCCAATCCCTCCTCAAACGCACCACCGATGACAAACTCCACATCACCATGGTCGCCGTTTATAACGGAGCCAAACCCGTCGTACAGGAAAGCCGCGACCCCGAAGTGATCCTCAACTTCCTCGACGGCATGGACATGTCCTCCGTCTTTCCCGTCGGCAAAACCCGACTCTTCGATGGTCTCGAGGAAGCGGCCAAGATCGCCAAGGATTGGCCGCCCAACTCCGCAACTCTCCTCCTCGTCAGCGATGGCGATACCGTCCCCGCCACCGGCATGCCCAAGATGCCTCCGGCAATCGATGGCGTCCTCGTGATGGGAGTCGGAAACCCCACCAAAGGCTCCATGATCGACGGTCGTCAATCCCGCCAAGACGTCGGTGCCCTCCAACAAATCGCGACCCGACTCGGCGGCCACTATCATGATGGCAATGCGCGCCACGTCCCCACTTCTATCCTCAACGACCTCGGCTCCCTCAAAACCAACGAAGACGGCCTAAAACTCACCCTCCGCGAATACGCCCTCATCATCGGAGTGACCTCAGCCCTCGCCCTCGCCCTCCTCCCAATCTTCCTTTACTTCTTCGCCTCCCCCTTCAAGCCCGGTTCGGACACCCACTCGAATTCGAGCAAAACCGCCGCGTGAGCACTCAGGAAATTTCGCCTTAAAACTGGAACCTCCTCGTCCTCCAACTTCTTTGCCGACTTCAAATCGAGCCGGTCAATTCGGTCGAGCGCCGCCGCTTTGCCATTCCGTCTCACAAATAAGGGCGACCACGTAGTCCCCGGATGAATCACCGGATCGAGATAGATGTTCCGATCCAAATCTTTAAACCCAGCCTCCTTTATCGCCAGACTCGTCGGCAAGGCAAGTGCCCGTCGAAAAGGCAAGGACGACACCGTCTCTGAACTTCAGAGCTTCGAAAGATCATACCTGAGCCGGTAGAAAGACAAACTTCGCCCCTTTGTCACCGCCATCTTTCCCCGCCACTGCCCGGCCCCAATCATATCAGCCTGCAGTATTCCGGAGTCCAGCAAGGGATCGTCTCCCAAATTCCAAACCTCTTGCCACCCCACGAGATCGCGCGACTCCTCGCACACCAACTTCCCAAAATACGCCCGCGTCGAAAAATCCCACATCACCTTCCACGAGCCATCGAAGACCAAGCTCATCCCCGGTCGCGAATCCCCATTCCCCGGATCAGTCGCAAAAAATTCTTCAACTTCATTACTCGAGCCATCCCTATCGGCATCGCCCGCGCCTATCTCCGCCATAAGACTGCCAAAATTCGACATTTCAAAGGCATCACAAAGTCCATCTTCATCCTCATCGACCGAATGAAGGCGAAAGGTTGTGACCACCGCGGCATGATCACTCGGCCAAGTATTATTCCTAATTGCATCCGTCTGCCCACTCTCAGGCCCCAAGGACACCTCAACCTCCATCACAAAGACCTCCGAAGCTACCGGAGTGACATCCCCACCTTTGTAGTAAACAAAATCGATCCGATCTTGAGCTTCCCCCCCCTTGAAAATGGGCGACCAAGTCACCCCTCCCTGCAACTCTGGTTGGGGATTTACTTCACGAAAAGAATCCTTCATCCCATCTCCGACAACCCTCTTACTTGTGGGCCACGCCACTCCGTGCACTCCGTCATGACTCGACGCCGCCTCTGGAGTCCAGTCCAGATGTGAAGGCGCATTGAAGTCACCTGTCAAAATGACCGGCACCTCATCCGCATTCTCCAGCAAACTCACCATCCCATCCATCATAGCCGTAATCTCCTCATCCCGCTGTGAAGCCAACTCCTCAGCTAGGACCGTCGCGGCTGTCGCTCCTTCAAGCTGCGCCGCATAAGGTCCATAACGCCGAGGATCGAGATGGCAGTTCATTAAAACGACCTCCCTCGTCGGACGCTCCGCCACCATAATCCGTGCCCCTTGCGCACTTCCCGCGGTTAATACCTCCCCAATAATAGGGTAGCGACTGATCACTCCCAGAGAACCACTCAGACCCGCCCGATAGAACCAGCCCAAGGCCTCCGCAACTTTCTGAGGCTGATACCCTCCCTGACCGCTGACATTATCCGTGCTTTCCTGCATCCCGATAATATCCGCGTCCGCGAGAATGATCGACTCGATCCCCTTACGGTGTCCGTTAGTCATCTGCCCCCACCCGTGCCAGGCATTATAGCTCATCACCTTCAACTCGCGAACCACCTCCGCACCCGCCCCACAAACCTCAATCTTCAAAGTGGCGTCCCTTTCATTCTCACCATCGTTCGCCCTCACCAAAAACTCCCCTAAGCCAACATCTCCCGCCCCCGGTGTCCCGCCCAACTCGCCCGCTTCCGACACCGTCAGCCAACCCGGCCCCGATACCTTACTAAAGATAAAACCGGGATCGCTCGCATAGGCTGAAATCCTCCCCGAATAGGCCGCCTCGCTCACCGCATGTCTTTGCCGGAACTCCGAAACAACCCAAGACACCGGAGGAACCTCCCGCGAAACCATGACACGCACCGGCCCCGCCAAAACCTCGTAGCCATCATTCGCGAGAAACCACACCGCATACTCTCCCGCCACCAACGACCCCGCCGAGAAAGTCACCGTCCCCTCGGTCGTATTGCCACCACCCGTTTGCGTCCCGTTCGTGTAATTCCAGACCATCGCTCCCGGACTCCCATCCGGAATATTTCCAGGAGCATAGAGCCCGATCCAGTCCGTAGCACTCCCCGGCCCACCGGAAAAGTCCACCTTGATGTCCGCTCCGACATCATAGTGCGCCTTCTCTAGAGTGACCATCTGGGCCAATGCCGGTAAAACCCCAAAAAACGTTACAACGGAAACAAAGCGAAACAAGTTCATCTCAAAATGCTACTCAATCTGCTCCGCAACCACACGAAGCAATTCTACCTAATTATATCACTTTTCAGCCCCTTATTGGGCAACCTGAACCCGAAGGAACAACGTCCCGTCATCGGGAAGTAGTGTCGCCGGAATCCGAAGACTCATTTCATCAGCGTCAGCCCTCACCGGATTACTGACGACCTCCCAACTTACCAGATCAGTCGAGATCCTCACCTCATACACCTGACCCGCAACCGCAGACCAAACGAAATCACCCCCGTTCTCATCTCGCTCAAATGCAGTAATTTCAAGCGCCGTCGGCACGACCGGCGCCGTCCCGATCGTCAGACGCAAGGGATCAGCGATCCGCTCATAGCCATCATTAACGAAGAAGAAAATGGCATACTCACCCTCGGGAAGCTGATTCCCAGCGAGATCAAAAATCACCGTTCCCTCAGTGTTACCATCGACGTAGAGAAAGCGAGAGGATGCGGGATCGCCCGAGGGGATGATCCCCGCTTGGTAGATGCCAATCCAATCGCTTGCATTCCCCTGACCTCCTGAGAATGACACCTCAAGATTCTCCCCGGGAAGTAGGGCGTTCGCAGGAATTGAAAGCAACCCTCCCGCTGGATTGGACGGAAAGACCGTAGTTCCGGCTCGCACCCCCCCGTTTAAGGTCAGCGTATAAGTCGTCGCCTCGTTCGGGGCAGGCAAAGTCAGCGAAGTGCGCCCCAAGACATCCGTGACGGTGAATCCGTCACTCACCTCGAGACTTTCAATTACCAAGCCATTCGGATTGACCACCCATCGTAAGATCATTGAGCCCTCCGCTTCGAAGGTCATCGAATCCGACCAAAAAGCTTCTAGATCTGATCCTTGCACCGTAATCGTATTTGGCCCCGCCAGCGCTCCGTAGCCATCGTCCTCCAGGAAAAAGAGATTCCACTCACCCGGCGGCAATGGTGGCGCGAAAAAAGTCACCGTTCCACTTGCCGACCCCACATCCGCTGTCCTAGTGTTATTCGTGTAGTTCCAAATTGTCGACGCTAGATCCCCGCCGGGAACGGCTCCCGGCGCGTAAATTCCGATCCAGTCCGAAGCGTTGGCGGGACCATTTTCCCAAGTTACGATAATGTCCTCTTCATAGTCATAGACCTCCTTGTCCGTCGAAAAATCGACGGGCCCGCCATCTACGAAAATCGGCACCGTAACCGTCCGAACCGGATAGGTCGCTTGATCATCAGGGTTGAAGGTCGCCGATAGAATCGAGGTCCCCGCCGGCAAGACCGTCCCCGCCGGAGGATCATACGAAAATGTCCCTGCAATTGCCGCCGTCGCATTCAGATGCGATGCCCCAAGTTCCGTCCCTGCATCAATGTCGGGAGACACCGTGAAAATAATATCGTAAGGCGGCATCATCATCTTCGTAATCGCCACAAAATCAGTCTCCAGCCCCATCGCCCCGTGCCCCACCGAATTGATCAAAGCATCGGGATCAAGTAGCGTATAATTTGAGATATAAAAACCCTCCGCGCGCGCCGTGAGCGCAAACTCCGCATCAATGTTGCCGTTCCCCGCATTGAGATCATACCCGAACACCCCCATCGCGCGCATCTCATCCCAGTAGTTTGGATTCGTCTGCCACCCCGTCCCCGGCTCACCCCAGATGATCTTCGCTCCAGGCATCAAATTGCGAAGAGCAGCCGCCGTCGTGGCGTTATTATATACCCACATCCAAGTATCCTCGACCGCCACTCCCGCGCCATCTAAGGCCCTCTTAATTGCTCCTTCCATCCCGGTTACTTTAAGATCCAGGTAGAGCTTCCCTCCCTTACCCGTTGCCAAAACATAAGCCTCCTCCAAAGTCGGCACCGACTCGCCACTAAAGGCATCGCTAAACCAACTCCCCGCGTCACGTGATGCAAGCTGGGCCGCCGTGTAATCAGTGACCGCCCCGCTGCCATCGGTCGTCCGATCCACCGTCGCGTCATGCATCAAGACCGCCACACCATCGCCACTCATCCGGATATCGACCTCACAGTAATCTGCCCCTTCATCATAGGCTAAAGCCAATGCCAAAAGTGTATTCTCCGGCGCACAACAGGACTCTCCCCGATGGGCAATAATGTCCACCTCACGAGGCAACTCATACGGAAAAGGAGCCGCCGCTGGCCCTGCTACTTGAGTCCCCGCCGCCGTGGCCTGGCCCAAGGCCATCGCCTCATTCATCGTCAAATTACGATCAATAAAGCGAATGCTCGAAACATACCCCGGAGCCGTCTCCCCTCCGTCATCCGTTAAAAGCTGAAGAGCTCCATTCAGAGACCATCGTTCCCCAATCGCCGCACCTGTCGTCCCCTGTCCCCCTACGAAAGTCCCGTCAATATACTTATGCAACTGCCCCTCACCCGGTGCCGAGCGCACCACGATTACCACTCGATGCCAAGTGTCCGGCTTGATCAACCCTGTATATCGAGTTGAAATCCCCACCCCGTTTTCCGTCCCAAAGTAGATCTCGGCATCATCCGAATTGTCAGAAGCCGTCTGATAGAGCGCACGAAATTTCCCCTCGCTTCCCGATGGGTAGAGGACATCAACAATAAGAGTATAATTGGAAATCCACCCCTCATCCACAAAAACCCCGTTTGGAGAACCTCCATGGTTTAACGTATATCCCTGCTCAAAGCTACAAGCGGGGAAAGCCATCACCTCCGCCTCGCCACCAGGCAGAGAAGGCAAGCCGAAGAAAGACGCCGTGCCGAAAGCCGTCGCCACCGGCCCCCAACCGGTCCCGTTCGGATCATAGTAATCAAGAGTGGCACTGGCCTCGCCTCCAAGCTCCGTATTTCGAAAGCGGTCGTTGGAGTCACTAAAATTCCAGGAGTGATCAGCCGCCAAACACGGAGCCATGATCATTCCTTGAAGCAGGAAGAGACGATAGAGAGGAGAGAGTTTCATGATTGGGAGATGGATCTTACTCGATAGTTCGGCACCATCATAAACCGACTCTGAAATTCCACATTGGGCAAAAACGACAATCTTCTTGGCAAAAATGAAGATGCCCCATAAGCTGAAAACCGTCGGAGTTACAAAAGATAATTCGCTATTCCCATCGCCGTTAGCTCTCCTTTCTGAAAAATCAAGATCATGAATGTGGCATTTTCATCACAGAGCCAGAGCCACCCGACCATCGGTGTTCGCCTCCCTCCTTGGGCTAGTAACACCCTTCCAGTTCTTGGCGGAGTCGTCGATTATATGCGCGTCCACGGACCTTGGAGGATCGAGACTCCCTTCGACTCTTTTGGCGAAATGGAAAAGGTCGAACTCACCACCGGATGGCGCGGCGACGGAATCATCCTCTTCCGTGCCACCGAGGAAGAACTCGCCGATTTTAAAAAACGTAACATCGCCGTTGTTCTCCTCAGCTCAGAAGGACCCGACCACGGCTTCCCGCGCATCACCCCAAACAATCAACTCATCGGACAAGTCGCAGCAGAGCATCTCCTCGAACTCGGCCTACAATCATTCGCCTATCTTGCACGCGGCGAAACCCTCTATCAAAACCCGCAATTTTCTTCCGGCCCGCGCCGCTATTCCCGCGAGCGTCTCTCCGGTTTCCGCAAAACTCTCGCCAAGGCCGAGCACGAACCACTCGTCTACCTCCTGCCCGGACTCCCACTCTGGAAGAAAAACACCTGGCGTAAAATTGAGCAAATCGTTTTGCAATTCCTCCTCGATCTCCCACCCGCCACCGGCCTCTTCGCTGTCGATGACGCTCTCGCCGCCCTTACCCTGCGTATCTCCGAGCGCGAAGGACTTCCCGTCCCCCTGCAACTCGCCGTCATCGGCTTTGGGGATGATCTCATTCGCGTCAGCTTAAGGCTAGGATGCCTGATTCTATCGGGGATTGAGCGGCGCTCTTCCCTCGCGAAATGTGTCGTATGTCGGGACTAAAGTTGATCAGGTCAGCGATGTCTTTTGATTTGA
>JBLIDI010000144.1:0-10168 GCA_047634075.1 Akkermansiaceae bacterium
AGATCCTATTTTGACGAGTGCACGATCGATCACGATCGATCAAGGCTCGGCATTTGTCTACAATCTCGAGTCGGCTGGGACCTTGCAAGTGAGCGTCGGCAACTTGCCGATGGGACTTTCCTATGATCCTGTCGCCGGAACAATTTCGGGGGCTCCAACAGTTCCCGGACTCTTCGCGGTTCCTGTCGTCCTCACAGGCGAGGGAGACTCGGTAACGAATGTTACCCTCAACTTCGTGGTGCGCCCGACCGCAGTCGCGCTTGGAGACGCGATTGGCTTGGCAGGGACGCCTGCTGTCTTCGGTGGTGCCCTCCCATGGGACTTTGAACTCACCGACGCTAACGACGGCAATGACCCGGAGCCCCGTGCTGCAAGAAGTGCCATTGGTCTTGGCGATGGTGATCAATCGATCTTTGGCTTTGATGGAATTGCTTCTGGCGTTTTGTTGTTCGACTGGAAGGTTTCGTCAGAAGAGGGTTTTGACCGACTCTGGTTCAATCGCAGTGGAGCGGTTCCCCAAACGTGGGACGCCTTCATCAGTGGGGAGCGGGAATGGGGAAGAACGGCAATCTATTTACCCGATGTCACCAACGATATTCGCTGGATTTACTCCAAGGATATTTCGGAAACCGGTGGCGAAGATCGCGGCCTTGTCGATAATGTTGAGCTGGTGAGTCTCGCGAAGTATCGCGAAAGTATTTATCGCGCCGGAAACATTGTGGGAATTGACCTTGAGTTCGACAGCCGCTCGCTTTTCATGCCTTATGCGTTTGCCGGAGGGAGTAGTTCTCCCGGTGGACCTTCCGAAATCCTAAGATCCTCAACGGTCGGTAATGGACAGACCGTTTCAATGGCCGGTTGGGTAAACGGACCGGGAGTCTTCAGTTTCCGCGCTTTTAACCTAGCCGAGGCCTCAGACATCTTTGAGTTTTTGATGGATGGTGTTGTCATCGCTTCGAGAGGTGGGGCGGGATCTGGGAATACTCGGATTGATGTGTTGGCCGAAGCCTTCGATATCCTAGAGGGGCGTCACAGGCTTCAGGTGCGATTCAGAAAGGATTTCAGAGGTTCGGACGCTCGGGTGTTGGGTCCCGATTTGATTGATGGCGTTCTCCTCGACGATCTTCGCTTCATTCCTACCGATATTAACTTCAATACCTTTATTTCGCAGTATGGTCCTGGATTTGATCCTAGCCCTGATGCCGACGCTGATGGCGATGGTTACACCAACCACGATGAATACGCTTTCGGTGGCAACGTCCTGATCGCTGATATTCCAAAGTATCTTCCGCAGTTGGTGAGTGAAGGGGACGGCAGCTATGTTGAGTTTGGGATCGATTCAGATCGAGCAGATCTCACCTACGTGCCGCAACAATCATCTGATTTGGATACTTGGCAAGACGCTGATTTGGCTTCACTTGAGCGGATCGAAGGTGATTATGAAGTCTATCGTATTCCGGTCAGCAATGCTGAAGGGCGGAGGCAGTTGTTCTATCGCGTGGTTGCGCGGTCCAAGTAAAACTGTGTTTTAACCAGTTTATCGGAGCTTGATTAAGACCTGACTTTGATAAACTACCAAGGAGCAGGGATTTCCCTGTTCCTTTTTTTATGGCTACTGACTACTTCATCAACGCAGACCCTCTCGTAAGTGCCCTTCCCGTGGGGGACGGCGCGGTTGGTCTGGATCTAGAGGCGGATAGTCTCTATCGCCACGCCGAGAGAATCTGTCTCATCCAAGTCTGTTATGGAGACGAGGTCGTCTTGGTGGATCCCTTGGCTGATGAACCTCTGGACTCGTTGGTCGATTGGTTGACGACCGCGAACATTTGGATGCATGGAGCCGATTACGATATCTCGCTGATGCATCGGGAGTGGCAGATCACTCCTCCAGTGTTGTATGATACCCAAATCGCGGCTCAGTTGCTTGGGCATGAGCGTTTTGGTTATGCCAGCCTGGTTGAACAATATTTTGGAGTCGAGCTTTCCAAAAGTTCCCAGAAAGCTGATTGGGGTAAGAGGCCTCTCAGTCCCAAGATGGTTGAATATGCCTGCAATGATGTCCGATATCTTTTGCCAATGGCAAAGGCGATGCGGGATAAGTTGGAAGATTTAGGGCGATATGAGTGGTTCTTGGAATCTTGCGAGGCCGCTCGTAATCGGGTCATCGCAAGAGAAAGCGAGGCAAAGGAATCCTGGCGCATTGGCGGAAGCGGACGTCTCCAGCCCTCCGGACTCCGGTATTTGAAGGCCTTGTGGCAATGGCGGGACGGCGAGGCCGCGGCCTGGAATCGTCCTAGTTTTATGGTGGCGACGAACAAGCAGCTTATTGCGTGGTCTGCGGATCTGGCCGAGGGGGGGAGGATCGATTTCCCACCGAAGCTCAGACGTGACCGCAGGCAGAGGTTGGAAGAGGCAATCGGAAAGGCTGAAAATCTTGAGGAGTCCGCTTGGCCTTCAAAGCCCAAGCGAGAGCGGAGGAGCTATGACGAAACTTTTGAAGATCGCGTCAAGGTCGTGATGCAGAAGCGAAATAAGATTGGCGAGGAATTGGGCATTGATCCTTCGGTGATCGCGTCTCGTGCTGTTCTGGAGCAAATTGTCGCCGGGCGAGTTGAAGGGAAGGAGATCCTTCTGAAATGGCAGCAATCTTTGCTGCGATTGTAGAGATGGACTTGTGCTGACATTCGTGCGAAAGTGCCCTCCATGGCGCAACAACCGGAGGAGGGGGATGTCTTACATTTCACATGTCACCATTGCGAAATTTCACTCACAGTCGATTTTACTCTAGGGGGCGTGACCGGCCCGTGTCCCTCTTGTGGCGAATCGGTGACCGCTCCTTTGCCAAGTGTGCCCAGGCCGATTGCGTGCGTCCCTCGTCTTCAGTTTATCAAGGAGAAGGTCAGAACAGGTTCCCCTGACGAAAGCAGGGATCTTGGAGGTGTTAAGGAGTATCGTAAAATTCCTCCTTTCAATGGTGTTTCCGAGTCCAGTCGGGAACGACCCGAGGTGACCACAGTCGCGAAAATGTTCGTCATTGGGTTGGTGGTCTTGATCATTGTTCTGGGCGCGACTTACCTGCTCAAGCAGCGTTTTTAGTTTTCGGTGTTTTCTAAGCCCTCTCAGAGGGAAAAAACCCTTTAAATCCGACGAAACAATCTTGCCGAAAGGTCCGAAATTTCAGAGAATTTCTCTCTAATGGCAGAGGAAAAACCGGAAGTGGAAATCGATGATGTCGGGGTCTCGGGTGACCAAGAATATGGTGCCGGGCAGATTGATAAACTTGAGGGTCTGGAGGCGGTGCGAAAGCGCCCCGGAATGTACATCGGCGACCCCGATATACGTGGTCTTCATCACTGTGTTTTTGAGGTTCTCGATAACTCGATTGATGAGCACCTTGCCGGCTACTGTAAGACGATTGATATCTCGATCAACGACGACGGTTCGTGCAGCGTGACCGATGATGGTCGGGGCATTCCCGTCGACATGCACCCCAAGTTTGGCATTCCGGCCATTGAACTGGTTCTCACCAGCCTCCACGCCGGTGGTAAGTTCGGGCAGGGAGCCTACAAATATTCTGGTGGTCTTCACGGGGTCGGTGCGAAGTGTGTCAACGCTTTGTCTGATTGGTTCATTGCGCAGGTCTCGCGTGAAGAGAAGCTCCACGAAATTACTTTTGAGCGCGGTAAAACCGCCAACGAACTCAAGGTGGTGGGCACCGTGCCCAAGGGCGTGACCGGGACCAAGATTACGTTCTTCCCCGATGCCACCATCTTTACCGACACCATTTCATTTGAATTTGACCGGCTAGCCAAGCGCTTGCGTGAACTCGCTTTCCTGAATCCAGGACTCACCATTAATCTCGAAGATACTCGGGCGGATTCGGCCGAGAAGGAGACCTTCTTCTATGCCCGCGGGATCGTGGAATTTGTCGAACAACTCGGCGAGAACAAGACTCTCGTTCACGCTGATCCCGTTCTAATCAAGGGAAAGCGCAAGATCGAGATTGATTACGACGGTAAGATCATGGAGGACGATGTCTTTGTTGATGTCGTCTTCCAATACAACAACTCTTACAATGATCAGATTCTCTGTTTTGCGAACTCGATTCCCAACGCAGATGGAGGCACCCACTTGACCGGTTTCCGGGGATCATTGACCCGATCGATTAACCAATACGCAAAGGCCAACAAGATTCTTAAGGACAAGGAGGCCGCCCTCAGTGGCGACGATGTTCGCGAAGGCATTGTGTGTATCATCAGTGTCAAGATGCCGAACCCGCGCTTCAGTTCGCAGACCAAGGATAAGCTGGTCAACGCCGAGATTGAGGGCGTCGTGAGTTCAGTTGTCTACGAAGGTCTCCAAAGCTATTTCGAGGAAAATCCCAACCTTGCCAAGACCATCATCGACAAGGCCGTCAACGCCGCCCGTGCCCGTGAAGCTGCCCGCAAGGCGCGTGAGACCGTGCGGAAGTCGGTCATGTCAGGTGGCGGCCTCCCCGGCAAGCTTGCCGATTGCTCCGAGCGTGATCCCGCAAAATCGGAGATTTATATTGTTGAGGGAGACTCCGCCGGTGGTTCTGCAAAGTCGGGCCGTGACCGCACCACCCAAGCCATTCTGCCACTGCGGGGTAAGGTGATAAACGTCGAAAAGGCGCGTCTTCACCGGGCCCTCCAGAATAAGGAAATTCAAGCGATGATCACGGCGATTGGTGCCGGGATTGGAGACGGAGACCAGGAAGGCTCCTTCAACCTCGAGAAGGTTCGTTATCACAAGGTCATCATCATGACGGATGCTGATGTTGACGGAGCTCACATTCGGACACTTCTGCTGACCTTCTTCTGCCGCCATATGCCTGACTTGGTGAGGGCGGGCTATCTCTACATTGCCCAACCGCCCTTGTATAAAATCACGCGTAAGAAACGTGAGGAATACGTCGCTGATGATCCTGCCATGAACAAGATTCTCATTGAGCTTGGCTCGGATGATGTCGTGCTCCGACAAACCGGCACTCTAGAGACCGTTGAGTCTGATCTTCTTCAGAGTGTGCTCGCGACGCTTGCCAAGCTACAGACCTTTGTGCGGACACTTGAGGGGCACGGAGGTGACTTTAAGAACCTCCTTGCGGCCCGGGATGGGAATATCCTTCCAACCTACATGATCCGGGTCCGAACCGGAAACGAGGAAGCGGTCTACTACTTCAAGAGCGAGGACGAGGTCCGGGCGTTTGCTGAAGGGAATCGCGACCTACGTCTTTTCGGAGAGGAAATTACCGAAGAGGAAGATGCCGCCTTTAAAGAAAAATTTGAGGGCAAGATGCGCCGGGCCGTCCGTCGTGAGCTGGGTGAGGCCATCGGTATTTCTAAACTCCTCGAGCGCCTCAGCGAGTTTGGAGTGAGGAGCGAGCCCTTCTTCTCAGACGATCAACCGATTTACGAACTCGTCGAGGGGGAAGGGGAGAAGGAGGTCCTCACCCCTGTTTTCAGTCTCTTTGAGATTCTCGGGCGGGTGCTTGAGATCGGTAAGAAGGGCATGCGTATTCAGCGATTTAAGGGACTTGGCGAGATGAATGCCAAGGAACTCTATTCCACGACGATGGATATGGAGACCCGCCAACTCCTGCGTGTCCAATTCAATGATGAAAATAAGCTTGAAGCTGAAACGATGTTTGATGTCCTAATGGGCGATGTGGTCGAGCCTCGCAAACGCTTCATCGAAGACAACGCACTCAACGTGCAAAACCTCGATGTCTAATCGAACCCCTTGATTTTTTATGTCTGACGACACTCCAGAACCTACCCCGCCACGCGACTACATCGAGTCGATTAATGTTGCCGACGAGATGTCGAAGTCCTTTTTGGACTATTCAATGTCCGTCATTATTTCACGGGCGCTTCCTGATGCCCGTGATGGCTTGAAGCCCTCGCAGAGACGTTTGCTCTATGCGATGCACCATGACCTTTCTCTCACGGCATCCAAGGCCCACCTTAAGTGTGCCCGTATTGTCGGTGAGACGATGGGTAAGTATCACCCGCATGGTGATGGCGCGATTTATCCCACTTTGGTAAACATGGCCCAGCCTTGGACAATGCGTGAGACGCTTGTCGATGGTCAGGGTAACTTTGGATCGGTCGAGGGTGATGCCCCGGCTGCGATGCGATACACTGAGGCCCGTCTCACTCACATGGGTTCGGCGATGCTGACAGATCTTGAGAAAGAGACGGTCGATCATCAGACGACTTACGATGAAAATAGTACCGAGCCAGTGGTACTCCCGGCGGCTATTCCCAATCTCTTAGTGAATGGTGGCACGGGAATCGCGGTGGGGATGGCGACAAATATCCCGGCCCATAACATGGGTGAGGTGATCGATGGGGTCTGTGCTCGTATTGATAATCCCTACATCACGATCGAGGAGATGAAGGAATTCATCAAAGGGCCTGACTTTGCCTCGGCCTGTGAGATTCGTGGTTACAAGGGGATCGATAGCTATTTCCGGACCGGTCGTGGAAGCATCAAGATGCGCGGGGTCATGGAAGTCACCGAGAGCAAAACCGGTGCTTCCCAAATCATGATTCGCCAGGTCCCCCATGGGGTGAACCGCGCGACTTTGCAGATCCGTATTGCCGAACTGGTCCGCGAGAAGGTCTTGCTCGATATCTCGGGCATGCGCGATCTTTCGGCCGACGATACTTGTATCGAAATCACGCTGAAGCGTGATGCCCGCCCCCAAGTGGTAGTCAATCAACTCTTCAAGCTCACCGCAATGGAGACGTCCTTCGGCGTCAACATGCTCGCAATTCACGAGCGACGGCCAAAGCAGCTTGGTCTACTCGATGCCCTTGATTGTTTCATCGAGCACCGGCGCGAGGTCATCATCCGCCGGACTCGCTACCTTCTGCGAAAGGCCGAGGAACGGGCCGAGAATCTTGAGGCTTATCTGTTGGCGCTCGGCCACCTTGATGACTTCATCAGGATGATTCGCGATTCCAAGAACCGTGATGAAGCCCGTAAGAAGCTTAAGGCCTACCATTTTGATCTACCTGCGGCTGAGAGTTTGGGCGTTCTGATTCGCGGACAAGCGAGTATCGTGGGAGATAAGTATATCTTCACTGATCGCCAAGTGAATGCCATTCTTGAGCTGCGCCTCTATCAGCTGACGGCGATGGAGCAGGACAAGATCAAGGGCGAATACGATACCATCATTGAAGAGATTAAGGACTTCCTCGACATCCTTGCTCGGGAAGAGCGTGTTCTTGCCATTATTAAAGGCGAGCTCATGGAGATTAAAGAGAAGTATGCCACGCCTCGACGTTGTCCGATTTTACCGGACGAAGGAGAGATTGCCATCGAGGATCTCATTTCCAATGACGGCATGATCGTCACTCTGAGTCATCGGGGCTACATCAAGCGGACGGCTGCCAGCGAGTATCGTGTGCAGGCTCGCGGTGGTAAGGGGGTCCGCGGAATGGTCACCAAGACCACGAATGATGATGAGGACGCCGATTTCGTCGAGCAGCTCTTCACCGCTCAGGCTCACGATTATTTGATGTTCTTCACCAACACCGGCCGCGTTTATGTCGAGCGGGTTTACGGATTACCGGAAGGGTCACGCGCCTCGAAGGGGAGGAGCATCAAGAACGTGCTCGATTTGCAGCCTGAGGAAAGCATCGCAGCGGTCTTGCGGCTTGAATATACCACGGATGAAGAAAGTGGAGCCGACATTACCTTCCGAGAGGATGCCGGCAATGTCTTCTTCGCGACCCGTGCGGGTAAGGTTAAAAAAACGAGCCTCTACGACTTCAAGAACTACCGCAAAGCGGGAACGATCGCGATCAAGCTGGACGAAGGGAACGAGCTTATTGAAGTGCGCCTGACATCCGGAAAAGATGATGTTATGCTGGTGACCCATCGGGGGATGAGTATCCGCTTTAATGAGGATCAGACCCGGACAATGGGCCGGAACTCCGCTGGGGTTCGCGGGATCAGGCCTCGCGAGGGGGATTTTGTCATCGGGCTTGCGGTGGTCAGCGAAGATGCCCGTCTTCTGGTGGCTTCGGAGAATGGCCTCGGAAAACGGACGCCATTTGGAGACTACATGGCCAAAAATCGCGGTGGTATCGGAATGCTTACAATGAAGTGCACCGAGAAAACCGGGCCGGTTGTCGGAAGCCTCTCGGTGGCAGACGTCGACGAACTCATGCTCATGACCGATGGGGGACAAAGTATCCGAATCCGGGTTTCAGACGTTCGTGAGACGGGCCGAAATGCTCAAGGGGTGAAGCTTGTGACCCTGAAAAAAGGGGAGAAATTACAAGCGGTGGCCCGGGTCATGCCGGATGAAGAATCCGACGAAGAACCGGAAGACGGGGAGGTTGCCGACGAGACGGAACCAACCGGAGAGGAATAAGATTCCCAGAAATAATTCTTATCAAGGCGGGGAAGGTAACTTCCCGGCCTTTTTTGTGCCGATACATCCTGACCGAATGAAAGGATCTCATTTACCATTTTTGTATAGGCTATGTATTCTTTGGTAGTTTTGAAATTGTAAAAGCCCAGTTATTTCCATTCTTCCGGATCGATACGAGTGGGCGATGGATTTGCATTGATCTCAACGCTTATGTTGCTCGCCTTGTTGACGGTGATGGTTCGACCAATGATCCTAATAGCGGGGTGCCGATTGAGTTTCTTGGAATGGTGAATCCGGTCGTGACGCTGCCGCCTGATCGGCGGACGCGACAAGGATATCGGATGCGGTGGTTCCAAGAGCATAATTCAAATCTAGAGATTGGCGGGAACGAATTATCAGACTATCCCGAGGCTTGGGAGGAGGCCTTTTTGGTGAATTGGAATCTCCGCGCTGCCTATTCCACGCGCTCGCCCTATGAAAATTTGATTGGGAATATTGGTGATGGCATTGCGAGCGGGCCGTGGTTCTTTGGAGTTTCCATTCGGGACCTTTATGATGAGGAGGTCGGTTGGCTTGATCAAATTCCCGTGCGGGGAGCCGAGAATCGTAATCGTGGAAATCCTTTTGGACGACCGATCGCGGGGGCCGAAAAACAGGGCTCTTTTCGACGTCCCCCCGTCGGGAGCTCGGCGTGATTTCGCTCGCCCAATTCCAGCATGTCAAGATCTCCGAATACGTCTGGCATCCTTCCTATAAGGAACTTAAACATTCGATTACCCCATGTAATCCCCCTCGATCTTAGCTCTTCTATTTTCCTTGTTGGTTCCAGCGATGGCTGTGGAAGAAGCTCAACCGCGCCACCTCCGCTTCATTCCTTTTTTCGACTTACCGGTGTGGCGGTGTGTCGGTGTGGCGGTGTGGCGGTGTGGCGGTGTGGCGGTGTGGCGGGAGACTGGTTTGCCTTCGGATGGTCCCAAAGTGGAACTTCCTCCAAGTCCAGTGGCGATTGTTTCTGGAGATTCGGCTGTCCCATTTCAATTGGCGGCGCGGTCCTTCTCAGAGTTGGTGACAATAAAGGCTGGGGCCGACTCCTTTCCTGTCGGGAGAATTCGCTGGGTGAATGTCTCTAACAAGGTGCTCATGGTGCAATGGGGAGGGGCAAAAGCGAGGCCCTTCAAAATCGCGAGCGGGAAGTCAGTGATGAAGCCAATTGTGGTTGGGGAGACATTCTTGAGAGTGGGATATCTCGATGGTAATGGAAGGGTGAAAGAGATCTGGTGCAATAAAGTGACGGTGAGGGGGAATCAAAGGGTTCAGTGTTTCTTCTATAAAGCCGACCCAGAAAACGGGAAGAAAGCCGTGAAACTTTACTTCATCCCCGAGGCGATCCCTAAACTCCCGGACCAAGTCCGAAAGATGGAAGCGGGCGAATAAACATTCTTTTTCTAAGGTAATCATCTTAGTATGAATATGTTGCCATGGTTCAGATCGCCTAATTTTTGTGAGGTGTCATACCCAAACTCGGGAACGCCAGGGCCTCGCGCGCAGGCGACGTTGCCGTTCTTGAAGCACCGTCATTCTTACTTCGCGGAGAGGTCTTTTTTGCTCTAAAAGGAAATCGACACTCAGTTATCAAGAGGCTTTCATGAGACACCTCTAATTCTATCAATGCCGCCTCAAAAAAAAATCGCTTTTTGTCTCAAGTTGTCGGACCATGCCTCCATGCGGAAATTTCTTACAGCGATTATCTTAATTATCTTT
>JBLIDI010000145.1:0-10163 GCA_047634075.1 Akkermansiaceae bacterium
TCGAGGGCATCGACCGCGTCCCTGACAAAGTGGACCATGTGATCTTTGGCGATCCAGTCCCGCAGATCGGGCGGGAGCAACGGTGGGCTGTCATGGTCGATATGAACGAACTTGGCTGCCATGCGGAAGCTTAATACAATGTTCTTATGAACGCCAGTCCAAAGTCCGACAGACTGCTAGCAGTCAGTAATTCCTAGCAGTAATTTCTAGCAGTTCAAAGCCGGGCTCAATAGGCTTCCCTTCATGAGAGACACAAAGAAGATCCGTATTGCGATCATCATCGTGATGCTTGGCTTGTTCCTCAGCGGAGTCACGGCCTTCCCGCTTCTGCACGAACTCAACTTCATCTCCTCCCTCCTCACCGGAGACAACGCCGACCTCAATCCGGCTCACTATGAAGGCTTAACTCACTGGATCCTCAAAGTCCGTAACGGCCTCGATGTCACCTACGCGAACTACCCCTTCATCGCCTGTGGCACCGATTGGCTCGCCTTCGCGCACCTCATGATCATGCTTTTCTTCATCCTCCCATACCGCGATCCCGTCCGCTACGAGGGCGTGCTCCACGTCGGCATCTGGTCATCCGTCCTGATCTTCCCCCTTGCCCTCATCTGCGGTGCCATTCGTGAAATTCCTATCTGGTGGCGCTTGATTGACTGCTCATTCGGAGCCCTCTGCATCCCGCCACTCATCTACGCCATTAGGCTGACGCGAAATCTTGAAGAGCAATCCAGAACTAAAAGCTAAGCTCTTACTTCCCCTTTTTCTTCTTCACCTTTTGTAACTTCGCTTTCTCCGCCACCGGGAGGTGGCGATCAAAGAGAGTAATGTATTTCTGGTAGCCATTGCGCTTCACACCTTCTTCTTTCCAATGCTTCAACTGCTTGTCGTATTTCTTCCGCATCTCCTCAAGCGGCTCATCTTGCCCCGCCATTGTCGCTAAATTTGTAAGCTCCATGGGATCTGTCGCGAGATCAAAGAGCTCCTCAGTCGGCTTCATCTCCTTATCTTCATACCACCAATAAGTGTATTTGTAAGATCCAGACACAATGCTCATGCAGGTCGTGGGAGCAGGCGGAAAAGTATTCATGAGGGCCAGACTCTCGTGCCCGCCTTTCTCAGGCTCTTTCAGCAAAGGCAAGAGACTTTGCCCATCCATCTCCTCAAGCGGTTCCTTGCCTGCCAGTTCCAAAATCGTCGCCGCAAAGTCAATATTCCCGGTCAGTTGCTTGCAGCGAATTTTCTTTCCCGAACTCTCACTCCGCGGATCGTAAATGATCAGAGGGACTCTCGTGGATTCCTCCATCGGCAGGACCTTTGAACCATAACCATGTGACCCGCAAATAAAGCCATTGTCGCTCGTATAAATGATCACGGTATTCTCCGTCACCCCCTGTTCCTCCAGCTCCTTGCGGATCATTCCCAAAGACACATCAATCGCGTAGATCTGCTGATTATAGACCGCCATGACCTCATCATACTTCTTATCATAACCCCATTCTTCAAAACGAGGATATTGCCGGCCTTGCTTACTCTGCGACGCAAGATGCTCCCCATATCGCCGGCCATAATTGGCAGGCTTCGAGAATTTTTTCCCCCGATAAACGTGATCAAATTTAGGATCCGGAGTGGTCGGACGGTGCGGTGCCTTAAAGCTGATCGAGAGACAAAATGGTTTCTTCTTTTTGACCGACTCCCGAATGACCTCACACCCGAATGCGCCGTAGGATAAAGTCGAATGCGGATACTTCTGCGCATACTCCTTCATGAATTGGTTCTTGGCCGTTGTGTAATCAGTCTGCCCTTTTCCTCCACCATAAAAATCAAAGTCATTCTCACAGATCCCCTTTCCCTCAACCACAATGCCAAACTTCCCCGCAAAGCCCGTCAAATATCCCGCCTCCCGCAACATCACCGGATAAGACTTGGCCCAAAGATCCGCACCCAAATTACCGTGAACGAAATTACACCCGGTTTTGTATTCGTATCTCCCCGTGAAAACATTGGCCCGGCTCCCCATGCAAATCGCCGTGGTGTCATAGTGCCGATCAAAGATCATGCCATCCCGCGCCAGCCGATCCATATTTGGAGTCTGCACATCCTTGTTCCCGTAGCACCCCATCGAGTAGGTGTTCTGATCATCCGCCATCAAAAAAATGATGTTGGGCAACGGAGCTTCATCCTGCCCAAAGGCACCGAAAATCATTAGGCAAAAGAGAAATAGAACCTTCATGTGCTGATGCTTATGACGATATCGCGACCTCAAGCCAAGAGAGTTCGGCGGTGAACTCCTCGCCATGAGACGATTTCATTTTCAATGGCCTGAATCCTGCGTCTGGTAAGCGACATGTCCGGGCTTCAAACTCTCTTCAAGCAAAAGACCGGCCCGCTCACCTCTGAGCTTCTCCTCCGGCCCAACGACTTCGGGCTCGGGATGCCCCCGCGCCACCACCCCGCTCCTCCAAGGCGAAAAAATCACCTGGGAAAAAGCCGCGCAAACTTTCACCTCGGAGTTCAAGAAAATCCAAGCCGAGCACGGCAAGGATTCCGTCGCCTTCATCTCGACCGGCCAAATCGCGACCGAGGAAATGGCCTTCCTCGGAGCTTTCGCGAAATTCGGGATGGGCGTCAAACACGGCGATGGCAACACCCGACAATGCATGGCGACCTCCGTCGTGGCTTAGACGCAAGCCTTCGGCTTCGATGCCCCACCTTACACATATGCCGACTTCGAGGAGTCCGACGTTGTCATCCTCATCGGCTCCAACCTCGCCATCGCCCATCCCATCCTCTACCAACGCCTCGCCCGGAATCAGCGTAATCCAGACATCATTGTCATCGATCCGCGCGCTACTGAAACCGCTCAGATTGCCACCGACCATCTTGCCCTCAAATTAAAGGGCGACCTCCCACTTCTCTATGCCCTCGCCCACTGCATCATCCGCGATGGCCGCATAGATCAGGATTTCCTGGATAAACATACCGAAGGCTTCGACGACTTCGCGGAATTTGTCAAAGACTACTCGCCCTACGTCACCCGCGACAAAACCGGCATCGCCCGCCACCGGGTCGAAGCTCTCGCCAAGCTCATCTCCACTCCCGGAAAACGTGTCTCAATCTGGTGGACGATGGGCGTCAATCAATCTCACGAAGGAGTCCGCACCGCCCAAGCAATCATCAATCTCTGCCTCATGACCAGCAACATTGGCAGACCCGGCACCGGTCCGAATTCCATCACCGGCCAGTGTAATGCCATGGGCTCCCGCCTCTTCTCAAACACCACCAATCTCCTTGGCGGACACGATTTCACAAACCCCGCCCACCACGAGAAAGTTTCTGAAATTCTCAAAATCCCCGAAGACCGGATCCCCACCGAGACCAGCTGGGCCTATGATCAAATCATCGAAGGCATCGACTCCGGCAAGATCAAGGGACTCTGGATCATTGCCACCAATCCAGCGCACAGCTGGATCAATCAGGATCGCTACGCTAAAGTCCGAGAGAAGCTGGAGTTTCTCGTCGTCCAGGACATGTATCACACCACCGAAACTGCACGGACAGCCGACCTCCTGCTCCCCGCCGCCTGGGGAGAGAAAACGGGAACCTTCATCAATAGCGAACGCCGCATCGGCACCCACAAGCAAGTCCGGTCGGCCCCCGGTCAGGCCCTCAGCGACTTCCGAATCATCCGCCTCCTCGCCCATGAATGGGGAGTGGGCGAGATGTTCAAAAAATGGACTGGGCCTGAAGCTGTCTTCGAAATTCTCCAGCAACTCAGCCAAGGCCAACCCTGTGACATTACCGGTATCAAAGGATATCAGCACCTTGATGCAGTGGGCGGCATTCAATGGCCTCTTCGAAATTTTACACGCCCTCAGGAAAGGCAAAGTTCCTCTTCGACCCACCGGCACCGCTTCCGGAACCCACCACCAATGCCTTTCCCTTCACTCTCCTGACCGGTCGCGGCACAAGCGCGCAGTGGTACACCCAATCGCGCACCAGCCAGAGCCCGGTCCTGCGAAAACTCTATCCGGGCACCCTCTTCCTCGACCTCAACCCAATGGATGCTGAGAAGCTGGGAATCAATGACCGCAACCCGGTCACAATCTCCTCGAAGCGAGCCAGCATCACTGCGCCCGCGCACCTCACCACCTCCATCAAACCCAGCGAGGTCTATCTCCCCATGCACGAAGCATCGGTCAATCGCCTCACTTTACCATCCTTCGATCCCCACTCCCGTTAGCCCAGCTATAAAGCCTGCGCGGTGCGTGTCTCACCTGTGAACCAGGAAGACTAAAATTCGATCCTTCGTAGCGAAACTATTTCACCTTCACCCGAACCTTCGCGGTATCGGTCATTGGAGCAAGCGTCAGCTCCTTACCAAGAACGTGCTCTTTCAGCTGAACTGTCACCTCATACTCCTGATAAGAAGTGGATCTGGGGCCACTCTTTTTAAGATCGCCCTTCTTAGACTGAGAAACCTTGCAAACTCCCTCTGGAAGCTTGGTCTTAGAAACTGGCTGGGGAGCATCGGCATGAAGTGCGTCTGAATAGCTGTTATTAATCCACTTCTTGAGATCCTCTTCCGAGGTATCGGTATCAAAGTAATAAACTCTTCCATCCACCGGAAACGACTCGTCCTTGTTGCCGATCGAAAGAACCAAAACCGCACGCTGCTCAGCGAAGAAATATAAAATCAAGGTGTCTCGAAATCCCATCATTCCGAAACCGACTTCCAACCTCTCAGCATTCTTTTTCTCAAGCTTGTGCAAGTCTACCGGCTCTTTGAAGACCTCTATCCCATTAGGCAGGAGCGGCTCGTATGTTTTGCCCTCACCGACCTCGAGGTAAAGTGTGATTCGGTCGCCTTCTTTGGGCATCCAATCCTGCCCCTGTAGACTTGGAATCTTGGTGGACCGGCGCCAAGCCTTCACCTCAATTTTTGTTTGAGGTGCGATTCCTTTCCCCTTCGTGACCGAATCGACCAGAACGGTGAGAGTGTAGTTGGTCATCCCCAGACTAGGCTCCCGTTCGGCCTTGGATTGATGAAACTTCGAGGCCAGAGCCACGACCTCGCCCGAAACAATATGCTCCGCTTCTTCGGCCCGCCTCTCATCCGACATTGGAACCTTGGCACCCCATCCGGTGGAAATGATCAGCGCGAATAATCCGGAAGTGAAAAGATGTTGATATTTCATAACTTTAAAGAACCTTGGAAAGGGCCATCCTTGGAAATTGGTAAAAGTAATTCCTATCACCGGCCCCATTGACAGATATTCTCTTCCTATGATGAAACTATTTGCAATGATCCTCGCCGCCACTATCTCCCTTTCCTTTGCCGGTGAGTGGGTTGAAATGTTCGACGGAAAAACTCTCAAGGGCTGGAAGGTCAATTCCGAGAATCCCGAAACCTTCTCTGTTGAAGATGGAGCGATCAAGGTCAAGGGACCACGCACCCACCTCTTCTACGGTGAGGACGGCAACGCCAAGTTCAAGAACTTCGAATTCGAATGCGAAGTAAAAACCGCCAAGAACGCCAACGCGGGAATCTTCATCCACACCATGTTTCAAGACAAAGGCTGGCCCTCACAAGGCTACGAATGCCAGGTCAATGCCACCCACAAGGATTGGCGTAAGACCGGAAGCATCTACAGCATGCAGGACGTCAAAGTGCCCGGCCACAAGGACGACGAGTGGTTTACTTACAACATCAAGGTCGGAGGCAAGAAGATCACAGTCACCATCAACGGTAAAGTGACCAACGAATACACCGAGCCCGCCGACCACAAGGAAAAGACCAAGCGTCTCAGCGAGGGAACGATCGCCCTCCAGGGTCACGACCCCGGCAGCCTCATCTACTTCCGTAAGCTTCGCATCAAGAAGCTCGACTAAAACCGTAATGCTCGGTCTTGTTCCCGGACGGGCTGATGTAGATAATCATGGTGTTATCCAGCATGTTGCCATCACCTGCCGGGACACTTTTAAGCCTATTGGTCAGCCTAGAGCTGAGAGTTGCCGCAATTTTAATTTGTGAAAGACGAAGAGCCGGTTCTACTCCTCGACACGTCGTTTCCAGCGGAAGAGGGCCGACTCAAGCTGGCTGCCCTCCTCCACGTCCATGCGGCGCTCGGTATACTCGAGAGCGGACTTCGCCAAATCCTTACGATCTTCTGCGACCAAATGCTCAAGGAAAGGTTTGGTAAGTGCGTAGTAGGCGATCAGACCTGCATCCTTTAGACGGGAGATTTGCTTTTTGTAGAGATCAACCTGCTCTTCCAGCGGATCCCCGTTCATGGCTTCATCAAGTTCCACCTTGGCTTCCTGCAGAGCGAGATCCGGACGCTCCCGGCGATTCCTGGAAATAATCCGTGCCCGGAGTTTATCAGCCTCTTCAATACGGTCCTGCTCTTCGTAACTCGAGGCAAGTCGACGGAGAAATCCTGCCTCCAGATCGGCGTATCTTGAGAAGGCCTTGGTTCCTTTTTCAAAAATGAGATCCATCTCCTTCACGGGCGCATTGGAATTCTTCATTGCCTTGATCAAAGCCTCCCAAGCAGAGTAGTTACGCTCCTCGGATTCTATGGCGGTCTGAGCCGCTTTGATCGCTTCCCCGACCTTGTTGCGCCGAAGATACTCCTCCGAAAATAAGGTATGAATTCTTGAGATACGGAATTTTGGATTCGTCCGGAAACGCTCGCTCATCATTGCCAGCTCATGATCGATAGGCTGAAGCCAGGTTTGCGGGTCATAGGTATTTCCAGTGACAAACTTGGATTCCTCATAGCGTCCCACCGTGAAGTCCCAACGCCCCCGGCTGTCTAAAAACCCCACCCAGGCATGGTTTCCATTGTTGCCCGATCCACTGACCACCATCGAGGGCACACCGTGCGCCTTGGCAACCTGCGAAGTATAGGAAGCCTGATCCACACAGATTCCCCCGCGCTCCTTGATCTCGGTCAGAGCATAGCTGGCGTGAGGCCAGTTATAGGTATTTGTTTTGAGTCGATCATGAACATATTCGATGCCGGGGCAGAGATCACCAATCGAACGTAGACGCACCCGAAGATCCTGAGCTTCCTTAAGCTCCTCCAAAGGAACCGGAGTATCGATGACATACTTAAGTTCTTCAATGCACAGATCTGCAAGCGGGTGAAGCGATTTTGCGCCTCGTTCACATTCTACCTAAAATTTCATCGCTTCCCCCGGCTCTGAGAGTTTTCGTGGCAGGACATGTCCCGGAACCTGATGGTGAGGCCAGCTAATAGGAGGCTGCGTATCGTAGACAAGCCCGATGGCCATGGCCAATTTAGGAAATGCTTTGAAGGACTCCGGTTGGCTGGAGAAAAGCTGATTGATGATTTCAAAAACCTTTTGGTGATCATCATGTCTGCTCTGGAGATCAAAAAACTCCTAAGAAAGTGCCACTTGATCTTTGCCGAGAAGGTAGTTCTTGAGGGCGGCATCCAGCATGTCTGCTTTCCCCGCAAAAGCCGACGCCCACTTTGAGGCGTAGTAGGAATGGACTGCCGACTGGAGGTTCCCGGCCTCATTAAAGGCGATGGCCTCCTCCATGAACTTTTCAGAACTCAAGAGCCAATCGCACGCCTCACTCTTCTTCATAGATTCGGGATCGGTGATATCCACCACCTTGCTCGTCGCCACCACTTTTACCTCCTTTTTGGCATCCTGCTTAATAAAAGGACTGTCCCTTTAAACGATCAGTGAGGTGGAGTCATCGACGAGGTTACCTTCGCTGACGATTGTGGGTGGGACTCAGGAGCTGCGGTTGTTGGCGGTTTTTTTGGCGCAAGCTGCCGATGAGATTGAGAGTCATGGGCCGCATGTGAGTCACCGGGAGTTTACCAATGAACCTGGGGTGAAGGCTTATGATGGAATGCTGCCGGAGGTTTTTGTGAGTCAGTGTGTTTGAGCTTGGAGTTGTTTTTGGCGAGAAAGCGGGCAGAATTAAAGCGATGGGACTTCACTACGAAGAGAGAGGAATCGGCGATGGCACGATTGATAATCGGACGCGTGGGACGACGATTCTGAAGATCAACTTTACGAATCACACCTCGAGTTTGATCACATTAAAGGGAAACCTTTGCCGGGATTTGGCGGGGTCATTCTGGAAGTTTTCCAACCCGTTTGCAGAGATGGAGGATAAGAAGGGCGTTGCTTTTTCTGTGCCGTCGCTCTCGGAGGGAAGTGTCGGGCGAATCACTTATTCACGAAAAAAAAATGTGCCGCAGCTCCCTCCGGAGGAGCATTATGACATGCTCTTTGATGATGAGCAGGGAGAACCGCCCACCAAAGTGGCACCTGTCCTGGAGCTGGAGTGGTTCACTCCAAAGTTTGGCCAGGTGGAGGTCGATTGTGAGCGGATGACCTTGGAGTTGGTGGAGATGGTCTGGGCGATGACGGAGAAGGAGAATGAGATAGAGGAGCAGATTGTGAATGAGAAGCGTGAGGAAGTGCTCCTGAACGGGGAGGATTTCAGAGACGAACTGGATTTGCTGGACGACTACGAAGAGGATGATCCCGAACCGCACCAGCTTGAGGAGCAGTGTTTTTTAATCGTGCAGGAATTTGTGGTGAACTCGGCGGATGGCTCGGAGGGAAAGAAGGAGCTGTATGAGGATTTACTGAAGTTGCAGGAGCAGGTTGCGGAGTCATTTGTGTATCTCAATTATGAGGGAGGATTTGATGAGGTCCCGGAGACGGTAAAGTTGCTTGGGGCAGTTCTCCCGTTCATTGATCGGGCCACTGTGAGTGCGCAGTTTGTGGCGACGATCACCCATACGCATTTACTTGAGTTGAGGGAAGGAATTGGGGCGCTCCGTGATGCACTGGCGCGAGGAACTGGGAGTTGAGAGTGCTGAAAGGAGAATCTGAGCATACCGATTGGCAAGATTTTCTATGAGGGGAAGAAACCCGTGATCTCTTTCTTTTGGGGATCATTCATTTCATTGATTTTATGCAGATTTCCTGTCCCCATTGTTCGACCGCCCTTGATGCTACCCAAGAGCATTTGGTCCACCAGGTGCAGTGCCCAGCTTGTCAGAATCGGCTCACGGTGCCGAACGAAGTTGATCCTGCGGAGGGTGGTTCGGGGCCGAAGCACGCAATCACCTCAGCCAAATCGGGTTAGGCACTACGGGAGGCATGCCTGACATATTTTTTCATCAAAAAACATTAAATAGACCTGCCTTAAATAGGCTTGGAATATCTTTCGCTACTCCGGCATCACAAATCGCCCTCGGCCATCGCCCAGCTTCGTGGGCTTTCGCACCCTCTCTTGGCTCGTCACCTCTCGATACCTCTCCGCCACCTCTCTCACAAATTTCTCCCGCCCGTAAACCACTCCGTTCGTAAACGACGAAATCCGCTTTCGCAAAACCACCCCTCTGCTCAAAACTCCACCCTCAGCCTGCACTTTCATGCGCGCCCGCTCCGTCACCCCGCTCCGTCTTTTCGCGTTCTCCGGATTCCCCTCCACCTCCAATCCCTCATCGAAGAGAAACATCCGATACCTCGGCAAAGTCTTCTTTTCCCACAAATCCTGAGGGTGATTCAGCGCCTTACAGATCCCGCGCTTCGCCCGACGACTTCCCGCGCACGCCTCGCCGTAGCCGCTCCATTCATACTCCAAAGGATCCTCGACAATCCCGGCCCGCACCGGATTAAGATCGATATACGCCGCCATCGTCGCCAGGGCCTCCTCCCCATCCACCAGGACACTCTTAAAACGGTCCATCCAAAGCGTCCCTCGCCGCCCCTGTTGCTTGTTGAACCATCGGCTAAAGCGCTCCTTCAACTCCTTCATAAACACGCTCACATCACAAAATCGCTTCATGAACTTTCCGATCAACTCACCCGCCGCCCGCTCATTGCCCTGCTCTCGAAACTCCCGGAGTTCGCGTTCCAGCTGCGCAATAAACTTCTTTGAATACAAGGTCGTCAAATGCTTCAGCAACCGCCGCTCACCCTCCTCCCCCTCGAAGCGCTCCAACCACTTCTCCCGATTCGGAACCTTCGCCAGAATATGAAAATGATTGTCCATCACGACATACGTCAGCACCTCCACCCCCAAAAAAATCGACATCCGCCACATCACCCGACGAAAAGCCTCTTTCTCTGTTGGTCCGAAGAGAAATTCCCCATTC
>JBLIDI010000146.1:0-10157 GCA_047634075.1 Akkermansiaceae bacterium
TCTGCGCCGCCAATCCCAAAGCAAAACACGGTAAGAATAAACAGAAGAGAAATGATTGCCGCCAAGTCTCCATTGGATCTACCAATTAAGCCATACCCCCGGCGTCGCAAAAAGCCCCGGTCAACTCCAGGCCAAACGCCACCACGAAGAAATGGACGAAGCCCTCAGTCTCTGCGGTGACTACGTCCTGAAAACCGATCAGAACCTTGAAGCAAAAGAACTCTGGAACTTATACATGACGCTCCTGCGAGCCGAAGCCGGATTTAAAATGCTCAAAGGCTCGCTCGGACTGCGACCGAACTTTCATCAGATTGAAACCCGGGTCGAAGGACACATCTTCATCAGCATCCTCGCCTGCCACCTCCTCGGCATCGACTGGAAAGCCGCGTGCCCCACCCGCCGCACCGAATTTAAGACAGCAAGACCTTCGACGACATTGTAGTGCCTTTTGCAAGGAACCCCCGGTTTCATAAGCCCCCCAGCTCAACAATGCGAAACTTGGTTTAGGATACGCTCTGAGACCCTTTTGAGAATGCCTAATCTCATATCTCAAACCCAAGCGATCCGCTTGGGCCCATTTCACCCTCTCAGCTGGTGAGAAACCGAGTCAGCCCCCTCTTCTTTTCTGAAAGGGAGCGCTTTCCGTAATTGCGAGTACAAGTTCCTTGAGCGTTCCCTTCCCCGATTTCAGGCGCCCAACAATCAGATCAAGCGAAACTGCGTCGAAGTATTCAGGGCCACGACCAATGGCGTAGGTGAGAATTTTTTCACTCAAACAGCGGTAAAAGTCATCCCGTCTTTTGTCCGCGAGTACATTCTTAAGGCTCGCGATATCACTGAATTTTTCGCCGGTAATCAAAGTCCCCGCGGAGTCGATCGACTGCCCAGCCTCCTTCGACCGAAATTGCCCGATGGCATTGAAATTTTCGAGACCCAGCCCGATGGGATCCATCCGTTTGTGACAGCTGGCGCAAATCGGCTTCTCGCGATGCACCTCCATCATCTGCCGCATCGTGAGCGCCTTCCCGCTTTTGTGAGCGACTTCCTCGAGCTCCGGGACATCGGCCGGAGCAGGAGGAGCGGGAGTCCCCAAAATATTATCGAGCACAAAGAGCCCTCGCTTGACCGGAGAAGTACGGGTGGGATTAGAGGTCACGACCAAAAAAGTCCCCTGCCCCAAAATTCCACCCCGCTGCGGATGCTCATGCAGATCGACGAGACGGTGCTCGGACCCACTCACCCCCGGGATGCCGTAAAACTTGGCGAGCCGGTCGTTGAGGAAACTATAGCGAGCCGAAATCAACTCTTCGGCCGGCCGGTTACTCTTGAGGACAAAGTCGAAAAAGAGTTCTGATTCCTTCCTCATATCAGATCGCAAGCGACCGCTAAAGATTTGGTCAGCGGCACTGCTGTCGCCGATTCCCAAAACCCGACGAGGGTCAATTGCGATGTTTTCGATGTCCCGGGCCTGCAGCCACTGGCCCACGAAGTTATCGACAAAGCGGCGCGACTTATGGCTCGCGATCATCCGTTCGACCTGGGCTCCGAGGTTTTCACGAAGCTCTTTCTTATAAGCGAGGCTTAGTAATTCGTCGTCCGGGACCGAACTCCAAAGAAAGAATGAGAGACGGGAAGCAAGAGCGTATTCATCCAGTTGGACGATCTTCCCTTTGTTGTTGGGCTCCGGCTGAATCTCGGCCCGGAAGAGGAATCGCGGCGAAGCGAGAACGGCGGTCATGGCATGCTTGATCCCATCTTCGAAGCTCCGTCCCGGAGACTGATCTACCTGCATCGCCATCGCCACAAGGCGGGCTACCGTGCCGCGATCGAGTGGCCGGCGGAAAGCGCGGCTGACAAAACTCCGCATAATTTTGCGGGCATAGAGTTCACGTTCCCGCATCTCATCAGGGGCGGCGCCATCGACCATGATCATGCTATAGCCCTTCGGATACTCTTTGAAACTTCCATCGAGCGGCCCCTTGATCGTCACCTCCTTCAGCACCGCCGATTGCTCACCTTGCCCTTCGCCCGGAGGGTTCTTCGGAAAAATACGAACCTCAATGGTGTTCTCTCCTTTCACCAGATCGGCCTGCCCGGCCATCGTGATTTTCGCGCTCTGATCCCACCCGACGGTGCGATCAGATATTTTCTGCCCATTGACCAACAGCTCGAGCCTCGCGCTCTGATCGGTGGCAGAGGCAGATCCACGCACGGCATAGTCGATCGAAACTTGGTAAACCCCTCTGGCCGGAGCCTCACCTTTAAGATGAACCTTGCGCTCATTCTTGAAGGCCAACCAGTCGGACCGCTGTTGATCGTCGCCACCCTTGCGAAAGCGATTCCCCTCAAAACGACGAACCGGAGTCTTTGCGGCGGTCCCCTTGGGAAGGGAACTTTCGACAATTGAGGAGGCCGCTTCGAGATACTTCTCCATGTGCAAGGGAGAGATCGAGAGCACGTCACCGATGGTATCAAAGCCGTATCCGGTATCGTCGGCCGGGAAATTTTCCCAAGTGAGATACTCCACCCCGAGAAGATCTTTGATCGCAAAATAATATTCCACCCGATTCAGTCGCCGGATGGTCACGCGGCCGGGATCAGGGTTGTTGGGATCCAGCTTGAAGACACGTTTTTCAATCCAAGCCATCAACTGGCGTTTCTCGTCAAGATTAGGCTGGTCCTTCTTGGGTGGAGGCATGATCTGCGAGCGCACATTCCGCCAAACCGCAAGCCAGTGTTCGATGTCGTCCAGATGCTTCGAGAGATCCTGGTAGTCATCCATCGAGAACTCCCCCTTGGCCGTGCCGTCGCCATGACAGTCGAAACAATAGTCTTCCAGGAGCGGCTTAATCTCCTTCTCAAAGGTGACATCCCCAGCAGCAAGCACAGGGAGGAAGAAAAGGAAAAGAAGTCGCTTCATCAGAATACTGATACGCTGGAAAAAAACGTTTTCTAATTCGTAATTCCAAAAACTTTGCTCTATCGTTCCTGCATGAAGCGTCGCACTTTCCTCACTACTGCTTCGGCGGCTGTAGGTTCGATTCTAGCCGAGCCTCTCGTCGCCAAGCCTGAAGCCGGGATCGCCCTCTCCCTCAAGCAGGACATGATTGGTGGCGAGGTCACGATCGCGGAGAAATTCCGGCTTATCAAAGATCTCGGCTACGACGGAGTCGAGATGCAGGGTCCTCGCGGCTTGAACTTAAAGGAAGCAATCATCGCTTCAAAATCATTCTCCCTGCCCATCCACGGATCAGTGAACGGCGTGCACTGGAAAATCAAGATGTCATCGTCCGATGAAGGCGAGCGCGCCAAGGCGGTCGCGGCGATGACCCGCTGCATCGAGGAAATCCATCAGGTCGGCGGATCTTCCGTCCTCCTCGTCCCCGGAGTGGTGGGGGGTGATGTCACTCCAAAATTAGCGTGGGAGCGTTCAATCGTAGAGATTCGCAAACTCCTTCCCCTCGCTTCCAAGCTGGGCATTCACATCCTCATCGAGAACGTCTGGAATGGCATGTTCTACGACCCCAAAGGACCGAACACCCAATCGGCGGACCTCCTTAAAAACTACCTTGATGAGATCAACTCTCCCTGGGTCGGGTCCTACTTTGACATCGGCAACCACCAACGCTTTGGCAAACCAGCCGAGTGGATCAAGACCCTCGGCAACCGTATTGTGAAGCTCGACGTCAAGGACTGGGGCGTGAAAAGCAGCTTTGGGAAAATTGGGGAAGGCGATGTCGATTGGCCTGCCGTCCGAGCCGCGCTCAAGGACATCGGCTACTCTGGTTGGGCCACTGCCGAGGTTGGTGGGGGCCAAAAAGAAGGCCTCCGCGAGGTTCTCCAAAACATGCGCATCCACCTTCTCGGACAATAAATGAAAGCTCTCGTCAAGGCCGAAGCCGCTCCCGGCCTCACTCTCACTGATGTTCCCCAACCTGTTCCGGGCGCACGTGACGTTCTGATTCAGGTCGATCGCACCGGAATCTGCGGAACGGACCTGCACATTTACAACTGGGACACCTGGGCTCAAAAAACGATCCCGGTGCCCCTCGTGGTGGGTCACGAATTTGTCGGGCGCATCGTCGAACTCGGGAAAGATGTCGATTTCCTCAAGATTGGCGATCTCGTCTCGGGCGAGGGTCACCTCATCTGCGGGCGCTGCCGTAACTGCCTCGCCGGCCGCCGTCATTATTGCAAGGACACCAAGGGCGTGGGCGTGAACTCACCTGGCGCTTTCGCCGAGTTCATGGTCCTTCCTGCCACCAACGTCTGGAAGCTGGCCCCGGAAGTCTCGAAGGATAGCGCCGCCATTTTTGATCCTTTTGGCAACGCCACCCACACCGCCTTGGCCTTCCCGCTTCTCGGCGAGGATGTCCTCATCACCGGCGCAGGCCCCATCGGCTGCATGGCCGCGGCGATTGCCAAACATGCGGGGGCCCGCCACGTCGTTGTCACCGATCTCAACCCCAAGCGACTGGACCTTGCGACGAAATTGGGAGCCACTCGAACCGTCAACGTCACTGAGGAAACCCTTCCGGAAGCGCAGAAAGATCTCGGGATGACCGAGGGTTTTGATGTCGGTCTCGAGATGTCTGGTAACAAGCACGCCTTCAACGACCTCATCGCCAACATGCGCCACGGCGGCCAAATCGCCCTCCTTGGCATTCCCGAGCCCGGGATCGGGATCGACTGGAATCAGGTCATTTTTAACTCGCTTACCATTCAGGGAATCTACGGACGCAAAATGTACGAAACTTGGTATCAGATGACCGCCATGATTCAGTCGGGTCTCGAGATTGAATCCGTCATCACCCATCGCTTGGACTTCACCGATTTTGAGAAAGGCTTCTCAGCGATGAACGAAGGATCATGTGGCAAAGTCATCTTGAATTGGGCTGATCTTGGATAACTCTTTGCCACTTCAAACCCATGTTTACAGAAAATTTTCAAAGCCAGCTTGCCGGGACCCTCGAGGAAATTAAAACAGCCGGTCTTTACAAGAGCGAACGCCAGATTGCCTCGGCCCAAGATGCCGAAATCACCCTGCAAGATGGCCGCCGCGTCATCAACATGTGCGCCAACAACTACCTCGGCTTATCAAATCATCCCGAGGTTTGTGAAGCGGCTCGTTCGGCAATTTCCACCCACGGATTCGGACTCGCCTCGGTGCGCTTTATTTGCGGCACGCAGACCTTGCACTGCCAGCTCGAAGAAGCGCTCAGTGACTATCTCGGCACCGAAGCCACCATCCTCTACCCATCTTGTTTTGATGCCAATGGGGGTCTTTTTGAAACGATCCTCACCGCCGAGGACGCCGTTATTTCCGACTCGCTCAATCACGCCTCCATCATCGATGGCGTCCGCCTCTGCAAAGCGAAACGCTTCCGCTACGCCAACAATGATCTCGTCGATCTCGAAAAACAACTTCAGGAAGCTGATGCCGCCGGAGCCCGCCATAAGCTCATTACCTCCGATGGTTCTTTCTCGATGGATGGCGTCATCGCCGACCTCGCCGGCATCCATGCGCTCGCCGAAAAATACCATGCCCTCGTTCACTTTGACGATTGCCATTCCACCGGCTTCCTAGGAACGACCGGTCGCGGCACCCACGAACACTGCGGCCTTATGGGGAAGATCGACCTCACCACCGGGACCCTTGGCAAAGCCCTTGGCGGAGCTTCCGGTGGATACACTTCCGGCAAGAAGGAGATCATTGATCTCCTGCGCCAGCGTTCCCGCCCCTATCTTTTCTCAAACAGCATCGCGCCGCCCATCGTGGCCGCTTCCCTAAAGGTCCTCGAAATGCTCTCGGCAACGAACGAGTTTGCCGACCGAGTGAAGCAAAACACGAAATATTTCCGCGATGGCTTGGCCTCAACCGGCTTCGAGATCCTTGGCGACGAGCATCCGATCTCCCCCGTTCTTTTGGGAGATGCCGAACTCTCACAACAGTTCTCGGCAAAACTTTTGGAACGAAACATCTACGCCATCGGCTTCTTCTTTCCGGTCGTCCCCCAAGGGAAGGCCCGCATTCGGACCCAAATTTCAGCGGCCCATACCAAAGACCATCTCGACCAAGCTTTGGAAGCCTTTGTCGAGGTGGGTCGTGAATTGGGAGTTTGCCGCTAAGCTCTCACTGCTTCTAGCGTTAACGAGAGCGAAAGATTTCGCTGGTGAGGACCTCAACCACCAGCGTCTTGAGGCCGCCGCGATTGGCGGCCAACCTCGCCCGGACATCGTTAATCTCGAATTCATCAACCGCCTCCATGTGGCGACCCGTGGCATAGGTCAGGAGCGTCGAAATGAGGTGTTTTGTAAAAACCTCGGAGCGGGTCGAAAGAAGGATTCCCCGGAACTCGCGAAAGCCTTCGAAGGGCTCACCCGAAGACATTTCACCCGAGACATCGATCTTCAAAGCCGGAGCCTTCTTGTTCTCCTTCGGGTATTTCTCTCGCCAACGCCCAAGTTGATCGAAGGACTCCAGCCCGAATCCGAGAGGATCAATTTTCCGGTGGCACTCCGCGCAAACCTTTGCGGCCCGGTGCTTTTCCAGACGATTCCGCAAGGTGGTCGCCCCACGCACATCGGGCTCGATCAGAGGCACTTCGTCAGGCGGCGGCGGCGGCACGACCCCGAGGATATTTTCCGAAACGAACACTCCGCGGGTCACGGGAGAAGTGTCGACCCCATTAGCACTTACCGTTAAAACCGCTGCCATCCCCAGGACCCCGCCACGACGGCCTTTGTTCGTGAGCGGCACCTTTTGGAAGCCATCTTTGAGTCGGAGTTTCGCCCCTTCCGGCAGCTCGTAGAGCTTCGCGAGATACTTATCAACGAAAGTATAATCGGCATCCAGCAGATCGGTCACCGGAGCATCTCCACGCAGCAGATGGGAGAAAAAATGCCGGACCTCTCCCTTCATCGAAGTTGGCCAATTCTCCGAATAATAGCGACGCGCCTGCGCTCTCGGCGGAGGCATGCTCCCAAGATCCCGGAGGTTCAACCACGAATCGAGAAAGCCGTCCACGAACCCTTTGGAGCGAGGATCATCCAGAAGGCGCTTAATCTGCTCGCGCAAAACCTTGGGATCCTGCAACTGATCAGAGGCTGCCAGATTCAAAAGAGCCTCATCGGGAGGCCCCGCCCACAGGGCATATGAAAGGCGCGAGGCCAAATCGAAAGGCCTCAACTCCGGCTTTTCCTCCGGAGTGATCTCGCTCAGGTAGAAAAATGAGGGTGAACAAAGGATCAACTTTAGGGTGTCCAAGGCCGCCTGCCGTGGTCCAGCCTCCTCTTCAATCCGCCTCTGATAGAATCCCTGAATGCGCTTTTGGTCGGCCTCATCAAGAGGACGGCGGAAGGCACGCCTTGCAAAACCCGCCAATTGCTTCAGTGCCTCGTCAGGTTGAAATCCCCCCTCGCCAAAGACTGCCAGTTCTTCCTTCGAGCCCTTTTTCTCAAGCAAAGGTCCTGCAATCTTAATCTCGGAAATTCGCAGATGAGGGAGCTTCCCTTCCCGTAAAAGCGCGGACCGACTCACCCCGTTCGAGGGATTCTTAAACTCCTTCTCATAACGTTTGTTGAGCTCAAGGACAGACCGCCGGGATTCGTGAGGTCCATTCGGAAAGGTAAACCGAGGCGTCTGGCCGACCTCCAGCCAAACGCGGAACTCAATCCACTCAGGCTTTTCATCCGGCACCACCGATTGCGCGAGGAGTGGCTCGATCCGCTGAGGATAGTGAATATGCCCCTTGGTGGCATCCCCGGGAACCACGCCCAAGATGAAAGGCTCGCTTAAATCGATGCCGAAGATCTTGGGATCGTAGTGCGTGTCACGATGCATCCCCTGCACCAAGACCTTCAGTTCGTAAATCCCCGAAACGGGCACTCCCTCTAGAAAGTCTTCAATGTGCCCATAGCTTCCCTGCCTCGTGTCGGTATCCGGCTGTTCGTAGACGCAGAGAAATTTGTTTTTCAAAACAGCCTCATGTGATCCCGCGAGTTCCTCATACTGTTTAAAATTCTCGCTAAAGTGCCACTTCTTCGGCGTCATCGCTGGGCGACCCAGACGGTTCTCCACCAATCGCTGCGCGGCCTGAAAATATTGATCAACGAGGAATCCCGAGGTCACGAGCGTCTCGCCATTGGTATCGATATGACGACTCGTCTTCTCCTTTGGGAAATCGAGGATGAGCCCCAAGGTGTCCACCCTTCTCCCAAATAAAACCTCCAGGGTGTTTTCGTATTCGCGATTAGAAAGTCGCCGCATCACGGTTTTGCCGCCGTTGCCTTTGAAGCGCCCGCGGGCCGCGCTGATTTCTCCCCGTAAGGCCCGAATCACCCCTAACCGTTCCTCATCCCCGGGCTCATCTTTTTTCTTTGGTGGCATCTCTTTCAGCGTCACCTGATCGATGATTTCCTGCGCCATGATGAGATCACTGACGGACTGCAGCGGGATCTGCAAACTCTCAAATTCTCTCTCCCCTTTTGAGGTCGCCGCATCGTGGCAATCGTAGCAATAGTCGGCGAGAAAGTCATCAATGACCTTCCCTGACAATGATTTCTCGGCCACAGCCGAACCACAAATCGTGCCCATGGTCGCGATAACGATAAGAATCGTTTTGCCTCTTTTCATGAGTGGTCGAATCAAGCTCTAGGAATAGGTCCCGGTGCTATTTCCAAACGAATCAGTCTCGACTCCCATGCGCTGGGCAAGATCGACAAAGAGATTACAAAGGGGAACCTTCTTGAGGCCCTTGCCTTCCACCTTCTTGAACTCACCGTGATGATACCCCCCTCCAGCCAAGACAAGCGGGAGATCCGAGTTGGTGTGGGAGTTCCCGCTCCCGATCCCGCTCCCAAAAAGGACTGAGGTCGAATCAAGCAGGGTTCCCTCACCATCTTGGACCGAGGACAAGCGGTTCAGGAACTTCCCAAAGTGGTCGATTTGATAGGTCTCCAGTTCGATCAAATTCGCGAGGGCGTCCTCTTTGTTCCCGTGGTGAGAAAGGCTATGATAGGACTTATCAATCCCAAGATTTTGGGGAAGGAAAGATCCGCCGATTTCCAGGGTCGCAATGCGGGTCGAGTCGGTTTGCAAGGCCAAGGCAATGAGTTCATAAAGGATGGGCAAATCATCGACCGTATTGGCATTCGCCGGCTTCTCAAAGGGAGCTCCGGGTTTGGCGTGATCCGCCCAACGACCTCGCAGCGCAAGTCGCTTCTCAACCTCTCTGATCGAAGTGAAATACTTTTCCAATTTTTCACGGTCCTCGTGGTTCACTTTTCGTGACAGCCCCTTGGCCTCCTCATTGACGGCATCTAGAATCGACTTCTGAAGCTCGTTTTCTTGTCCGCGCTGACGGCGTCTTTCCGGGGTATCATCGACAAAGAGGCGCTCGAAAAGCTCACCTGGATTTGTGATCGGTGGGACCCTGACACCGGACCGCGTCCATGACAGCTGGCACCCTCCGTGAATCCCCCCTTCCGATCCCACCGTCAGAGAAGGAAATCGAGTTTGATTACCGACTTTCTCGGCGAGAAACTGATCGAGGGTAACATTCCCATCTTCGCGGTCTTTTGCTTCGGAGTGAAGCACCCCGGATAAAAAGGAATGCACCGCAAAATGGCCCCCTTTGATCCCGTGATCGAGGCCACCGTAAACGGTCATCTCGTTCCGTAATTTTTCGAGTGGGCTCAGCAAGGTGGTCTTCTCGTAGCCTTTCCCTGCCGTCGTGGGGAAAAAGCTCTTTTGCTGGAAGCCCAATAAATTTCCGATTGCCACGAAGCGCCGCGCTCCGATTCCAGCTCCCCGGGTCGCCTGTAAGGCAGCCCTCGAGTTGGTCGTCTTGGCCCTCAGAGAGGACAGCCCGGGCAGCGCAAGGGTCGCCCCGGCAGTTTTGAGCAGGAAGCGACGACGATTAAGGACAGATTTCATGGGAAAAGTAGAATGGGACGAAGAAAGAAAATTGACGTAGAACGCAAATTTTCAAAATCGATACGTCGGAATCATCAAGACCCTTTCACAACCAAAAGAGCGCGCGAAGCAGGAACAGAAATCTGAATGAGCTCGGTCCGGCTCGGAAGACCAAGACTGAGGGTCCCGGCCTCCAAATTTTTTTCCGAAAGGGTGAAATCGGTTCCTGGGAGAAGCTCAA
>JBLIDI010000147.1:0-10110 GCA_047634075.1 Akkermansiaceae bacterium
CTCCAGCCCCCCGATAGCATCCATGTTTAGAATATAGATCGTTGCCGCAACCGATCCGATCATCGCGAGAGCGAACTGGAAAAAGTCCACTAGTAAGACCGATCTCAGCCCGCCCGCCACACTGTAAAGCATCGTCGCGCCCGCCCCAATCAAGAGGGTTTGGAATGGGGAAACTCCGATCAAAACCCCGAGGATTTTGATGGCGGCCAGCGAGACGATTGCGATGATGAAGACATTAAAAAACAGCCCGAGATAGAGCGCCCGGAATCCCCTTAAAATTTTCCCGCCCGTGCCCGAGTATCGCAATTCGTAGAACTCGACATCAGTCATCACCCCTGACCTCCGCCAGCGCCGCGCGAAGACATAGGTTGTCAAGAGCCCAGAAAATACGAACGACCACCAAAGCCAGTTTTTCGAAACGCCCTCCTGTCGCACCCAGTCCGTAATCAAGGTGGGCGTGTCAGCCGCAAAGGTCGTAGCGACCATCGAAACCCCGAGCAACCACCACGGCATCGAGCGCCCAGCGAGGAAGAAACTCTCGGAGGTTCCCTGACTTTTCATCATCGCCCACCACCCAATTATCAGGCTAATCACGAGGGAGGCTGCTATCACCACCCAATCAAGAGGTTCAATCATGGCGAGGTCTGTATCAGTTTCCGGGGCTCCGGTCTAATCAGACTTTTTGATGACGATCTCAGATGAACAGCGCCCCTTCTAACTCGATCAGCTTCGTCGCTACCGACACCGCCAATAATACCAAGTCCGCCCAGGCCATCATCTCCGCAAATGGGACCGATGAACTCTTTCTGAATAATCGCCATTGCGATGCCCGTAATTCTCAGCCCACCAAATGAGAAAACCGCTCATCTCCCTCTTCTGCGCCACTCTCCCGGGTATCTTCTTTCTCGTTTCGGCTGAGGAGAAAGGTACCGAGCCGAAGCGGCAGGAACCGCTCGTCGTCATTGAATCAGGAGACCTCCCGATCATTCTTTCAGCCCCTCACGGAGGACGACGACCCGTCCCCGGCGTCGCGCCGCGGAAAGGTCAAGACGTCCCCCGATTTGTGGCCAGATCTGACTCATGGACGAACTCACCGCAAAGCTCGCTGACGAGATCGAAAAGAACACGGGCAAGAGTCTGAAAATCTTCTACGCCCAAGGCCCCCTCCTCGATCCCGCGGACAACCCAGACATTCCCGACTACGATCCCGTCGCGACTTTCCAAACTGAAATTGCCCAAAAGGGGGCTCCGAAAGGAGTCATGATTGGAACCACCGCGATCGCCGAAGGCAGGTTCGGAAAAGTCCGCGTCATTTGCTTTAGTCCCCTCCCAGAACTCACGGAAGGTTTGCATCACTTCATTCAATGCGCCATTCACAAAGTGAACCAAGGACAGTCTCACCAAGTGAAATAAATCACCGCCATTCACTCCACGAGATTGCCACAGGGAACCCGCCCGCTACACTCGCTCGAGAAACACTCATTTTATGACCACCAAACTCTTAGCTCTTTCGGCCCTTCTTCCGCTCTCAGCCCACGCCGCCAAATTCGCAATCAGCGCCCGCCCTTTTGGGGAAGTCGATAACATCAAAACCGAGCTTTACACCCTTTCCAACGAATCTGGGGCGAAGGTCTCCATCACGAACTATGGAGGCACCGTCACCGCAATTGTTGTCCCGGATAGGGAAGGCCAAATGGGGGATGTCGTCCTCGGCTTCGATACGGTGGCCGAATACCTTGAAAAAAGCCCTTACTTCGGCTGCATCACCGGCCGCTATGCCAACCGCATCGCCAAAGGCAAATTCACCCTCGATGGCAAGCAATACACCGTTGCCACCAACAATGAACCCAACCATCTCCACGGAGGGCTCAAGGGCTTCGACAAAAGAGTCTGGAAAGCCAACCTCGGAAATGAGGGCGACAACCCAACCCTGACCTTAACTTACACCAGCCCGGATGGCGAAGAAGGTTATCCCGGCACCCTTGTGAGCACGGTCATGTATACTTGGACTCAGGATAATTCCCTGCGTATTGACTACACCGCCACCACCGACAAACCGACCGTTCTGAACCTCACCAATCACAGTTACTTTAACCTTGCCGGTGAAGGGAGTCAGACGGTTCTCGATCATAGCCTGCAGGTGAATGCTCAGCATTACACCCCGGTCGATTCAACCTCGATTCCCACCGGGATTGCCCCGGTGGCCGGCACGCCCTTTGACTTCAGCAAGTCCACTCGGATTGGTGAACGCATCGATCAGGAAGACGAACAACTCAAGAACGGCAAAGGCTACGATCATAACTTCGTCCTCAAGAAGGAGGATGACGGTAAGCTCATGACCGCCGCCATGGTCACCGAACCCAGCAGCGGACGATTCCTCATCGTCAAGACCACCGAGCCAGGTGTGCAATTTTACTCCGGCAACTTCCTCGACGGTCCGGCAGGAAAAGGAGGCAAGGTTTACCCCTACCGCTCCGCGATGTGCCTTGAAGCCCAGACCTTCCCAGACTCTCCAAACCAAAAGGAATTCCCATCTTCCGTCCTTCGACCCGGCGAGACCTATACCCAGACCACCATCTACCAACTGGGCGTCTTTGAGTAGCACTTCAGCATCACCTAAATACCCGGCGGACCATCTGCCGGGATTTTTTCAGTAGGCCCAGTCATGCACTCTGCGCGCCCGCTCATGAAAAATAACGCAAACTTGGCGTAGCCAGATCACCAAATGTCACGGAGCTTCCTTCCGGAAAGATGGGATCTTTCGTCCCCTCCCTGAACTTATGAAAAAAGACCTCTTTCAGTCCTTCCTCGCGCTCGCAATCGCCTCCGGAACCTATGCCGCTGAAACAACAGCTCCCAAGTTGGTTCTCGACCCCGACACCAAGATCACTCTCCGGGAAGGCTTCGATGCCGAGCTTCTTTACGAGGTGCCCGAGGCTCAAGGTTCCTGGGTCGCGATGACCTTTGACCCCAAGGGTCGACTGATCGTTTCGGACCAAGACGACAAAGGGGTCTTCCGGGTCACTCTTCCTCACGAGGAAAAGCGGGATTCCAAAATCGCGGTCGAGAGCCTGAAAGGATTCCCCTACCTGCCCATCGATTGGGGGAAACGCAAAGTCGGAGGAGCCTTGGGCTTTCTGCACGCATTCGACAGCCTCTACATGTCTTCGATGAAGGGCTTCTACCGAATCAGGGATACCGATGGCGACGACCAATACGACGACTTTAAGCTGATCAAGAAGCTCGGTGTGGGATATGAACATTCCGCTCACTCCATCATTCTATCCGAAGATGAGAAGGCCCTCTACCTCGTCACCGGAAACCACACGCCCATCCCAAAAGATGTCCCGACGCTTCAACCACCGGTTTGGCAAGAAGACTCTCTCCTTCCTGCCATGCCCGATCCCATGGGCCATGCCGTGAGCATCCGCCCCCCGGCAGGATGGATCTGCCGCATTTCTCCGGATGGCAGCGAATGGGAGATGATCGCCTCCGGCTTCCGAAACCCCGTTGACCTCGCCCTCAATCAGGAAGGAGAACTCTTCACCTTCGACTCCGACCTCGAATTCGATATCGGGAGTCCCTGGTATCGCCCGACACGGGTCAATCACGTCACCTCTGCGAGCGAATTCGGTTGGCGCTCGGGTTCGGCCAAATGGAACGAGCACTTCGCCGATGGTAATGGAGCGGTCCTCAATGTCGGCCCGGGATCTCCCACCGGGATCAGCTTCGGCCACCACTCCGCTTTCCCGGCATATTATCAAGACAAACTCTTCGTCTGCGACTGGACCTTTGGCACCATCTACACCATCGCAATGGAAGAAGCTGGCTCCAGCTACACGGGCACCAAGCGGGAGTTCTTGCACGGCACACCGCTCAATATTTCGGCGATGAGATTCGGCCCGGATGGCCACATGTATTTCCTAACCGGGGGCCGAAACACCACCTCAAAGCTCTACCGTATTCGTGCAACCGGAGAGAAAAAAGCCGGCGAAACCCTGAGGACACTCACAAAAAATCAAACCCTCCGAAACCTCAGACACTCCCTGGAAACTCACCACAAACGCCAAGAAGATGGCCGGGGGACACTCAATAAATGTTGGCCGTATCTCGCTCATGAAGACCGCAACATTCGCTACGCGGCCCGCCTTGCCATCGAGAACCAAGACCTCGCTCTCTGGCAGGAAAAGGTCTTCACTGAATCAAACACGCGCGCGGTGATCTACGCGGCAATTGCGCTGAGTCGCCACGGTAAAAAAGACCTCGCCGGGAAGCTGCTCGGCAAGCTCAACGAAGTCCCTTTCCAGATTTTAAACGCTGAAGATCGCCTTGCCCTCTTGCGAGCCTACGCACTTTGCTTTATCCGGCTCCAAGAGCCCACCAAGGAGATGATACAGACAATCATCGCAAAACTCGCTCCTTCGTATCCGGACAAGGATGAAACTTTAAACATGGAGCTTTGCCGTGTTCTCAGCTTCCTTGATGCCCCATCCGTCGTTGCCAAAACGATCGCCCTCATGAAGGCCACACAGGCCAAGACGGTGGCCTTCGACAAAGAGATGCTCGACCGGCACGAGTATGGCAAAAGTATTCTCGAAATGATGAGCAATGCTCCCAACAGCCAGAATATCCAATACGCTTACTCCCTCCGACGAGTGCAGAAGGGATGGACTCTTGCAGACCGCAAATACTACTTCGGTTGGTTAAATGGGACCTTGGAAAAAAGCGGCGGCAAAAGCTTCGCCGGCTACATTCGTGCGATCCGAGAAGATGCCATCACCCACCTCCCGCCGAAGGAGGCCGCTTCCATCTCGTGGCTCTTGGGAGAGATCGCCACGGTGGATCTGAGTAAGCTGCCTCTCGCCGAGGGACCGCCCGTTGTCTGGACCGTCGCGTCAGCTTCGAAGCTCTTTGAGGTGGACCTCAAAGGTCGGAATTTCGAGAACGGTCAAAAGATGTTTTCGGCCGGCCGCTGCGTGGCATGCCATCGCTTCGACGGGTCGGGAGGCTACTCTGGACCAGACTTGGGCTCGGTGGGCAATCGCTTCTCGATCAAAGATATCTTGGTCGCAGTCTGCGAGCCAAGCCAATCCATCTCAGAACAATATCAAGCCAGTAAGGTCACCCTGAAGGATGGGACATCACGCTACGGTCGGGTCATTTATACAAACGAGAAAGAGATTGCCATAGCATCGAACCCCTACAACTTTGCCGAGATCGTGAAGACTCCGCAGGACAAGGTTCAGAAAGTCGAGTGGTCTCAACACTCCATGATGCCGATCGGAACGATCTACACCATGAACGAGGACGAACTGAAAGATCTCGTGGCCTACCTCATCTCGACCGGGAACCCCAAGCATCCGGCATTTACAAAAGAGTAGTGCGGCTCCGCGATCGCAACCTGAGCCGTCTCTCAGTCATTTCCTTCGATTTTTCCCACTAGGCTAGGAGGTCTTTGACCACTTTCCCGTGAACATCAGTGAGACGATAGTCGCGACCCTGGAAACGATAGGTGAGCTTCTCGTGGTCGAATCCCAGGAGGTTCATCCAAGTCGCTTGCAAGTCATGGACATGCACTTTGTCGCGAGCTACCGAGAAGCCGAGGTCATCGGAAGCGCCATGCGTGTATCCGCCCTTCACGCCCCCGCCAGCCATAATCATGGTGTAGCAGTCCGGAAAATGATCACGGCCCAAGACCTTGCCTTTGGCAGTCCGTCCTTCGCGGAAGGGCGTCCGTCCAAATTCTCCTCCAAGAATAATCAAGGTGTCTTCAAAAAGACCACGCGCCTTGAGGTCATTGATCAAGGCCGCCACCGGCTTGTCCATCGTCGCACATTTGCTGGTCAAGCCATCGCGGATATCTTCTTTGGGATTGGTTCCGTGAAAATCCCAGCCCCAGTCAAAGAGCTGCACAAAACGCACCCCATCTTCGGCAAGACGCCGGGCCAACAGACAGTTGTTTGCGAAACTCGAAGCCCCGGGCTCCGCCCCATAGGATTCTAGGGTTTGCTTGGATTCCTTGGAAATATCCATCACCTCGGGCACCGCCATTTGCATGCGGAAAGCCAATTCGTATTGGGCCATACGGGTCAGGGTTTCTGGATGGGCAAAGTCTTTTGACGCCGCCTCATTCAGATCACGCAGCGCATCCAAACTGGATCGACGGAGGCTACGGTCCATCCCCGGAGGATCGGTTACGTAGAGAACCGGATCCCCTTTCGAGCGACACTGCACGCCCTGGTAGACGGAAGGAATAAAGCCCGAACCAAAGGAACTCTTGCCGCCATTGGGCTGGACCCCACTTGAGATCAGGACAACATAACCTGGGAGATTTTGATTCTCGGAACCAAGCCCGTAGGTCGTCCAAGCTCCAAAGGTGGGACGACCTGGTTGCTGAAATCCGGTGTGCACGAAGAGTTCGGCCGGGGCATGATTGAAATGATCGGTGGTCATCGAATTGATGACACACAAATCGTCGGCGACCCCGTGCAAGTGCGGGATCGCGTCGGACATCCAAAGGCCGTTCTTACCATATTGTTTAAAAGTTCGAGGGCTTCCCATCAACTTGGGAGTTCCAGAGGTGAAAGCAAATTTCTTTCCTTTGACATATTCGTCCGGACATTCCTGGCCGTCGCGCTTCACCAACTCCGGCTTATGATCCCACATGTCGAGATGAGGCGGGGAGCCGGTAAGATGCAGATAGATCACGCGCTTCGCCTTGGCCGCGAAAGGGGGCAATTTTGGCAGGAGGGGATTACTGGGGGCTTCCAAAGCATACGCATCTGTCGCTAGCATATCGCTCAAAGCAACCCCACCGAGGCCCATCGAACATTGTTTGAAAAAATGTCGCCGCGTTTTGTATTGGAGACTTTCGAGCTGTGGATTCATCTGATTAGAAAATGGTTTGAAAATGAGAGAGGCCTTTAGCGTTTCATCAAGGTCTCATCGAGATTGAGGAGGATGTTTCCAACGACGGTTAAGGCCGCGAGAGCGACGACATCAGCTCCTTTGGGAATCGGACCGATTGGGTTCGTCGCCATTTCCTGGGCAAGCTTCGTGTCAGAGGCGTATTTGGCACGCGTTGTCTCGTAAAGGGACAAGAGACGAGCGGCTTCGACACTGTTTGGAGGACGGGAAAGACAGAGTCTGAAACCGTGCTCGAGCTTTGCGGCCACGGTCCCACTCTGGCTCGCCATCCGTCGGGCAAGCGCTTGTGCTGCTTCAATGTAGACGGGATCATTCAAGGTCACGAGCGCCTGGAGCGGGGTGTTTGAGCTCCCCCGCCGGACCGTGCAGACTTCGCGGTTTGGAGCACCAAAAGTTGCCATCGAAGGGTAAGGACTGGAGCGCCGCCAGCTAGTGTAAAGTCCGCGCCGGAATTTATCTTCACCGGGGCTAGTCTGCCAATCAGTGCCCCCGCCGAAGGCCGCTTTGAGACCGAGATTGGGCTGAGGAGGACGCACGGGCTCACCATACATCTTCGCACTTAATAACCCGGAGACTGCAAGAGCTTGGTCACGGATCATTTCGGCGGTGAGTCTGACGCGGGGACCACGTGCGACGAGGCGATTATCAGGATCACGCTCGGCCATCTCATCGGTGACATGTGAGTTCTGTCGATAGGCGGAAGAGGTCACCAGAAGGCGTAGGAATTTTTTGACATCCCATCCCCCAGCCATGAATTCAAGAGCCAGCCAATCCAAGAGTTTGGGATGGGAAGGACGTTCTCCTTGTGAACCAAATTCCTCACTCGTCAGCACGATTCCCACGCCAAAGAGATTCTCCCAAAAGCGATTGGCAACCACGCGGGCGGTCAGAGGATTGTCTTCCCTCACCAACCACTTTGCCATGGCGAGACGGTCGGCGGCCATTCCTTCGGGCAGTGAACCGAAGATGGCAGGCACGCCAGCCGAAACCTCTGCACCCAGGCTCTGATAGCTTCCACGCAGTTGGATGTGCGTTTTACGGTGTTTGGCCACGGGTAACTCACGCATCACGGGAACCGAGGTCAGCGGTTTGAGCTCTCCCAGTTGTTTCTTAAGACCCGCCAACTTCTTGTCGAAGGCGATCGTTTCGGGATCTGATTTCCCATAGAAACGCACCACCTCAGCCTTCTCGGTGTCGCTACGCTGTGCGACCGGTTTTTTTAGAATGGCAATCATCGCAGCAGAGAGAGCCACGGAAGGTCCCTCTGAATCTGTCGCCGAAATACGGAATCGCCCCAGAGCGTGATGGGGATAACGCTGGAGTAATTTCAGGCTCAATTCGCTTCCCTGCAGCGGCTCCTCAAGCTCCACCACAAGATTGTGATCCTGGCCGAGCGCACCACCGACCGCCCAGCCGGAATCTTTGCCGGCATTACCATCGATGGCCGCGGCAGCTCCAAAGTGACTTTGATCGTAAGTCGAAGTGGCTTTTGAAAATGAGGCCTTGGTCTTACCCGCACTGAGCTCGATCTCGTTGATCACAAAATTGCCCGTTCTTCCGGGACCTCCGCTTCCCAAAGTATCATAGGCCAGCGCCTCGATCTTGATTGCGGTGATTTTCGGCAACTTGCTGGATGCGGTTATGGTGTAGTCATCGATGTTTGCCGATTTTCCGCTCACTAAGAGAGAGCCCTCTGATCCCGCCTTGAAGGTCGCCCCGGAACTCGCCGTCATCGTGGTTGGCGAAAGCACCTGCCATCGTCTCGCACCCGCCTTCAATTCCAATTCCCATTTTGCAATTGCCTTGGGATCGTGCGGCCTCGGAAGACGCGCTTCTTTCTCAAGCGCATCGATCTCAGCGGTAATCGCAGCCGCCCGACCTTTGTTCTCCTTTCCCGTCACCTGAATGACCGGGGATTCATTCCGGCGATCAGCATCCTCCGACTGATTGAAAATTGCGAACATTTGAAAATACTCGGTATGGGTAATGGGATCATACTTATGGGTATGACATTGGGCACACGCTGCCGTCGTTCCCATCCAGCTCGCCATCGTCGTATTGACCCGATCAACAACCGCGACATTCCGAAACTCCTCGTCATTCGTTCCACCCTCGTTGTTTGTCTTGGTATTCCGATGGAAGGCCGTCGCGATGAGTTGTTCCTCGGTCGGATTGGGAAGTAAGTCCCCGGCAATCTGCTCGATCGTAAATTGATCAAAAGGCATGTTGGCATTGAAGGCCCGCACGACCCAATCGCGGTAAGCCCAAATCGTCCGCCCGGGATCGTCCGCATAGCCGGCCGAGTCTGCATACCGCGCCAAATCCAGCCACATCCGCGCCCAATGTTCCCCAAAAGCGGGTTTAATTAGGAGACGATCGACCAGTTTTTCGTAAGCGTCAGCGCTCTGATCGGCACTAAAATCGTCCACTTCCTTCTTCGTGGGAGGCAGCCCCGTCAAATCCAAGGAAACACGGCGAATCAAAGTGTAGCGATCCGTTTCCTTGCGCGGAGAAAGCCCCTCCTTTTTCAAACGATCCAGAATGAAGGCATCGATCGGGCTTCGCACCTGCCATGTTTGGTTCGTAATTTCCGGCACCTCCGCACGGACAGGTTGCACGTAGGACCAATGGACTTCATAATCGCCCCCCTCCTTGATCCACTGCTTAAAAAGGTCGATTTGCTCCTTGGTGAAACGCTCTCCCTTCCCCGGAGGAGGCATCATCTCGTCCTCGTCGTCCGTGAGGATGCGATAGATCAACTCACTCTCCTCAAGGTTGCCCGGCACGATGGCGGCAAAGCCCTTATGGTTTTTCAAAGCACCCTCACGCGTATCGAGCCGGAGCTTGGCCTGCCGATCCCCTTCATCCGGACCATGACAGCGGTAACAGCGGTTGGACAACAAGGGGCGGATATCTTCGTTAAAGCTTACTTTCGCAGTGGCGGCCGGAAGACAGAAAAATAGGACAAAAAAGGAGCGGGAAAACATCAGAAATTGGTTAGCGCAAATCTAGACCATCGATACGCGGATCGAGAGCGTAAAATTGCGCCGAATTCAAGAACCCAGCCTCATGAAAGAGCCACTTCCCTCACCGTGGCCTCCCGGCAACCGTCCGACAGGAGTTCCTGGTGCGGGAAAAGACCCACGCCTTGGACACGCTTCTTTTCCAATCCTTAAAGAAAAC
>JBLIDI010000148.1:0-10006 GCA_047634075.1 Akkermansiaceae bacterium
GAGTCCAACTTCTACATGAAGGCTGGCATCGACTCCGTCGAAAAGAGCTAAGTCCTGTTGCGCAGGAAATTTTAAAAACCAAACTCGAGAAACTCTAAAGCTTATGCCCTTCCAACTCGACATCGTTACTCCGGAAAAGACGATCTTCTCCGACACCGTCGATGACGTCTACCTTCCCGGAAGTGAGGGTGAGATGGGGATTCTTGCGATGCACGCAGCTCTCGTAGCTCCCTTGCAACCCGGCGAGCTTCGTTATCTCAAGGATGGTAAGATCGAGGAACTTGCAGTTGGCGAAGGCTTTGTTGAAGTCGCCGACGATAAGGTTTCCGTCCTGATCGATCTCGCGATTGGTGAGGATGCCATTGACGAAGCTAAGGTCGAGGAGGCGATGAAACGGGCAGAGGAATCTCTCGTGGGCGAGAACGTCGACCACGATGAGGCTGCGGCCCTTCAGGTAGTGATTGCCAAGTCGGAAGCGATGCTCAAGCTGAAGCGCAAGGGGCGCTAGTTTCTATCGATTCCTATTTTTCAAGAACGGCGACCCGTAACGGTCGTCGTTTTTTTGAGCACGTCAGGGAAAGCTCCTGCCTCCCTACCTTGTGATTGAAGGAAAATAAGAGCTTGGTTTTGGCTGCGGTGCTTCCTTTCTCTCGAGGTACGGGAGCGGGCGATGGTCGAAGAGACGCTTGATATGGAAGCCGCGAATTACAAAAGCGAGGCCTTCTCGGCGACCTCCTCCCCGTCGGCTTATACCTGCAGCCCGAGTTCGCGTAGGCGCTTGCGGAGGGTAGAGCGGTTGAGGGCGAGGGCTTGGGCCATGACCGAGGGCTTGCCGTCGAAGCGCTCGAGCAAGAGTGCGAGCAGGGACCTTTCGAGACCACCGAGAAGCTCGCGGTAAGCGGGCAGTTCGGCTCCCGCGACGCTCTGCTCGTCAAGCCAGCGGTGGAGGGCCACCGTGAGGAAATCCTCAGTGGGATCGGAGTCGAAATTTTGACCCGCGATGGCATCAAGATCGCAGGCGGAAATGATCGATCTGGCGTCGAGGGTCGCGAGGCCCGAGATCAGGGAGCGCAGTTGTTTCAAATTTTGTGGCCAGCTCTTTTGGCTGAGCCAAGCGATGGCCGAGGCATCAAATTCGAGCGCGCCCTTGGGCTTCAACTCACCCATGAAAAGCGCACAGAGAGCGGGGAGGTCTTCGAGCCGCTGCTCCAATCGTGGCAAGGCCAGCTCGAGACCTTGCAGACGATAGTAGAGATCGGGGTGAAATTCGTGCCGACGGACGAGGGGCAAAAGCCCGCCCTCGCGGCAGATCGCAAGTAAGCGTTTCTCGCCAAGACCTGCGCGCAATTGCTCGGCCATCGCCACTTGGTCAGCCATCGGAAGGTGATCAATCTCTTCGAGGATCAGCCATGCACCCTTTGCCGATTGGAGGCCGATTTTCCAGTGATCGGCTTGCCTACCATTGAGCACGAGCAACTTTTCGCCCGGTCCCGAGTGCCGGTGGATCAAGCTTGCAACATGGCTCCGCCCGCTCCCCTCCGGTCCGTGGATCAAGATGGTCAGGTCCGAGGCGCAGGCTTGGGCGATTTTCTGGAAGACCGGCCGCATCGCCGGGGAGGCCCCGATGAAGCTGGCACTGAACTTTTCCGGTTCGGCTGACTGCTGGAGCTTCGCTTTGACCTTATCGAGAAAATCGTCGAGCGCTCTAAAGTCCACGGGCTTCACCAGAAATTCGAGCACCCCCGCCTTTTTCGCACGGATCGCGTGCTCGAGGTCGCCGTGCGCGGTGATGATCGCGGTGGCGGGCCGTGGGCCGTATTTCCACCCCTCAATCAGCTCCAGTCCGCTGCCATCAGGAAGCCCGAGATCGACCAAGAGAAGGTCGGGAATACCCGCGGCGAGATCCTTGCGAGCGAGGGCCAAAGTGGGCACCGCCCGGACCTGGAATCCTGCGGCTTCGACTTTGCTCGCGAGCGCCTGTGCGAGGGCCAGGTGATCCTCGATAATGAGGGCTTTCATGATGTCGTTTCTGCTTGATTCCGGTGAGGCAGCGTCAGCGTTACGAGCGCTCCACCGCGTTCGCGATTTTCAACGTGGATCTCGCCGCCATGGGCTTGCACAACGCCCAGCACCAACGCAAGTCCCAGCCCCATCCCTCCTTCCTTTTCCGAATAAAAAGGCTCCGCGAATCGGCTCAGGGCCTCTTCCGTAAATCCCCGGCCCTCGTCTGCGACGCAAATCTCCACTTTCCCTTCTCTCTGCGCCACCGAAATTTGCAACTTCCCGCCCCCCGGCATCGCATCCAGTCCGTTCTCGATGAGATTACGCAGGGCCTGCATGAGCCGCTGTTGATCGAAGGGCAGCTCGATTGACTCAGGGACCTCCAGCTCCAGGCGAACTTGGCGAAACCCCAGCACCGGCTCTAAGCGCGCCCTCAATTCACGCAGGGGCACGATCAAATCCCCCGTCCGCTTGCATGGCGATTCCGGCCTCGCGATGAACATCCACTGATTGACCAAGGAGAGGATTTCTTCGGCTTCGTGACGAATCGAGTGGGCCTCGGCCCCGTGCGAATCCTCCAGCTGCTGGGCCCTCACCAAGATGGCGGAGGCGGGGTTTTTGATCTCGTGCGCTAGTCCGGTTGTAATCTGGCCCAGCATTGCGAGACGTTCGGACTGCTTGCGCCGATCTCGCTCGCCGAGCATTTCGCTTCGGGCTTGTTGCAGCGCACGGGCGAGAGTTCCAAGTTCATCCCCCCGCTCGGTCAGCGATCTCGGCAAGCTCTCAAATTCCATCCCTGGGGCCCGCTCGGCCAGCGCCACCAGAGGATTCACCAAGCGCCGTGCCAGCCCGAAGGCGAAGAGCCCGCCGAGCACTAGTGAAGAGCCGAAGAGCAGTCCGGTCTGCCAGCCCATCCACGCCCACCACGAAGCCCGCCGGTTGAGGATCACGAGAAATCCGAGGCCTTTCTCGCGCGGGATCGCGAGCACCTCGGTTGCTCCCTGCCGCGCCAACCCGGCCTCATCCGTGCAGGCCAATCTCGCCAGCTCCTGTTCCGGCCCCTCCCAACCGGGGCTGAAGACGGGACGCTTGGCGGGACCGACCGCCCCGATGGGTTGACCGACCGCGAGTGAAAAATTCTCCATCATCCGCTCCGACATTGGCAAGTTCAAGCTCGCCATGAGTGCGGCATTTCCCCGCAGGATTTCGCGAAACTGCGCACGCTGGTCCTGCCCCTGCAAATACGCGGTCCAGAACGAGCCAAGCGAGGCCGTAACCACCACTAAAAACAACAAGGGCAGGAGCAAGCTGCGGAAGAGCCCACCCCTGGCAGTCCGGGGGAAATTCGAGGTCGATTGAGAGAAGCACTTTTTCATGGCCTGCGAGAGCTTTGCCATAAGACGCCTTGATGGCCAATTTTTATCCACTTTTGCGATCGAGAGCGACTTTTATCCATCCTCTCATTGCCCCCTGCCCTCGCCCATTTTAATCTCCAAGGCATGGTAAATTCTAAATTCATTCGATTGCTTGGCGGCCTCACTTTGATCACCCCGGCTCTCGCCGAGGAGGCCACCGCCGACAGCGCCGTTCCCGAAACCCTGGAACCTGTGGTCATCACCGCGAGCCGCCTCCAGCAAGCGATCGAGGACACCCCTTACACCGCCCACGAGCTCAACCGCCAGGATCTTGATGACCAGCTCTTTCGCAGCCTCCCTGATGCCTTGCGAAATATCCCCGGGGTCATGATTCAAAAAACGACCCACGGCCACGGCTCGCCCTACATCCGTGGCTTCACCGGCCGTCAAAACCTCCTCTTGGTCGATGGCATCCGCATGAATAATTCCTCTTGGCGTAGCGGCCCGGTGCAATACTGGAATACCTTCGACCAGTTTAACCTCGCACAACTCGAAGTGATCAAAAGCCAAGGCTCGATCCAATATGGCTCCGATGCCCTCGGCGGCACCGTGAACTTGCTCTCGAAGACCAGCGGATTCCGCGGAGAGAGTGGCAACTTTTTCCACGGGATGGGTCACTACCGCTTCGATACCAATAGCGAAAGCCAAGTGGGACGCCTCGAGACCCGCTTCGGTGAGGGCGGCAAGTGGGGTCTCACCCTGGGTGCCAGTATCAAGGACTTCGGCGATATCAAGGACAGCGCCCTCGGCCGCATGGAGGGCACTGGCTATCCCGAACAAGCCTACGACTTCAAATTCGAGGCCGCTCTCAGCGATCGCAGCACCTTCACGTTCGCCCACCAGTATCTCAATCAGGACGACGTCTCACGCTGGCACCGCACCACCAACAATCCCGGTTGGACTCATGGCAACCACGTCACCCAACCCGGGCGCTTCATCTCCGATGACTACGATCAGGAACGCTCGCTTACCTTTGCCCGCCTTGAGGGCACCGGCGATCAGGGCTTCATCAGCCGCTACAGCGCGACCGTTTCCTATCAGAAGACTCAGGACAGCACCTTCCAAATTCGTAACCCCAGCGACATCCGCAGCCAGGTCATCGATCTGCAAACCTACGGCCTCGACCTCTCCCTTGAGTCCGAGATTGGTCAAGGGACCCTCGCCTACGGCCTCGACTACTACCGCGATGAAATCCAGGCCTCGGGCACCCGCACCGGTCGGCCTGACAATCGCCCGCTCGCCGATGATTCCAGCTACGACCTCTTTGGCCTCTACGCCCAGTATCAGTGGCGTGCGACTGATCGACTCACCTTCACCCCCGGCGTGCGTTACTCCTACGCCCGTGCCGAACTCGGCGAAAACTTTGTCGGTGGCACCACCATCTCTTCTGATAATTCCTGGGATGATCTCGTCTTCGAATTTCGCGGTCTTTACGAGATCACCGACACCTTAGCGGTCTTCGGCGGAGTCTCTCAGGCCTTCCGCGCACCCAATGTCAATGACCTCAGCGGCAACCTTGTTTCGGGAAGTGGTTTCACCGACCTCGGCTCGCTCTCCGCTGATCCCGAGGAAACGGTCACCTACGAACTCGGAGCACGTTACACCACTGACGAGATGAATTTCCAAGTCGCGGGGTATTACACCAAGCTCGATGGCCTCATCGGACGTCGTATCCTAGCTCCCGGGACCGAGGTCCTGAGCAATGCCGATGACGGCTACATCTTCGGGATCGAGGCCGAATTCGCGTGGCGCTTCGCCCCCGATTGGGAATGGCGGGTTTTCGCTTCGGCGATGGATTCCCAGGTCGAGACTGCCGACGACCCAAGCGGCGAGCCCATTCGTCGGGCCGCGCCTGTGATGGGTGGGACCTCGCTGCGCTGGACGAGCCCGAACCGTCCGCTCTGGATCGAAGCCCGTATCCAAGCCGCAGCCACCGCAGATCGCCTCGCTGCCGCCGACATCCGCGACGACACGCGGTTCCCCTCCAATGGCACCCCATCTTACGTCATCCCCTCGCTCTACGCCGGCTACCGCATCAATGAGAATCTCGACCTCACCCTCGCTCTCGAAAACCTCACTGACGAAGACTACCGCTATCACGGCTCAGGCCAAAACGAACCCGGCTTCAACGCGATCGTCGGGATCACCGCCCGCTGGTAAAGGTCTCGTTGTGTCAAGGTGGGCTTTCGTCATTTCACTCCCGATCCTAAAAAAAGAAACCCCGGTGATCTCCAACAAGGAGTCGATTATTTTCCGAACACGGCCTCTTGAGCAGGACGGTCGCATGAGGAGAGAGAGCAAGATCAAAAAGGGGAGGGGCCTCAAAATCTTGATCACTCCAAGCTGACATACTTTTCCATTAGTGGCCGAGGAGGTCATCGTCGATGATGATTGTGACACCCTCCTTTTTCACATCCGGCAGGTCGGGGAGAAGACATAAGGATTTGCCAGTTTTCTCGACGTCGACAGTTGGTTCGCAACCGTCATTGCGGATGAGTTTCGAGAGTCTCGCTGCTAGGAATTTGCTTTTGGCGGGAGGGGCTTGAAGCCGCCCTTGGGCCGGAGCGGAGGGGGGGTGAAAGGGGGTTGCGGGGGTTTATTACCTCACCATTAGTCTAATAGACTGAATATCAACCATCATTTAGCGTAGTCGACACCCACCACCTGACTTTACCTTCCAATGAAATGATCACGGAGCTGAATCACAATCGATTTCACACGCGGTTTCTCGAGCCACTAGCCTAGCGGTGAAAGAAAAATCCGAGTCTCGCAATAGTAGCGCTTGGGCGGCTCTTCTTTAAGGAGATGATCTCGATCCTACTTTGCGACTCATTCTCTTGGTGCCCCTCAAACCGATCAAGTCGAGGACAGACCAAAGCGATCTACGGCACCTTCAAATCCCGAAGCGACCACAAATCACCCTTCAATTCCCCAAGCGCTCCGCGCGGTCGTCGCGCTCCGTCTTTTCGTTTGGAACCAAATCGGTCTCTTGCCCGGGCGAAGACTTCATCAACGAAACTCTTTGACCCAATCACGGCCCCATCAGTGAAATACCTTACCCGACAACGAATCACCTTTGAGACTTTTAAGTCCTTTGCAGACGCCTCACGCAACCTCTCCAGCTCCTTCCCTGCCTTCTCTTTGTTCATCCCGCGACGCGTCACCACCCGCTGACCCCGGACTCCCCGGCGGCCCTGAACATCCTCCTCGAATTGCTCCACTCCCTCGGCCATGAGAATCCGCCGGTATTCTTTTCCGATCCCGCCCTGTGACCATGCGCGCGATGTCGCCTCCTTTTCACCAAATGCATAGAGAGACCGCACCAGACCCTGTTGGGCTTTTGAGGCACCTCGTCCTCCACCCACTGCCTCCCCATAACTACTCCAACGATAGTCCGCCGGATCCTCAACAATTCCAGCACGCACCGGATTAAGATCGATGTATGCCGCCATCGTTCGGGCCGCCAGACCATCCTGCACGATGACACTCCGAAAACGTGATTCCCAAAGCGTCCCGCGCCGCCCTTTTTCCCGATTAAACCAACAGGTAAACCGCTGCAGGATTCCTTTTAAGAATTCGCTCAGCGAATGCATCCGATAGGAATAGCGGGCATGAATTTCCCGGAGGCGTTCCGCACCATCCTCAAGCATTGCTTTCCGCCTAGCCACTTCAGTTTCCGGTGCCATCTCACCATCGGGAGTCTTCCCTTCCATCAAGCCCCTTGCGTCCCGGATCTCGCGCTCCACCAGGCGAGTGTGATTTCTCGAGTAAAGCCCGCCCAAGCGCCAAATGAGCTCTTCATCGGTCAAATGTAGCGACTCCCCTTTCTCGCAACCGGGCGGCACTTCCAACAGGACGTGGATGTGGTTACTCATCAGGCAATAGGAGAGAATCCGACATCCTGAAAAGCGCTCATACATCCTCAAAAGAAGCCGCAAGTGCTCCTTTTCATCCGGCCCAAAGACGAACTGCCGATCCACCACCCGGGAAACGACATGATAAATCGCCACCGGTGGAGCGGCTCCTCTGCCGTCCTTGGGCACAAGGAATCGCCGTGGCCGACGAGGCTGCGAACGTGCCAGTGGATTTATGATCTGAAGCTTAGGACGAGAAATCCCCCATGGCAACGGAATGGTTTGCAAATCGTCTGGCAATTTAAACGCTTCCGGCTTGTTGAAGTTCGGTGGCGGTTCACCGTGATATCGAAGTGGATCCGCCGTCATGTCCGCAAGTTATTTTGGCAACGGTGGCATAAGTCGGACGGCAGGCGCAATGCGCTGCGCCGCCTTGGCTTGCCACCACACCAAGTGCTGCTTGGAGGATGTGGAAGAGGAGCGTGGCGCATGGCGGCACACGCCGTGATGCACACCGCGCTCAACAACAAGACGTTGATCAAATATAAAAAAACAAGCCAGGCTGTTTACATGGTTTACAATGTCGCGTAGTGGCGGTTTGTGGAAATCCACCGGGGCTTGGAATGTGTTGACTGAATTTCTCTCTGCCCACAATCTAGGACGGTAGGTTATGAAATTTGAAAAGGCTATTGATGGTTTTGGGACGACTCACGCTTTGAAACGATTTGCTGGTGCGTATGTTGTGGATCACACGAAGCTGACCGTTGATGAGATTAAGGCAGCACTGGGCAAAGCGGCTCCCCAGTATTTCCATGAAAAAAATCTTCGTTCAGCAATAGAGCGGTGTTTTCTCCACTCGAATAGGGAAGTGAGGACCATCGCTCCAATTTTTCTTGGGCAGGTCCTCCTGAATTGTGACCAATTCATGTCGTCCGAGTCAGAAACTCACACAAAAATCGTAGCTTGGGAAAAGTCGATCATCGACAACTCGAATGAGGATCTCTTTAGCAAGAAGAGTTCACGATCCGCCTCGTTAGAGCTCTTCCAGTTCGTTCTGTCAGTGGCGTGGGAACAGAATGATTCCATTTCGGTCGATGAAAAACACCTGATTGACAAGCTGAAGGCGAGGCTCCTGATCACTGAGCGGGAATATCGAGTAATGGAGGCCGCCCTCGGAAAATTTCCGAGGGCAGGAAATATTGTTCATTCGAGAGAGGAGGTTGATGAGGTTCGCCGAATTTTGCAATCTGAGGGGCTCGTTGCATCAGTTAGAGACAGTGACAATGTTGATTATGATGTTGTGCCTGACGAAGTCGCTGAGAACCTCCGACAGTTTTTTAACAACGAAGTCCGGCGATATGGATACGAGCAGTTGATTGAAACTAAATGGGTTAAGAAGAAGGATTGGCTTACAAGCACTCTTGAAAAAGTTGGGTTTGAAGTAGAAGGTAACCCCAATGCCGAATCTCTCAAAGAGTTGGTAATGGAGCGAGTGGCGCCTTCCGTTTTACTTGGAGGTGTCAGTCAGAAGGATGGCCTGAAAATCGGTGATTTAAAGGGCTGGTGTGCAGATCTGGGCCTCATGACATCTGGACTAAAGCCTGATCTTATCTCGCGGATCCTTGGGTTCTACGATAATCTGACGTCAAGGTCGACTAGTGACGAAGATCCTCGGGAGCTTTGGTATAAATATTTCGAGAAATTTGCCTCTCGGGATCGGGATTTCCTGCGGTCTCAGCAGTTGATTGACAAGGATAATGAAATGGAGGCTCGGTTTGAGGATGCGACCGATTATCTCTTTGAGGTTAAGTTGGGTCACAAGCCGCTAAAAATGGTCGCGGTAGAGCATGCGGATGGGATGCTTTCTCATGGTGATAGGCTTATTCTGTGGGACAATAAGAGCAAGGAGAGTGATGTTCACTTGTCGAGCCACATTAAGCAGTTTGATCGCTACGTAAAACAACAGACAGAGCGCCCAGTTTCGGGGTTTATTGTCATTGGGCCATCATTTAGCAGTGAGTCTGAAGCCGAAGCGATGCGGTATCAAGTCGAGCATGGGACGGCAATTTCACTAATCACGGCAGCCGAGCTTAAGGATGTAGCTGAAATCTGGTCGCAAAAAGACAAAGGGACTTTCCCTCTTGGTTACCTAATTTTACCGGGACGCTTCAAACGTAGTATCCTAGACACCTTAAGGTAAGTTCCCGAAACTCTAGGGCCTGTCCGGGGAGTCCGGCGGCATTCCATCGGCGGGCTGTTGGCTCCTCCGTCTCATCGTCTTCGAAGGGTTGAGTTTTAAACTGAGGGAGCACAAAACCATATTAAAACACACATTCCGCACCTAACGGGCACTCTTTCTTAGCCTGTAAAAAATACGCCTGGCATACCGAAAAAGATCGACCGTTGGAGAGCGGCTTGATAGGGTGCTTTTATGAAGATAGAAGCCCCTAAGAATAAAGCCTCCAGCCCTAAGAGGGAGTGGACGCCACTTGAGCTGGCTGAGATGAAAACGGGGAAATACTTGGGGCCAATTCATCGGCCAAAGGGGTTTTCGAGTAGGCGGCGGATGAAGCCTGAGAAGGGCGCGGCTTGCTTTCATGTCATGTCCCGAACGGTCAACGGGGAGTTTCTCTTTGGGCCGACCGAAAAAGAGGCGTTTCGCCGGATGATGTGGCGGATGGCTCAGTTTTCGGGGGTGGAGATTTTCACGTATGTTGTCATGGATAATCACTTTCA
>JBLIDI010000149.1:0-9995 GCA_047634075.1 Akkermansiaceae bacterium
CATTCGGGACTGGTGAATGATGAGGAACGTTTTCCCATTGTGGCGATCGACGGCGGGAAAATGGAGGGAGAGGACCTTGCGGTGGTCCGGGCGAGCGGGCACGGGATTGCGGTTTTGAACGGTGGTAGTGCGAAGTTCTCGGTGAGCAAGATTTCCGACTCCGGATGGGATGGCGTATCGGTCACTGGAGAGGGGTCATTCGTCGAACTCTCCGAAGTCACTTGCGAAGGCAATCTGCATCACGGAGTTGATTTTTGGGATGGAGCGAGTGGGGTCATTGGCAGGTCTTATATGACTGGGAATGGCCGAAACGGAGTCTTCGCGATTGCGTCTCTGCAACCGATCACGATCGAGGCCACGAGGAGCGAGAAAAACCGCGAAGTGGGCTTCTATTTCTCGGGTGTCTCAGGAGTGACGATGACCGACTGTGATGCGGTCGAAAATTTCCTGGGAGGGATTCTGTTTGCAAAAGAGAGTGAGGGGATCACGCTCATGGGGAACCGCGTCAACAAGAACGGAGAAGCCGGAGTGATTTTTGAAAGTGGTGTGGAAGTTCTTAGCGAGGAAGAAAATTTGGTCGAAGAGAACAGGGGGAAACAGATCTGGAGAGATGCCGTTTTCCCCGAACTCTCGGGAGAAGAAACGGTCTCCCCGCCGCCGCCTCCACCTGCGAGGAAAGAGTAGGTGGTCTCCTAAGAGGACGAGTTGTTACGCTGAGGCTTGTTCATTGAGATGAGGAATGGCTGACAGGAGTTTGCGGGTGTAGTCATCTTGGGGGTTCATGAAGACTTCGTTCGCTTCCCCGTATTCTACGATCTTGCCCGCATACATCACGGCGATGTTGTCGGCAATGTATCGGACGACCGAGAGGTCGTGTGAGATGAAGATCATGGTGAGGCCAAGCTTGTCACGGAGATCGAGAAGGAGGTTGAGAATCTGGGACTGGATCGAGACATCGAGGGCAGAGACCGGCTCATCGGCGATGACCAGCTTGGGCTCCGGGGCTAGGGCCCGGGCAATGGCAATGCGCTGGCGTTGTCCTCCTGAAAATTCGTGAGGATACTTTTTCATGAACCTTGAATCGAGTCCGACGGTGCCCATGAGTTCGATGACCTTGTCGGTGAGAGAGGGGGATTTTCTGAGCTTGGGATGGCGTTGGCAAATCGCTTCGGCCAAGGTGGAGAAGACTGTCATACGCGGATTGAGCGAGGCGTAGGGATCCTGGAAGATCATTTGAAAATCGAGGCGCCTTGCCCGGACTTCCTTTTTGGGGAGGGAGGTCAGTTCTTCGCCATCTAGAATGACTTGGCCGCTGGTGGCGGGCTGGAGTTGCATTACCGTGCGCGAGAGGGTGGACTTGCCGCAGCCTGATTCACCGACCAGCCCGAGGATTTCGCCTTTCTCGATGGAGAGACTCACGCCGTTGACGGCTTTGATCAGTTCGACCGTTTTGGAGATTAAGCCACTGCCCCTAACGGGGAAGTGAGTGTGGAGGTCTTGCAGCTTGAGAAATGACACGCCGTTAATCTGGCGGTTTGGGAGAATAATTCAAGGATTAGGAACGAGACTTCCCGGGGAGCTGCCAATACCCCATCATATAATACTGGTATCCGGAGCAGACGGTGAAAATCGCGGCAAGAAGGGTGGGAATGATGAGTGGGATGGCGGTGAAGTGGAGCATGATCCAGCCCATCGCAATCATTTGGGTCACGGTGCAGACTTTACCGGTCCAGAGGGGCTTGATGGGGACTTTTCGATTCAGATAATAGAGAATCCAGATCCCGACAATGATTTCGAGATCCCGGGCGACGACGAGAATGATGAACCAAATGGGAAGGTGCCAAGCCATTCCCCAGTTCACGAAGGTCGCGGTGAAGAGCCCGGTCATCAGAAGGGCCTTGTCGGTAAGGGGGTCGAGGATGGCTCCGGCGAGGGATTTTTGATCAAAGCGCCGGGCGACCCAGCCATCGAGACCATCGAGAAGAGAGGCGAGGGTGTAGATGGCGACCGCAAGCCAGCGGAGGGATTCCTGAGGTGCGCCGGCGTCGACCGAGTGTCCGTAGTCGATTGCCGTCCAGGCGAAAACCGGGATGAGACCAAGGCGAATGAGGGTAATAAAAGTGGCGAGAGTCACGACGACTTCTCTTTTTATTGGACATTTGTGCTCACGGCAATTGAAAGGAGAGCGTGACGGCAACTGAATTGAAAGAAGTCCTCGATGAGGCCGGCGTAGTTCCATCGAAAAGATTGGGGCAAAACTTCCTCGTTGACCAAAATACGGCCGAGTGGATTGTGAATCAGCTCAACTTGGAGCCTGATGATACTATCGTGGAGGTGGGGCCGGGGACGGGGGCGTTGACCGAGCATGTTGTCGGCAAAGTGGCCAAGGTGATCCTTGTGGAATATGACCGCCGTCTTGCCGAATATCTCACGAAGCGGTATGCTGATCGCCCGGAAGTCACCGTGATTAATCACGATGCGGTGCGATTGGATATTCGTCCCTTTTTTGCTCATAAGAGGGTGAAGTTGTTGGGGAATTTGCCTTATTCGGCTGGCGGGGCTATTTTGCGCAACTTTTTGAAGGGTCCGTCGCCATTTCAGCGGGCCGTCTTGATGTTGCAGAAGGAGATGGTTGATCGGATTTTGGCGGGGCCTCGTTGTAAGGATTACGGGGTGCTCACGCTGAGGATGCAATGTGAGTGGCAGGGTGAGCCGGTGAAGCTGGTGCCGCCGAGCTCCTTTATTCCGCGGCCGCTGGTCGACTCGACGGTGATGACTCTGGAGCCGCGGCAGGCGGAGTTGCCGGTGCATGACCGGAGGCTCTTCGACGAGTTGGTGCGGCGTGGCTTTGCGCAGCGGCGGAAGCAGTTGAGGAAGAATCTTCCGGCCGATATTGATTGGGATGTCGTGAGTGCCAAGCTGGGGCTCTTGCCGACGGCACGTGCGGAGGAGTTGAGCCTCGAGGAATGGGTGGCCTTGACGCGGGAAGTTGATCCGTTTTTCTTAAAGGAAGAAGGTCAGGGTGACGGGGAGATTCTCGATGTGGTGAATGAAGATGATGTCGTGGTGGGAACCGAGAGGCGTGACGTCATCCACCGAGAAGGAATGACGCATCGGGCGGTGCATATTTTCGCCCTGAGCCAAGCGGGCGAAATTTTCCTGCAAAAGAGGTCACGGCTCAAAGACAAGTGTCCCGGCTTGTGGGATTCCAGTGCGGCCGGTCATGTCGATGCCGGTGAGGATTACGAGGTGTGTGTGGCACGGGAATTGGAGGAGGAGCTCGGTCTGACCGATCAAGATATTCGGGAGGTCGGGAAACTCGGTGCTCATGCCAATACCGGGTGGGAGCACGTGCGGCTTTATGCCACCCTTACGAACGGCAAGGTGCGCTTTCCGTGTGTCGAAGTGGAATATGGCGAGTGGTTTACAATGGCGCAGATCGAGGCTTGGGTGACAGAGGTGCCCGAGGATTTTGCGCCGGGATTCCTCTCCTGCTGGAAGGTTTGGAAAGATGAAAATCCGGGGCGTTTTGAGTGATGAGTGACGGGATTCAGATCGGAGTTGGGCGGAGTTGGGCGATCATCGGGAGAAACGGTTCGGGGAAGTCGACCTTGGCTGCCCGGATTGCTGCGGAGCATGGCGGAACCTTGGTTTCGTTCGAGTTGGAGAACGAATTACTGGAGCGGGAAATTCGTGAGGATGATAGCGAGTTTCTTGATCGCATTGATTTTGGACGAACGGTGCGTGAGTTGATTGCGGAGGTCTGCCTGGCTGGGGAAGATCTGGAAGAGGTCGCGGGGGCATTGGGTTTGACGGCGCGGCTGGGGCAGGGGTTTCTGACACTCTCGACCGGGGAACGGCGGCGGATGATGCTGGCGCGGGCTTTGGTGCAAAGTCCGAAGCTTCTCGTGCTTGATGAACCTTTTGATGGGCTGGATCAGGCCTTTCGGGAACCATTGCGTTCGCTTCTACACGGGAGGGATCTCGTCATGGTGGCAAATCGCCTGAGTGACTTTGAGGGCTTGGTGACTGACTTTTTTTGCGTGGAGGATGGCGAGGTGATCCTCACAGGAAGTCTCGCTGAAGCGAAGGATAGTGAGGTCTTTCAGCAGTTGATGGAACTGGGGAGTGATTGTTCCACTTTGCCTGAGGCGATCGCGCCTGAAGTGCCTCCCGGGCCTTTGGTGACGATGAAGAATGTCACGGTGGTTCATGGCGGGCGTGAGATTATTTCGTCGCTGGATTGGAAAGTGGAACGAGGGGAGAACTGGAAGATTTCGGGGCCAAACGGGTGTGGCAAATCGACCTTGATGAATTTGGTGACGGGCGATCATGCGCAGTGTTACTCGAATGAGGTGACGGTGATGGGGATGCGGCGCGGGCAGGGTGAGACGATTTGGGATATCAAGAAATTCGTAGGAATTGTTTCGCCCTCGTTGCATCAGCAGCATCGCGTGGGGTGCACGGCCCTGCAGGTTGTGGCTTCGGGGTTTTTTGACAGCGTGGGGATTTATCAAGAGGGGTCCCCCGAGCAGTGGAAAGCTGCCAAGGCTTGGCTCGATTTGGCGGGGATGACGCCATGGAGCGGTCGCCCGTTTCGAAGTTTAAGCTACGGGCAACAGCGGCTCCTTCTCGTGGCGCGGGCGTTGGTCAAGCAGCCACCTTTGCTCGTATTGGATGAGCCGTGTCAGGGGCTCGATCCGATGAACCGCGCGTTGGTCTTGAATGTGATCGATCGGATCGCCTTAACGGGCCTGACGCAAATTCTCTACATCACCCATGAGCCCGAAGATCGCCTAGAGTGTGTGACCCATGAACTGAGGCACGATGGTGCGGGCTGGGTGAAGAGTTAAGGCTTCTTGAAACGATCTTCCCGTGTCGGTCGGCGGTGACCATGGTGAGGCCGAGGCGCTTGTATTCCTTGCGGGCCTCGCGAACTCCGCGTTGCATGGCTTTGAGGGCAATGCGACTGCTTTCGGACATCTTTTTTTGGGAGAGTTCTTTGCGGTCGATTTTTCTAAAATCAATCATTTTTTAAAATTGATCTCCCGAAGCGATAGCATGGGTTTGGTCCTCTGCCAAGATTTTCGGAGGATCAAAGGAGCTATCGTAGAACCTCCAGTGATCGACGATAGGGAGGTAAAGGGTTACTAAATTTCGGGCGACTTTTAGGTAGCGTCGCTCGATGTCCTTGGTCGGAACGTCGTGTCCTCCGTGTTTGACCCGGTTGTTGATGCGTTCGCGAGAGACTTTGGCGGAAGGAATCGATAGGAAATGAAGCTGGATCTCAAAGCCCGCTTCTTTGGCCTCCTTGAGAATTTTGACGTGAGTTCTCCCGCTGAAAGTTGAAGGCGAAGCTTCGCCCGGTTGCGATTTCTTCGCGAACCTCGGAGAGAAGTAAGCGACCTGCTTTGAAGGCGACGGAATCGACGTCGAAAGGGGAGAGGCCACGTGCGATCTCGTCTGCATTTAGAAAACGCGGACCTTTCATTTCCCGGGTGAGGTAGGCGCGGGCAAACGTCGTCTTACCGGCACCATTGGCTCCGCCGATTAAGATGAGGATGGGGGTTGGCATCGGTGCGAAAAAGGATCGCCGAAAGCTCCTGCTTTCGGTTCTTGATTGGCTGGGTTTTGAAAGCAGGAGCTTTCTATTACGGACGTTATGTCGCAGACTCGGCGAGTTCTTCGGCCTTCATGTCGTCGCCGGTGTAGCCGTTTTCTTCGGCGTATTTCCGGACGTCTTGGGTGATCTTCATGGAGCAGAAGGTCGGTCCGCACATGGAGCAGAAGTGAGCGGTCTTGGCACCTTCGGCAGGAAGGGTTTCGTCGTGGAAGTCGATCGCTCGTGCGGGGTCGAGTCCGAGGGCGAATTGATCGCGCCAGCGGAATTCGAAGCGTGCTTTGGAGATGGCATTATCGCGTTCCTGGGCAGCGGGGTGACCTTTGGCGAGATCGGCCGCGTGGGCCGCGATCTTGTAGGTGATGACTCCTTCGCGGACGTCGTCTTTGTTGGGAAGACCGAGGTGCTCCTTCGGCGTGACATAGCAGAGCATGGCGCAACCATACCAGCCGATATTGGCCGCTCCGATGCCGGAGGTGATGTGATCGTATCCGGGCGCGATGTCGGTGGTGAGTGGTCCCAGGGTGTAGAAAGGAGCTTCGTGGCACCAGTCGATTTGCTTCTGCATGTTCTCCTCGATGAGTTGCATGGGAACGTGGCCGGGGCCCTCGTTCATGACTTGGCAACTCTTGGCCCAGGCGCGCGTGGTGAGTTCACCTTGCACTTCGAGTTCGGCGAGTTGGGCGTAGTCATTGGCATCGGCAATGGAGCCGGGGCGGAGGCCGTCGCCGATACTAAAGGAAACATCGTAAGCGGCGCAGATGTCGCAAATGTCGTCCCAGTGGGTGTAGAGGAAGTTCTCGGCATTGTGGTGCAGAGCCCACTTCGCCATGATGGAGCCACCGCGTGACACGATGCCGGTCATACGACGAGCGGTGTGCGGGACGAAGCGCTTGAGAACGGCGGCGTGGATCGTGAAGTAATCCACTCCTTGCTCGGCCTGCTCGATGAGGGTGTCGCGGTAGATTTCCCAAGTGAGTTGCTCGATTTGGCCATTCACTTTTTCGAGGGCTTGGTAGATGGGGACGGTCCCGATGGGGACGGGCGAGTTGCGAATGATCCACTCGCGGGTGGCGTGAATGTTTTTACCGGTGGAAAGATCCATCACGGTGTCGGCGCCCCACTTGGTGGACCACTGCATTTTCTCGACCTCTTCGTCAATGGTGGAAGCAACGGCGGAGTTCCCGATGTTGGCGTTGATCTTCACGAGGAAGTTGCGTCCGATGATCATGGGCTCGTTTTCCGGGTGATTGATGTTTACGGGGATGATGGCACGGCCGCGGGCGACCTCGGAGCGGACGAATTCGGCGGTGATGAGCTTGGGGATTTCAGCACCGTAGGCTTGGCCGGGATGCTGGTGGTTCATGACATTACGCGAGACCTGCTTCGAGGGGTCAATCTTACTGGGGCGGGGCATTTCGTAGCCCTCGGGAGTGGAGTTCTTTTGGCGGATGAATTCCTTAATCCGATCCGAGGCGTCGTCGGGGATTTCTTCGAGAGTGGGGTAGCGATCGTGGATTGTTTTGAACTCCTCGAGGCGACCGTTATTCTCGCGGATGGCGATGTATTCCATCTCGGGAGTGATGACCCCTTGGTCGGCATACCACTTTTGGGTGACGGGTTTTCCGGTGGCTTTGAGGGGCCTGCGTTTGAGGCCGGGGTATTCCTTGAGCTTATTTTTGGCGGCTTTGCTCTCGTTGTATTTCTCGGCGTGGGCGTCGGAGAGGTAGCCGTTGTCGCTGGCGGTGATTTCGCGGCCGTGGTATTCCGCGACGTCCTTGCGGGCGAGGATCCAGTCGCGGCGGAGGGCCGGAAGACCTTCGCGGACGTTGCCTTTGAAATCAGGATCTCCCCAAGGGCCAGCGCAATCATAGACGCGGATGGGAGGGTTTTCCTCGATACGACCGTTGTCGTGTTCGGTCTTGGAAAGACGGATTTCGCGCATCGGAACTTTAATCTGCGGGTGGATCTTTCCCTCGACATAAATTCGAGTTGAGTTCGGGAAAATGGTGGGGTCTTTGGCGATCGCTTCGAGCTCGGCAGAGTTGTCGATGTCTTCGATGAAGTTGCCGGTGTAGTCGGAGCGCTGCTTTGAGTTTTCGGGCGTGAGGCCGTTTTCGTCTGGTGAGATCATGGTCGGAGTTCTGGGGTGTTCGGTTTAGAGCAAAGAAAAAGCCTGTCGGCTTACGATGAAAGCGGACAGGCGTGAGAAAGATTTTGGTCTGACTCCCGAAGGTGAATCCGGTAGTGAGGGTTTGATCTCAGAATCTCCGCTAAGTCGAAGAAACACCCCTGTCTTGTTGCGGGGGATAGTGGGGGCGGGATCGCTTTTTGTCAAGAGAGGCCGACGAAAGGGGGCTTTTGCGCATTGCGGGATGCCATGGTCTGGGCTAATTCCTGTCGCGTGACGGAGGAACATCAGATCAAGCTCGAATACGAGAGCGCTCATTTTTTGCAATCGCTCTTCGGATACGATGAAAAAGGGCTTCGCTACCTTGAAGGGAAGGCGCAGGTTCAGGTGGTGACGCGCGACGGCTGGCTAAGGGCGCATGGCTCGGAGCAGAGTTGTGAGTTGGTTGAGAAGGTGTTTGCGGATCTGGAAGAAGCCCGGCGCAATGGTGGCGAAATCACGGCGCGCGAATTTCGGGCGGCGGTCGATATGGCTCTCAGTGGCGGTGAAGGGGTTGCGGCCTTGTCGAAAATTCAGTTGGTGGGGGCACGTGGCCGCAAGGCGGTGGTGGCGCGGACGCCTCATCAGCTTGAATACTTGAATGCCATGGCGGCGAATGAAGTCGTCTTTGGGCTGGGTCCTGCGGGCACGGGTAAGACCTATCTTGCGGTGGCGATGGCCTTGGATCTGTTGAAGAAAAAGGAGGTGAGCCGGATCGTGTTGACGCGTCCGGCGGTCGAAGCGGGCGAGGCTCTCGGTTTCCTTCCCGGCGACATGCGTGAAAAAGTGGCTCCGTACCTCAGGCCCCTTTATGATGCCATCGATGATATGCTGGGTTACGAGGAAGGGGCTAAAAAACTGGAGGATGGCACGATTGAGATCGCGCCGCTCGCCTACATGCGGGGTCGGACTCTCTCGCGCTCTTTCGTGATTCTTGATGAGGCTCAAAATACCACACGTGAGCAGATGTTCATGGCGCTGACCCGGTTGGGACAAGGTTCGCGCTGTGTAATCACCGGTGATTCCTCTCAGATTGATCTGAAAGACCAGGGGATCTCGGGGCTGCTTGAGGCGGAAAAGGCCCTCAGAGGAGTTCAAGGGGTGGCATTTAATCACTTCGACACGAGTGATGTTGTCCGTCATCCTGTCGTTGGGCGGATTATCACCGCTTATCAGGAGTTTCGTTCGGAGTAATTCATTTATGAACATTATCATCGTCGGTGCCGGAGAGATCGGGCGCCATCTCGCCATCGAATTATCACGCCAGGAACACGCTGTTTCTGTGATCGAAAGTGATGCGACTTCGGCGGCGGAATTACAAAATGAGATCGAAGGGAAAGTGGTGGTCGGGGATGGCTCCAGCATCAACACCCTAGCCGAGGCCAACATCGGCGATTGTGATCTCTTTCTTGCCCTGACGAGTGAGAACTCGGTGAATCTCATGTGTGCTTCCATGGTGAAGTCGATGGGTGTTGAACGGGTGATCAGCCGGGTGCATCCGGGATTGCAGCGTGAGGAGTGGTTGTTTGATTTTCGAGGTCACTTCGGGATCGATCATATTTTTAGTTCGGAGAGGTTGGCCGCGATTGAGTTGGCGAAGTTCATTCGAAATCCAGACTCGCTGGTGGTGGAGGAGATTGCGCGCGGAAGAATCGAGCTCCAGCAGGTGAGGGTGAGTCCTAAAAGCGATGCTCTTGGCGAGCCGCTCAAGACCTTGAAATTCCCGGCGAATACGAGGGTCGCTTTGGTCAGCCGGGATGGCGTTCACGAGGTTGCCAATGCCGATACTATTTTGGAGGGCGGTGATATCCTCACTGTCTTCGGTGCTCCCCGGAAATTGCGTCAATTGGTGGGCCGCTTGCAGAAGGAGGTTCACCTAAAAGAGGGTCCGCGGGTCGTGATCTTCGGCGGAGGGGAATATGGTTTTGCGTTGGCGCAGATGTTGGAAAGCTGGAACTGTCGGGTGCGAATTTTTGAACGCGACCCCGAATTGGCGCAAGACCTCACCGACCGGCTTTCGAACACGGTGGTGATCAATGCCGATGCCACTTCGGTGGCGGAGTTGGAGGAAGAGCAGGTGGGTGATGCCGACTTCTTTGTGGCGACAAGCAGAAGTGATGAGGATAACGTTATGACGTGCCTGCAGGCTCACAATCTCGGTGCCAAAAACTGTCTCACGCTCATTCACCGGGCGGACTACGCCAA
>JBLIDI010000150.1:0-9936 GCA_047634075.1 Akkermansiaceae bacterium
GGCCAATGATTTGCGAACGTGGTAAATGCCAAAGCGCTCAAGAAGCGAGTCGGCGCGCTCGTATCGCTGTTTCTTGGAGAGGTTTTTACGGGTTTCTAAAACGGCGAGGAGGTTGTCCTCGACGCTTAGTTTGCGGAAGATGGACTCTTCCTGGGGGAGGTAGCCCATGCCGTGGCGGGCTCTTTTGTGCATGGGTTGGCGGGTGATCTCCTTTGATAAAAAGGAGACCCTGCCATGGTCCGGGCGGACCAATCCGGCCACCATGTAAAAGGTGGTTGTCTTGCCTGCACCGTTTGGGCCCAAGAGCCCCACGATTTCGCCTGGATTGACTCGCAGGCGGACTTCGTCGACGACCTTGCGGCCTCCATAGGATTTTTGGAGTCCTTCGACTTCCAGGAGTGGGGGAGGGGAGGAACTCATAGGCTTGCTATTTTTTCTTTTCGGTAGGCAGGCCCAAACGGGTCACCCATCCTTTATCGCTGGTGCGAACTTTGGCCACGTTGTCTTTCAAGGTGACCACGGCGGTGGCGTTTTTGGAAATGGAGCGCAGCACGACCGAGACCTCGGTGTTTTCTTTGTCCAAGGGATCTCCCAGAATGAAGGTGAGCTTGTCGCCCCGGAAGGTAATTGTGGAGCTGACCTTTTCGCCATCCTTGACCATTTCGTAGAGAGCGCGGTCACCAATGAGATTGAATTTTTGGCCCTTTTCATTCACTCCGTTGATGCGGACATCGCCTGCGGCCGTGAACTGCTTCAATTCGCCGAAACCGCCGAATTTAGCGAGGGGTTCCTCTTTTTCATCACCTTCTTTTTTATCGTTCTTCAGTTTGTCTTCGGGTGGATGGAAGAGCGCTTTCAGGTCTTCCCTACAGGTCATGGTCACTCCTTGTCCTTCCATCTTAATGTTACCGAGATAAACGATTTCGTAGGTCTCGCCATCGAGGTAGATTCCTTTGTCGTTGGTGATGAGAAGGCTGTCAGGACTGGGTTTTAAGAGATCCTTGAGGGGGTCCCCTTCTTCCTCTGCAGCTGGGGTGTGTGGCTCCGAAATGAGAGTGGTCTTCTCGACGGTTCGGAGGAAACTCGCGAGTCTTACCTCGACCTCTTTGTTCAGCCGGTCTGCTCTTTTAAAGTTTTGATCACCATCAAGGTTGGGAATGACGCGGCGGGCCACTTTCCTTTCAAACTCGGCAAGCTGTTCCGGGTCGATTTCTGGTGGTGCCGCGACGAGTAATTTCGCGACGATGGCAAGGGGGAGGAGATGGAAGAGTTTCATCGTGGTTTTGTGGGTTCTTTTTTGGGGAGTTCAAATCGCGTCGTTGCCGGGCCCAGAAGAAAGGCCTGTCCGGTTGCGAGAGAAAAGATTCCGCCGGTGGATTTGACGGCGAATTTGTTATCAGCCCCAATCATAAGGATTTCTCCCTCCGCCCGCAACTCCTCCTCCTTAAGGAAATAGTCGCCCTCGGAAATTGTGGTGGTACTCCGAATCGCCCCGGTTTCATCGAAGAGCCAGAGCGTTACGTTTTTGGCAGCGAGAAGAGTATCATTTTCAACGGAGTCATCACTGACCGTCAGTTCCTGAATTGTCATCAAGGAGACTTTTTTGAGATTCTCGTCGTAATAAGGGAACACCATATCGGTCATGACCGCTCCTGCCGGGACGTTAATCAAAGACTTCTTTTTTTCCTCCTCGGCTTTTTTCTCCTTTTGAGGAGGGGTGCTTTTTTGCGCGGATTTCTTGTCATCCTGACACGCGCTCGCGAGGAAGCAGAGGGTGCTCAAAAGATAGGGGAGTCGTTTCCTCATGAGTCCGGGTGGGCGGCGCGGTGGACGGCGAGGAGGCGCTTGAGGATGGCCTCAATCTCAGCGAGGGGAATTTGATTCGGTCCGTCAGAGAGGGCCTTCGAGGGGTCTTCGTGAACTTCCATGAAGACGCCGTCGACGCCAGCGGCGACAGCGCATCGCGCTAGAAGCGGAGCCAAAACTCCGTCTCCGCCAGTGGCGCCCCCGAGTCCGCCCGGGCGCTGCACGGAGTGGGTGGCATCAAAAATGACGGGCACTCCCTGTTCGCGCATCCAGGGGAGGGAGCGCATATCGGCGACGAGGTTGTTGTAGCCGAAGGTGGTGCCGCGTTCCGTGATGGCGAAGCGATGGCAATCAAAGTGGCGGAGCTTACCTAGGATGGGCTCGATATCCCACGGGGCCAAGAATTGTCCTTTCTTCACGTTGACCGGACGGCCGCTCTGGGCGGCAGCCGCTAGGAGATCGGTTTGGCGGCAAAGAAAAGCGGGGATTTGTAAGAAATCGATGGTTTCGGCTGCCACGGCAATCTCTTCCGGAGTGTGAACATCGGTGGTGACCGGAATGGCGAGTTCCTTGCCAATTTCGCCGAGGATGCGGCAGCCTTCCTTGACGCCGGGGCCACGATAGGAATCGACCGAAGTCCGGTTTGCTTTGTCGTAAGAGGCCTTGAAAACAAATTTAATTTGTTGCCGGTCCGCGATTTCCTTGAGCGCGCGGGCCATGCGCCAAGCGAAGTCTTCATCTTCGAGTCCACAGGGACCGAGGATAAAAAAGGGATCGCCGGAACCAACGGTGAACCTCCCAAGTTCGAAGGTGTTCATAAATTAGCAGATTCCTCCTGCTCGGCAGCGACTTCGTCATAGAGTCTTCGCAGGTTTTCCACGGCCAGATTGAGGAGCTTGTCCTCGGATGCATTCAGGTTTCCTTTTGTTTTTTCCAAGAGCATTTCGAGTGAATCTACGACGCTGCCGGCCGCCCGGATATTCACGCTGGCCTCGCCGGTGGAAGGATTGGGTATCTTACCCAAAAAGAGGCCGCCGTTTTGGGCCTGAAAATAAACGAAAGCGGCGAAACGCGCATCCGGCGCATCGGCTTCGAGATTGGATTTGCTCATCGGAAAGACGCTAATCGACTGATTGGGATATCTCAAGAACTGCGTGCGGGGTCAGTTGGAAAGATTAAAAATCGATTCAGGCCAACTGCGTCACCTTGTCGTCCCAGTGTTCATCATGGCGCGTCAATTTGGCGCGCTTGAGGCGCGTCTTGTCCGCCTTTCCTCGATTCTATCGGCCTTTGCGGTAACTGGCACGAGTTTTGCCAATAGGACTTCAATAACCGCCGACATCTCGAGTCGGTATTTCCTAGCTTCTTAAATAAATAGAAAAAATATCATGGCTAAAATTCTCGGAATCGATCTCGGCACCACCAACTCCTGCATGTCTGTTATGGAGGGCGGAGAAGCAACCGTCCTCGAAAACTCGGAAGGCGCACGCACCACTCCATCAGTGGTTGCATTCGCGAAGAATGGTGAACGTCTCGTCGGCCAAGCTGCAAAGCGACAAGCCGTCACCAATGCTAGAAACACGGTTTACTCGGCCAAGCGATTGATCGGTCGTAAATTTGATGAACTCACTGATGCGGACAAGCGCGTCCCATACACGATTGTCAAAGCCGGTAACGGCGACGCGCACATCGAGGTCGAAGTTGAAGGGAAAAAGAAAGTTTTTTCCCCGCAGGAAATCGCTGCCATCATTCTGAGTAAACTCAAGGCAGATGCCGAAGCGAAACTCGGGGAAACAATCACTGAAGCCGTGATTACCGTTCCCGCATACTTCAACGACTCACAGCGCAATGCCACGAAGGCCGCCGGTGAAATCGCCGGTCTCAAGGTGCGCCGCATCATCAACGAGCCCACCGCCGCTTCCCTCGCCTACGGACTCGATTCCAAGACTGATCAGCAGGTCGCGATTTATGACCTCGGGGGTGGCACCTTCGATATCTCGGTGCTCGAAATCTCCGACGGAGTCTTCGAAGTCCTTGCCACCGATGGTGACACCCAGCTTGGTGGTGACGATTGGGATAATGCTCTTATCGACTTCATCGTTGCGGAGTTCAAGACCACCGAAGGAATTGACCTCTCTGGTCAGCCAGACGCTCTTCAGCGCATCAAGGAAGAAGCTGAGAAGGCCAAAATCGCGCTCTCGTCTTCCCAAAATTACGACCTCAACCTGCCCTTCATCACCGCGGACGCAACCGGGCCGAAACACATTCAGCTCAGTCTCAGCCGTAACAAGCTAGAGCAACTCACCGACCATCTCTTTGAGCGCACCAAAAAGCCCGTCTCGGACTGTCTCAAGGAAGCCGGCGTGAGCGCAGGTGAACTTGACGAATTGGTCCTTGTCGGTGGCATGACCCGCATGCCCAAGGTTGTCGCAACCGCTAAGGAACTTGCCAATAAGACTCCCCACCAAGGTGTGAACCCCGACGAAGTGGTCGCGATCGGTGCGGCCATTCAGGGCGGAGTTCTCCAAGGCGACGTGAAGGACGTCCTCCTTCTCGATGTCACTCCTCTCACGCTCTCCATCGAGACCGAAGGCAGCCGGGCGACCGCCATGATCGAGCGCAACACCACCGTGCCGGTTAAAAAATCACAGATTTTCTCGACTGCTGCTGATAATCAGCCCGCGGTCGATATCCGAATCTGCCAAGGTGAGCGTCCGCTTTTCGCTGACAACAAGCTTCTTGGGAATTTTCAACTCTCAGGTCTTGAGGCCGCCGCCCGTGGCATGCCTCAAATCGAGGTCACCTTCGACATCGATGCCAACGGTATTCTCCACGTTTCCGCTGCTGACAAGAAGTCTGGCAAGGAACAGAAAATCTCCATCGAAGGCTCCAGTGGTCTTTCCGAAGAAGAGATCGAGAAGGCGAAGCGCGAAGCCGAGGCCCACGCCGAGGAAGATAAGAAGCGAGCTGAAGCGGTCGATACCAAAAACAAGGCTGAGTCCATGGTCTACCAGGTCGAAAAGCAGATTGGCGAGCTTCCCGAGGAAGCTCCTGCCGAACTCAAGGAAATGCTCGCCGGTAAGCTCGACGCCGTAAAAGGCGCTCTCAAAGCGGACGATCTCGACCTCATCAAGGCCACCACCGCGGACCTCGAAAAATCTCTCGGCGAACTCGCCCAGGCTGCGCAGGCCGCCGGAGCCCAAATGCCCGATATGGGTGGATCTCCGGACGTCGAGCCAGCCGATGATCAAGACGGCGAGCCACGGCAAGCCAAGGGAAAAGTTGTCGATGCCGAAGTCGTTGAGGCCGAAGTTGTCGACGCCGGAGCTTCGGACGAGACTCCGAAAAAGTAATCCGCAATAAAAGAAAAACTCTAGCGAGGCTGCCTGTATTAGGAAGCCGCGCAAAAAAAACCAAACAACCAACAAAAAGAAAACAATGGCTAGTATCAAACCACTCGGAAACCGCGTTCTCGTAAAGCGTCTCGAAGCAGAATCAGTCTCAGCAGGAGGTATCGTCCTTCCTGATTCCGCTCAGGAAAAACCCCAGGAAGCTGAAGTCACCGAGCTCGGCACGGGCGGAACCGACGAGCACGGCAAAGACATCGTCTTCGATGTCAAAATTGGTGACAAGGTCCTTATCTCCAAATACGGCGGCACCGATGTCAAAGTGAATGGCGAAGACCTCCTCATCCTCTCCCAGTCCGACATCCTCGGTGTTCTCACTGACTAATCGTCGAAAGACTCCAATTTAAAAAATCAAATACTCTAAATAAAGACATGGCTAAACAACTCAAATTCGACGAAGCAGCACGTCAGGCCCTCCTCCGGGGAGTCGAAAAGCTCGCCCGTGCCGTTAAGGCAACTCTAGGACCGTCAGGTCGTAACGTCATTCTTGACAAAAAATTCGGTTCCCCAACCGTGACCAAAGACGGTGTCTCGGTCGCCAAGGAGATCGAACTCGACTGCCCTTACGAGAACATGGGTGCTCAACTCATCAAGGAAGTTTCTTCCAAAACCTCCGACATCGCTGGTGACGGAACTACGACGGCTACAGTACTCGCTGAAGCCATCTATAAGGAAGGTCTTCGCAACGTGACTGCCGGGGCCAACCCAATCAGCCTGCAGCGTGGTATCCTCGCAGCTTCCAAGGCCATCGTGGCTAAGCTCGCTGAAATCTCCAAGGAGGTTTCCGAGTCCAAAGAAATTGCACAGGTTGCCACTGTCTCCGCGAACTGGGACGAGGAAATCGGCACCATCATTGCTGATGCCATGGACAAGGTCGGCAAAGACGGAACAATCACGGTTGAGGAAGCCAAAGGAATTGAAACCACTCTCGACGTTGTTGAGGGAATGCAGTTCGACAAAGGCTACCTTTCTCCCTACTTCGTGACCGATCCAGAAACCATGGATTGTAACCTCGAAGGCGCATACGTCCTCATCAACGAGAAGAAGATCTCCAACTTGAAGGATCTCCTTCCCGTGCTCGAGAAGATTGCCAAGACCGGCAAGCCTCTCCTCATCATTGCGGAAGACGTCGAAGGTGAAGCCCTTGCTGCTCTTGTGGTCAACAAGCTCCGCGGAACCCTCAACATCGCCGCTGTCAAAGCTCCCGGCTTTGGTGATCGTCGTAAGGCGATGCTCGAGGACATCGCGGTCCTCACCGGTGGTCGCTGCATCACCGAGGACCTCGGCATCAAGCTTGAGAATATTGAGCTCGAAGACCTCGGTGAAGCCAAGCGCATCACCATCAGCAAGGAAGAGACCATCATCGTCGAAGGTGGCGGTGGCTCCGAGGCCATCTCCGGCCGCGTCAACCAGATCCGTAAGCAGATTGCGGACACCACTTCCGACTACGATCGTGAGAAGCTCCAGGAGCGTCTCGCCAAGCTCGCCGGCGGTATTGCTGTCATCAATGTCGGTGCTGCCACCGAGTCCGAGATGAAGGAGAAGAAGGCCCGCGTTGAAGACGCCCTTCACGCGACTCGCGCGGCTGTTGAGGAAGGTATCGTCGCAGGAGGCGGCACCGCTTTCATCCGTGCCACTGCTCTCATTGGTGACCTTGGTCTCACAGGAGACGAAGCGACCGGTGCGAGCATCATTATCTCTGCGATCGAGGCTCCCCTCCGTCAGCTTGCCGCCAACGCAGGTCTTGAAGGTGCGCTCATCGTCGAGAAGGTCAAGAATGCCAAAGGCAATATCGGCTACAACGTCGCCACTGGCGAGTATGTCGACCTCATCGAAGCGGGTGTTGTTGATCCAACGAAAGTGACTCGTTCTGCTCTCCAGAACGCGGCTTCAATCGCTGGTCTCATGCTCACCACCGAGTGTCTCATCACCGATCTCCCCGAGCCGGATGCGGCCGGCGGCGGTGACCACGGTCACGACCACGGCGGCATGGGTGGAATGATGTAAGTCATCCTGACTCCAAAAAATTCAGAAGCCGGACGGGAAACCGTCCGGCTTTTTTTGTGGAATTCAGACACAAGTTGGGGTGCTAAAGGCACCGTGGACGAAAGCATCCTGAAGGGATGCCGCAAAATGCCCCTGGCACCTCCGTTTCGCGAGTGTCGTCGTGAAGTTCCCCCGGCAAGACACATGGCCGGATCCGAGCTTGGAGGTATTAAGGATGATTTTGTGAGGTTGGTAGTCCATGTTTCGCCTGTATGTTAAGGGATTTCAGGGATGAAAAGGTGGCGCGAGGGCTCATTCTTGTGGCTCCTCCCGGTCTCCGCTCACGTGAGAATGAAGATTCCATTCTTTCCATGAGCGGGAGGACTGGGATAGACTTCCCAAGTCCATGAATAAGAAGGCTATTATCCACTGTTGCGTGCTCGGGGCTTTGATCCTGTATACCATCTTTGCCTGGAATAACGTCCAGGGGGTCGCGGAAAAGGCCAAGGAAGAGATAAAGGAGGCCATCGAAAATGGTGAGATCGATTACTGGTCGGAAGTGAAGTTCGGTGACAGTCGGCTTGATGAGGCGGCCGGGATGGTGAAGGTGGGAATTCCGCTTTTGATTGCGGTGATTTATGCCGGTGTTCTGACCGTGATCTATGTTCTCCCGGTTCTTGTGGATAAGGTGGGTGAGGAATTGATGGGCTCAAGCGCTGAGGTCGATGATGATCCCTTGGACGAAGCGCGCGCGGCCTTTGCGGAGGAGGACTATCCGGAAGCCATCGCGGTCTATCGTAAATTTTGGTTGGAGAACCCCGACGATCGCCGCCCTCTGATTGAGATCGCGAAAATTCAGCGGGTGCATTTGGAGAATCCCGCGGTTGCGGTAAGCACCCTTGAGGAGGGCCTTGATGATCATGAGTGGCCGGAGGAAGACGCTGCGTTTTTGATCTTCCGAATCGCGGAAATTTACGAAGAAGATCTCGATGATCGAGACAAGGTGGTCGAGACCTTGGAGCGTGCTGTCGAGGAACTCAAGGGCTCACGTCATGCCGGGAATGCGGCTCACAAATTGCGCGAAATGGAGGTAAGTTAGGAGTGGTGGAAAAGGTCAGATCAGTTTGGGGGTATTTGGTGACCGTTGCTCCGTTGCTCTCTGTCGCTTTTGCGTGCTTGGGGGGGGCGGTGTGGTCCTACTCTCTGGGGGTGGCTCTCTTTTTGATGATACTTGCGATGGCTACTTCAAGGCCTCGCTGGCAATGGTGGCTCACGCTTTGTCTGGTCGCTTCCTTTGTGGCGTGGCGGGCCGATGATTTGGAAACGCCGGTGAAGGAGAGCCTTGCCCAGCCGAGGTCGGAATTTGTGGAGGGCTTCTTGACGGTCGGAAGGCAGGCGGGGCGCACCGCAAGAGAGCGCTACGGAGTTCTTGCAGAAGATGAGCGGGAGCGCCGGGTGATGGTCTTTCGCGCGGAGCGCTATCGACCGGGTGAGGTTCTTCAGATCAAGGGGAGGTTTTTTGTTCCGGAGCGTGAACGCAATCCCGGGATGTTCCCGAAACTGGACGATTGGCAGCGAAGTGGGATCTCTGGCGGGCTGGTGGTCAGTGAGGAAGAATTGCAACGGGTCAATTGGTATGCTGCGCCATTTCGGTGGGCGGAGAGATTGCGGGAAGGATTACAAGTCGGGATCACGCGGGGCTTGCCGGAAACCTCGAAAGGGAAGGATGTCATCCAAGCGATGGTTTTGGGGGATAAGCCGCCTCGCGAATCAGAGGTGAGTCGGGCCTTTCGGGAGAGTGGCGCGATGCATGTTTTTGCGGTGAGCGGATTGCACGTCACTTTGGTGGGCGCAATTTTTTGGATGGTTTTGATGCATCTCCCGATCCCAAGGAGAGTGGGAATCTTTCTCGTGATCTTGGCCATGATTTCCTATGCCATGGTGACCGGGATGCGTCCGCCCGCAATTCGGGCGACCTTGATGGCGATCTGTTTTTTGGGAGCATTTTTTTTCAGGCGGCGCCCTTCACTTTTCAATGCGCTCTCGCTGAGTCTGATTCTTGCGATTTTGTGGAAGCCCTCACAGGTTCATGACGCGGGTTTCCAATTGTCGTATGGGGTCTTACTTGCGATTGGCTTGGGTGTTGGATTGGCCTTGAGGTTTACGGGGAAGATTGCCGAGTTGGATCCCTTTTTCCCGAGGCGGTTGTTAACGGACGGTCAGCGCAAGGTGCTGACCGTGCGGACCTATTTTGCGAATCTTGGGGCGAGTTCATTGGCGGCGTGGTTGGGATCAATGCCCATTATGATTTGGCATTTTGGGGTGGTGACGCCGATCGCCGTGGTCACGAGTCTCTTGTTGATCCCGGCGACAATGGTGATTCTGGCTTTGGCCTTGTTCGCGGCCTTGGCCGGGCTGGCCTCACCAAGACTTGGAGGATATGTCAATCAGGTGAATTCAATCGTGGCGAGTGGAGCCTTCTTTACCGCAAAGGGTTTTTCGAAAGTGCCGCTGGGTCACTGGCAGTCACGACGATTAACGCCGGGGGACTGGGTCGTTTTTGATTGTCACGATGGCGGGGCGGCTTCGTTTCTGGATGTGAAAGGAGGCGCGATGATCGACGTGGGGGGAAGTTGGTTTTACCGAACCCAATTGCGCGCGATTTTGAATCGCTGGAACGTCGAATTGCAGGAAGTCTTTGTGACTCATCCGGATGGTGATCATGTCGGAGCCTTAC
>JBLIDI010000151.1:0-9878 GCA_047634075.1 Akkermansiaceae bacterium
AAAAAGCGCTCTCCACTTGGCCAGAAGCAGCTGGCATCACAATCCCCCACGATCATATCAGTGTGAACAACTGGCCGCTGGAAACGGCAATTGAACAGCTCTCCGATACCGCTCATGCAACGCTCATAAGTCTTACCGAACATGCTCAGACCCTCACCACAACTGAGATTGAAGCTATCTAGAGAGACCTAACCCCATGCTCCACCAGCGTTCCATGTTACAAACTCCGAACAAAAATTGTTTGACCTCGATACTGCCCAGTATTAATAAGTTGCCAACAATGCCCGCCAGGCCTCTCTACGATGCCCAAATTGGCGGGTTACTTGTGTCTGGGGATCAGCAAAAGAAAGGAGGGCTGGAACGATGTCCGTAAAACCTTTCAAAAACTACGACGAGCAAATCGGCCTGCTCGAAGCGCGGGGACTTGAAGTGCCGGATCACAATCTCGCCCGTGAGTTTCTCAAGCATCACAACTACTATCGGCTCTCAGCCTACCGCTTCCCTTTTCAGACCGCCCGAGACCAATTCGAGACAGCAAGTAGTTTCGACGACCTTTGCGCCCTCTATCGCTTTGATCACGACCTCCGCCTCCTCGTCGGGGAAGCTTGCAAGTGTCTCGAAATCTCCGTCAGAGCCCGCTGGGCTTATATCTTGGGAGAGAAACACGGTGAACTAGCCTACGAGGACCCGGCAGTCTTCCGGGATGCCCGCCTTCATACCCAGCACCTCGCCAGTCTCGATCGAGAGATCACCCGTAGCCACGAGGTCTTCATCTCCCACTACCAGAACACTCATCAGATGCCCCGCCCCCCGATCTGGGCTGCTTGCGAGGTCATGTCCTTCGGGCTTCTCAGCCGCTTTTACACCAACATCAAGCAATCCAGCACGCGTAAGAAAATCGCAAAGACCTACGGTTTCGGCGTTTCAAATCTGGCCTCGCTCCTCCTCCACGCTTCCTATCTCCGGAACCTCTGCGCGCACCACTCCAGAATCTGGAATCGTGCCTTCACCATCACGGTCTCACTTCCCACCAGTCAACCGAACGAGGTTGTAGCAGCTCTCAATCACGACCCACAAGCTGAACGTAAGATCTACAATTCCCTCGTCCTCCTCGCTCACATCACCGACACCGTCTCAGCCACCTCTGACTGGAAGGGTCGTCTCAAGACTCACCTCCTGACCCTAAACCGTCCGAATCACTCCGAGATGGGCTTCCCTGCTGGATGGGAACAGCTCGATTTCTGGAACTAATTCATCATTTCCATGAAACTCCAGTTCACCCACAAAGCCTACCAAACCGCCGCCGTCGATGCCGTCGCCGATTGCTTCGCCGGCCAACCCAAGGCCGAGGGCATCAGCTACCGACTCGATCCGGGGAAACAAGAGATTTCCGAGATGGATTTTGGCACCGAGGCTTTCCGGAACTCTGCCATCGCCATCACAAACGATTCTATCCTCGCCAATATCCAGCGAGTCCAGCGCCAACAGAATCTCCCGCAATCCGCCAAGCTCGTCACCACCAAGAGCTCCGCGGTGAATCTCGATGTCGAGATGGAGACCGGCACCGGGAAGACCTACTGCTACATCAAATCGATGTTCGAGCTGCACCGCCGCTACGGTTGGAGCAAGTTCGTCATCGTGGTTCCCAGCATCGCCATCCGTGAAGGCGTTCAGAAATCCCTCGAAATCACCGCCGAGCACTTCCTCCAGGACTACGCCAAACGCCCGCGCTTCTTCACCTACGATTCCAAGCAACTCCACAATCTGGAGAGCTTTTCCTCCGGCTCCGGAATCAACGTGATGATCATCAACGTCCAGGCCTTCAACGCCACCGGGAAGGACAACCGACGCATCTACGAAGAACTCGATGACTTCCAGTCCCGCCGGCCCATCGACGTCCTCCGCGCCAACCGTCCCATCCTCATCCTCGACGAACCGCAGAAGATGGAGGGCCAGAAAACCACCGACGCCTTGGCCAAATTCGATCCTCTCTTCGTCCTCCGCTACTCCGCCACCCACAAGACCGAGCACAACAAGATCCACCGCCTCGACGCGCTCGATGCTTACAACCAGAAGCTCGTCAAAAAGATCTCCGTTCACGGCATCGCCCAGAAGGGACACAGTGGAGCCAATAGCTACCTCTACCTCGAAACGATCCTCATTTCAAAGCAGGCCCCGGTCGCCCGCATGGAGATCGAAGTGATGACCAATTCCGGCATCAAGCGAGTGCTTCGGAAGATCTCCAAAGGCGACAATCTTCACACTCTCTCCAACAGTCTCGAACAGTATCAAGGCTACGTCGTCGCCGACATCGATGCCGTGCACGACACCGTGAGCTTCCTTAATGGCGTGGTCATCGAAGTCGGCAGCGTCACCGGAGACGTCAACGAAGCAGCCCTCCGCCGGATGCAGATCCGCGAAACCATCCACGCCCACTTCAAAAAAGAGCGAGAACTCCACGACCAGGGCATCAAGGTCCTCAGTCTCTTCTTCATCGACGAGGTCGCAAAATACCGGATCTATGACGAGGAAGGCGAAAAGCAACTCGGGGAATACGCCCAAATCTTCGAGGAGGAATATACCAATATCCTCAACGATTTCCTCGAACTCGAAGACTCACCCTTCCAGCGCTACCTCAAGAAGATCGAGCCCGCCCGCACCCACAACGGCTACTTCTCCATCGATAAGAAAGGCAAGCTTACCGACCCCAAGGTCAAAGCTCGCGGAGAAGGCGCAGGAACGACCGATGACGTTAGCGCCTACGATCTCATCCTCAAAGACAAGGAACGTCTCCTTTCCTTCGACGAAGACACCCGTTTCATCTTCTCCCACTCCGCCCTCCGGGAAGGCTGGGACAATCCCAACGTCTTCGTCATCTGCACCCTCAAGCACAGCGACAACACCATCTCCCGCCGCCAGGAAGTCGGCCGAGGCATGCGCCTTTGCGTGAATCAATTCGGCGAGCGCATGGATAACCCTGCCATCGCCCATCAGATCAACATCCTCACCGTCGTCGCCAACGAATCTTATGAGGACTTCGTCAAAGGCCTCCAGTCCGACATCAGCAAAGATCTCTCCTCCCGCCCCCGCGAAGCCGACGAGAAATACTTCATCGGAAAGATCATCAAAGATTCAGAGGGAACCGAGACGACGATCTCCGCCCCGATGGCGAAGCAGATCGACTTCTACCTTATTCAAAATGGCTACCGGGAAATCGATGGCTCCATCACCGAAGCCTATCACCAAGCGAAAGCCGAGGGCTCCATCGCGGCCCTCCCGATTGACCTCGAAGCCTATACGCCTTCCATCCTCGAACTGATCGATGCCGTCTACTCCGATGCCGCCCTCCCTCAAATCGAGGATGACCGGAAAACAAAGACAAACCCGCTCAACGACAACTTCCAAAAGAAGGAGTTCCAGGCACTCTGGGAAAAGATCAACCGCAAAGCCGCCTACACCGTCTCCTTCGACAGTGCCGAACTCATCGAAAAAGCCGTGTCTGCCCTGAATCAGGAATTACGCATCAACAAGCTTCAGTTCCAGATCAAGCGTGGCTCGCAACAAGACGAGGTCGATCACGAAGCGCTAACCACCGGGAAGAGCTTCACCTTGCGCGAACAGCAAATCGAATACAACTCAGGCTGCATCCGCTCTAACGTCCGCTATGACCTTATTGGGGAAATTGCCGAAGGCACACAGCTCACCCGGCGGACCGTCGGAGCAATCCTTAAGGGCCTTGAAATCCCGGTCTTTAATCAGTTCCGCGACAATCCTGAAGACTTTATCGACCAATCCTCACGTCTCATCAAAGAGCAGAAGGCCACCATGATCATCGAGCACCTCAGCTACGATCCTATCAATGAACGCTACGACTCGACCATCTTTGCAACGGAAAAGAGCAGCAACGATTTCAGCAAGGCCTTCAAAGCGAACAACCACATCTACGACTACGTCTTCACCGACTCGAAGATCGAACGAGCTTTCGCCGAAGACCTCGACACCAGTGCCGAAGTCACCGTCTATGCCAAACTCCCCAGGGGATTTGCCATTCCCACTCCCGTCGGCGACTACAACCCCGACTGGGCCATCGCCTTCGTGGCCGGAGAAGTGAAACACATCTACTTCATCGCGGAAACCAAAGGCTCCATGTCATCCCTTGAACTCCGAGAAATCGAAAAAGCCCGCATCGACTGCGCCAAGAAATTCTTCGCCAAGATCACCAACGATCAAGTCCGCTACGACGTCGTCGACAGCTACGGAAACCTGCTCAACTTGATCAGCGCATAGTTCAAGTTCCAAAAGGGCAGCAAAGTACCCCTCCCCCCATTCGCGTCAGTTTAAGGCTAGGACGCCTGATTCTATCGGGGATTGAGCGGCGCCTTTCCTCGCGAAATGTCTCGTATGTCGGGACTAAAGTTGACCAAGTCTGAGGTGTCTTTTGATTTAATAAAATAAAACATGCTAGGCTGGTTTTTATGGTTTTTACTCTCCCACAATAACCTGCATCTCGCCCGGGTCGATGGCGTCGAATATCTCACCGCTCCCGGATTTTTGTCGACAATCAGACCAAAAGCTAAAATCGCCTCATCGCGACGACCAAGCTCATCAAGCGCTCTTGCCTCAAACAAACGGACCTTGAGACGATTGAATCGAAATTTATTATTCCCCAAATATTCACCCGCTCTTTGCAAAACCGCCTCCGAATCACCTTCTCTATCCAAGACCTCAATGAGGGCCGTGATCGCCTCCTCTTCCTCTTTTGAATCCGTTCCCTTTTGCGATTCAAAGGACGCCAATGCCGCTGCCCTCTCGGAGCTCACCTGTGGCGCACGATCACCCCCCTTTCTCCCCCGTCCGCTCCGGTCCAAATGCGCCTTCAAAGCCCTCCCGCCAAAAGAAAATTCCTAGCAGTGTGCAGGAGAACGATCTCGTCAGCCAGTTCACCACCGGCACCATCGAGGGATGGCGCCCGGTCGATGACGTCACGCTCACTGACGAGGATTTTGGCTTTCCAAGCATGGGGCTCAAGGCCGACGATTGGAGGGACGGATCCCTCTTTCGCATCGCAAGCCCCATCGAGTGGGCCGGGGATTGGAGCGACTTCCAACTGTTGAGCTTCGACATGCATTGGAGCGGATCCCTCGATGATCCTCCCCACCAGCCCCTCGTGACCATCTTCGGTGCCAACGGGGACGTCCTGACCTACGACGCCCTGCCTCAAAACGACATCTGGATCCACCGCGAGATCCAGCTCACTCCTGCCACCTTCGGCGTGGATCAGGCCTTCTTCGACGGCGTCATGGCCTTCGTCAGCCACATTTGGATCGCGGGCGAATTCGGAACCGGCGACGACAACATCCGCGTCAGCTCGGATCCCACTCCCACTCCCAAGGTCTTCGAGACCAGCCTCATTTCGCGCTTCGGATCCGATCCCGAGGGCTGGGGCGTCGTCGGCAACGGGAATCTCGTCTGGGACGAAACAGCCGGCTTCACAGGCGGCGCCATCACCACTGCCGATGGAGGATCCGGCATCCAGCGCTTTCACTCTCCAGATGCGTGGTCCGGCGACTGGAGTAACTTCTCCACCCTCCGATTCATGCTGAAGACGCTTGGTAAAAACCAGGCCGACCTCGATTTCGAACTCTGGATCATGACTTGGGATGGTACCGCCCTCTACCTCACTTACCCTTCCGGACCATGGCGCAGCTGGACACCCTATAGCATCGATCTCACGCCCGGGACCTTTAACGTGACACCCGCCGAATTCGAAACCGTCATGTCGGATGTGGCCTACCTATGGATCGTCGCCGACCTCGTGAATGGCACCGGCAGCATTGACACCACCGGACTCGACGAAGTCTCCCTCGTCTCAAGCGACACCATCTCCCAACCTCCTCCCGACAAGTTCTCCTCCTTCGACCTGGACGGCGAGGCTTGGCACAACGGTGGTCGGAGTGGCAATGACTGGGAGTTCAACTCCTCCCTTCCCACCTGGTATGAACTCAATGGCAATCCCGGCGGCTTCATTGCCAACACTGATGTTGGAGACACCGCTTACTGGTTCACCCCTGAAACGTGGGCCGGCGACTGGCGCGGCTACCAATCAGTCTCCTTCGACCAATCCATCCTTAATGGCACATCCATCCTTGAGGACCGCGTGGGCCTCTCCATCGCCAGCATCTGGGGCAACCTCGATGCCGAGTTCCCGATGCCACCCACGATCGACTCTTGGACCCACTACGAGTTCCCCCTTACGCCCGCCGCCTTCGGAGTGACCCAAGAAAAATTCGACACGATCATGCGCGTCGTGATGTCCCTCAGCATTCGAAGCGAGTGGATCAACGGCAGCGAAGAGGAAGGCCTCGACAATGTCCGGGTCACGAAAACCTCGGACGCCTGCCTGGCCTGGATCACCGTCCACATCACCGACCCCAACGACATTGCCAACGAGACGGTCGCCGAAAAGTTCGCCGATCCCGACCATGACGGGAACGACAACTGGACCGAGTTTCTCGCCCAGACTATTCCCGTCGATTCCGCCAGCTACCTTCTGCTCGGCTCACCGGTAAAATCCGATGGAAGCTACACCGTCAGCTTCCAAACCCACCCCGGGCGCACCTACCAGCTCGAGCGGTCCACCACGCTCCTTACCGGTTCATGGACGCCGGTCGGCACCGCCCTCGTCAGAGACGGCGTTCTGCACCACGTGGAGGACGTCACCGGAGAACCGCAGGTCTTCTATCGCCTCATGCTTTGGCCAACTGACATCGATGCATGGAAGATTTAGGAGATGTCATCGTCTTGAGATTCGTCAGCATCTTCAAGTTCTTCAGCAAGAGCAGCAGTTGCAGCCTCTTCAGTTTCCTCTGTGGATTCAGCTTCATTCCCAATTTGTTCCGGGATAGTTTCTTCACCCTCATTGGCTTCTTCAACCCAGTCCTCGGGTAGCTGCTCTCTTAGCTCTGAAACTTCTGGAATGACCTGGCTACTGAAACCTTCATAGGGCATTCTGACTTCAGGAGAATGGTTAAAAACATCAAAGGCCAGGAAGCTGCAGCCATGATCATAGGAATGATAGTAGCTATTACCATAGGATCCGTAGCGATTAAAACCACACAGATTCCCCCTCATGCTGCGTGACCAACCGACTCGCTTAGTGGTGCCAACACGCTTCATTTCTGGAATATCCTGAAGCCACTTTGACTTATCTCCACGAACATGTCCGCTCGGGTTTCTTCGCCATTTGGTGTGCACGTTTGAGATGCTTGAGATACGATCTTGTCTATCCCCTATTTCTTTCCGCAGAAAGGCCTCAAGTTGTTCAGCATACTCAATCTTCTTGGAAAGAGCATGTAGGCTTGCAGAATAAATTCTAAATTCATTGGGCGTTTTCAACATGATCTCAGAAATTGGAAGGATTACGAAATGCGCATGCAAAGTCTGACTCAAATTCCGAGTGACGATCGACTCAAATTGAAGATCCCATAGATTAAGCTCATCAAATTTTAAAATCAAATTCTGAGCCTCAAGGAGAGCGTTGCGGGTAAGGTCACGAGTTGAAGTAGCAATTACTAATTCTTGAGTGAGTTTATCATGATCTTTGACAAGATCGATATAGCCGCGTTTCAATTCCTTTTTAACTTTCTCAAGGTGAGATATCTTTCGATTTGATTCAAGTGTTACAATTTTCCATAGCCTTCTAAATCCTGTAGCCTCTTCTTTAGAATGCACATTTCGAGTGTAGAGCCATTGGAAGGAAGGGTGGTTGAACTTTTTCTGCTCTTCCGTGAAATGCAGGAAGGCAGATTGAGCGTCATGACTTGCCACTTTCAGGGTCGCATCATCAGAATCCACCAGAGTAGAGCGGTTGATAATTGTTTTATGATGAAGGAGATTGTCTCGTTCCACAACATTTTGACTGCGTCGCTCAACCAGGCCTTTGTATGCTTCAATTAACGACGGGGCCTTCCAATCTTGAGAAACTTTAAGGAAGTGATCTTCATCAACAATCTCCCCAATAAGAGTTTTTGCCAGCGATTGATATTGCTTCTCACATTGAGATTTAAACTCTGAAATATTTTGCTGAACCTCTCTACGCTCCGATTCCAATGAAGTGACTTGAGATTGGTATTGCTGGATTGCGTTTTGAGCTTCAGATATGGCTTTTCGTTTTGTCCACATAATTTATAATTGAGGTATTGGGAGTGATTTCAGTAGTTGATTGAGCTCAGCTGAATCTATTGACTGATGATATAATTCAGCTCGTAGCTGTTTATAAATCTGGCGATTTTCGGCGCGAGTCATTCCAGGCTGCTGTGAAAAAAACTGTTGAATTGTGACCGAATGTCGAAGGTTTCTAGCGAGATCTCCTTTGGCTAACAATCCATCTAAATCATGTAAGGTTCTCAGGATGGAAGCGGTTCGCTCCGCAGTAGTATCGGGCTGAAAGATACGTTGGTAAGTTTGAAATACCCGAGCCACATCGATTGGCGTTTCAATATGGCATATTAGCCACTCCTGAATGATTGACGCATGCTCGAGATCGAGTAATTGAGCTTCTGTGATGGCCGGATTTAGTAATGCGATCTGCAATGCCGCTGCACTTGCTCCTTGTTTTGGCGAGCGACTCATGAGAGCCGCCGGATCGAAGCGTGATAGAAACTGATTTAGCTGTTGAAGTATACTAGCGTTAAGATCGATCTCATCATGCCAGCCTTCCCGAAGACCTTTGGAGATGCGTCGATCCTGCTGATCAAGGCCTTTTTCTTGAGCGAAAAACATGGTAGGAACCTTGGCCGCGAGTAATTCCTCGTAGGTATTGTATCCAGCTGCACATACCGCCAAATCAAGACCTTTGAAATATTTCCAAATATCACCCTCTGTAATCGCTGAAACATTGGGCCGGTTGTAGATTTTCGGAGCATCACAGAGAGGCCCATAGCCTATTACTAAATGCCAATTACCAGGAAATGCATCCAGCAGCATCTCAAGTTGCTCCCGGGCATTTTCATCACCACCGCCACCTGCTGAAATGTAAGCAATTTTTTTGTCACTCACTCCAAAAAACGCTCGAACTTCACTTTTAGAAAAAGCTTTAGATAAATCAAAATTATGGACCATTCCAACACAGCTTACTTTTTGTAAAATCTCTTTTGAAAAAGAATAGTCTTCGAGGTTCTCGATTTCGTCAGGAATGATGATTTTAGAGAAGAGCGGAAGGTGAGATTGGTGCACGGCAGACCCGGAATAGTCTGCGTTCTTATGCCGTTCTATTAAGACTTTTTTCTTCGCAAAGTCTTTTATAAATGTAAACTCATTGAAGCTACCTGTGGCGATGGTATCCATGATAAGAACATCTGGAGAAAAATGAGAAAGCATGGCAGAAATCATCATTTTACCATTAGACGCATAACGACTGGACGCGCCACTCCTTCCTTTAAAACAACTTTTACTGGGGATCTTAAAGACAGGGAAATCTTTAACGACGTAATCAGCATCACTTGTCGTGAGGATTTGAATGTCAGGAGTAACTCCAACCATTAAGAGCAAATCATTAAGGCGTTTGGCGATTGCATGACAACGCGATAGATGCCCCAAACCATGACCATTGATCGCATAGAAGCAAACTTTCATGCTCCCAACGAAAATGAGGAATTTTGATAGAGGGCCTCAATTGCTTCGAAATTTGGTTCGGTTGTCAAACCCGCCTCGAAATCCAGGATATTGCCCAGAAGTGTTTCAAGCTCCTCGCTGAGAGGAAGTAAAGCGAGAATGCGGTCCAGCACACATTCCGCACCTAACGGGCACTCTTTCTTAGCCTAATTCGCGGTTTGGTTTTTTGTTAGGGCCGTCTTTGAGTTTTGCTTGGTGGGGGTGGG
>JBLIDI010000152.1:0-9815 GCA_047634075.1 Akkermansiaceae bacterium
ATTTGAAGCAGCTAGCGGCGGAGTTCGTGGTGATGAAGGAGAAGGGCCTGGATGATCTTTATGAAAAGACGATCCGGGGATATCTGGATCGATTTTGTAGTTTGGAACACTTTATGAGCAAGGATGCCTGGCTGAAAGGATACTCTTTCCCTGAAAAGCGAGGACAAATTTGGACGTAGTGAGTCATTGTCATTGAGACCTTTCCTTAAAAATTTGCCACTCCCTCCCATCCATGAACTACCGCCCACTCTTTACCGCCACCCTTTTTGTCAGTCTTGCTTCACTTCACGCCGAAGATCCGGCTTCGGTTTCCGAGGCCGGCCGATGGAGCAAGGAGCGGATTCAATCCGAGCGCCCGGCGGTTGTGACGCCTCCGGGTCATACCACTGCCGCCAAGCCTGGGGCGGCGTCCTCTGATGCTATTGTCTTTTTTGACGGTAAGAACCTTTCGAAATGGAAGGGTAGGGAGAAAGATGGAAATGATGCTGCGAAGTGGCTTGTGAAAGACGGCTTCATAGAAGTTCAGCGCGGGACCGGCGTGATTCAAACACGCGATCAAGTGGAAGGAGACTGCCAATGGCACATTGAGTGGTGCACCCCTGCCGAGGTGAAGGGGAACAGCCAAGGGCGCGGAAATAGCGGGGTTTTCATTGGTGGTTATCCCGAGGTGCAGGTTCTCGATTCATTTCAAAACGATACCTATCCCGACGGACAGGCTTCCTCGCTTTACAAGAAGAGTGTCGCCTTGGTGAATGCCAGTCGTGGGCCGGGCCAATGGCAGACCTATGACATCATTTGTATCCGGGAGAAAAAGGGCGCAGATGGCAAGGTCATTCAGCCTGGATCGATCACGGTTCTGCACAACGGCATCGTGACGCAGTTCGCGGTTCAAGAAGGTGGTAAGCAAGCTTCCGGTGGGCTTCAACTTCAGGATCACGGTAACCCGGTCCGCTACCGTAACATCTGGGCTCGCAAGTTGGTCGTGCCAACCGTCGCTGCTCCGGGGAAGTAACGGTCGTTCTCCCTGGCAATGTTTCCGGTTAAAGTTCGGCCGTCCCGCGTGGTGATGATCTTGAGCTTTTGTTCTGAATGGCCTGGGTTAAGGCCCACCCTAACTTCGGTCGGGAAGCTAGGGTGCGGAGAGCCGCGAGTTTGACGCTTGCGGACAACTTGGAGTCGCGCTTCAGCAAGTGATCATTCTTATGATGGCGTAATTTGAGGAGGGAATCCTCTGTCAGACCACCCGACACGTGGAGAGTCCAAAGGCGCGCAGCCTTCCTACTGTGCTTTTCCTCGGAGTCGATGATCGCGACTCTGCTCTGAATATTCCTGCCATTGCTTGGTCAAGGCCTCGGCCTTGCTTCCGCGTTGGCCCCGTGCATTGACGACGCCTCCCCTGAGACCTTGCTTCCACGGCATGCGGAGGAACAAGCCGCCGTAGTCGTATTTACCAATTGTTACCGGCTTCAATGCCTTGCCTTTCCAAACCAGATCGAGTGCGTATTGATGACCACTGTCCTGAAGGGTCCAATGCTGGGTTTCTTACAAGACGGCCTCGCCGTTCTTTCCAAGGAGATGATAAACGGTTTCCCATGAGACCGTGTCACCGCTCCCCTTCAGCACTTTCGCCGAAATCCTTTTCCAGGAGTCACCCTCGGGATGATGAAAATAATCCCGTCCATTCACCCGCGTGAATCCCCAGGAGAGTCCGGTCTGATGCTTGTGGTGACCCGGGCTGTATTCGGTGAGAATTCCCTTCCCGTCCGGCGCGACGATGGGATGAAGAAAGGGCCGAAAATCAGGGCGCGCATTCTGGGTGAGCAAGGGATCATTCGAACCCTCCCGATAAACGGTGAGGGTCCCCTTGGTTTCATCATGCTTGATGTTCAAGGAGGCGGCCGAAAGAACAGCCGGACTCCAAAGAGCGGCGAGAACAAGTGGGAGAAAGCGCTTCACCATTGTGGGAGTTTACACCCGAGGCGAGCAATGGAGAATCTTCATCTGAATTTTACTGATGAGGTTGGCGCATTGGAGGAGGAAGATGGAGAAGGCTTGATCACTTCGGAGTTCTTCGTGAGTGAATTTAGTGAGTGCTTCGAGTTTGATCTCAGTGACTTGGTCTAAAAATTCCTGTAACTCATCGACATTGGCGGTGGCCATTTGACCGCGCTCAACTTCGAGGGTTTTTTCGAGGAAGACATCCAGTTTGTCTTTTTGCTCTTGGATGATTTCGGCCTGTCTTACTTCCCTGAGTCTTTTTCTCCGGGTCCATAGGAGATAAAGACCGGCGGCAAGAGCGACTGAAAGTTCCTTGAACGCGGCCAAGGTTTCCATAATCGTGGCGATCCGATTGATATGATCAGGGGGATTGAAATAGGCACGTGAGACCGGATTCAGAGCGACCGGTGATTTCGTGATCGCTTCGTTTTTGGAAATTAAGGTTGGGAATTCTAGACCAAGTCCTTCGTCATAGATCGCTGCCATCACTTTCCCGATCAGGAGCTCGCTTTCGTCCTCACGAACCACCAGGAGAGCCGTCGTGGCGACGGTGGGTGTATTGACGGGCGGGATTGGAGAGCCCTCGCGGTAGAGGCCCCGGGGGATTTCGGCGACATGGAAGTGGGGATCTTTGGTGGCGATGGCCTCGGCTCCTTTGATCGGCAAAAGGATAAAGCGACCGCTCGCAAGCATCTCCTGGAGATCGCGATTCATAAAGCCGGTGGTGACGATGGCGGCATCGATGGATTCTTCTTCCAAGAGGCCTTTGAAATAGAGGTCGGTGGGACTGTTGATCTTTTTTGAAATTCCGTAGTGCTCTAAAATTCGTTCGGCACTGGTGCGCATGCCTGAGCCCTTGGCTCCGTAAACCACTCGGCGTGATTTGAGATCATCGATGGATTTGATGGGCGATCCTTGGCGGGTCACGACGTGAACCACTTCGGGATAGAGCGGGGCAATTACGGAGAGCCCCGTGATCGTCGCCGAGCCGCCTTGGACGATGGCGAGATCTACTTTACCCTCACGAAGGAGTTTTTCATTTTCGAGCGAGCCTTCGGTTTGCACGAGGACGACATCGCGACCGGTCTTTTCCTTCAACGACTTTTGGAGAGCTTCGCCGAATTCGTGATATAAGCCGCCTTCGTGAGCAGTGGCCACGCGAATCGTTTTCGGGAGAGTATCGCGCGTCGCAAACCACACAATCACCGAGATGATGATGATGGCGATGGGGATGAGCGCGAGCCAACGGCGTTCGGCTTTCAGGGAGTCTATCGGCATTGCGGAAGAGCGTAGCCATCAGAGCGGTGGAGGCCAATTAGAGATTTGCGACGCGAGGATGGCTTCGATGGCGAAAGTTAGGTGGACTTGGGGGGGCAGGGCCGGAAGTATTTCTTTGTGGTTCGGTATTTTTGGAAGGATTCGCGCGGAGCAGCTGAGCAGGGGAGTTTTGAGGGACTTGCGTGGAAAGGTCGTGTTTGGGTCCAGGCCCTTTGAGAGAGACGCTTGGCCTCGCTTAAAATCGAAGCTTCCGTCTGGTGTGCCCCGATTTGTTATAAGCGCTTTCTTGAGTCTCTGTTTTTTACCGAGTTGTGATTTTAAGGATAAAGCACCGGCCGATGCTCTGGAAAGAGGTGGACCAATGGATGGGCTTGATCCCGACACGCTCAGCGTGGAGGTGAAAGCGTTTCCAAGTGCGGAAGGGTTTGGGAGGGCGGCTAAAGGAGGTCGTGGTGGAAGAGTCATTAAGGTGACAAATCTGAATGATGCCGGGACAGGTTCGCTCAGAGCAGCGATCGATGCGACGGGCGTGAGGACCGTCGTGTTTGAAATCAGCGGGACGATTGTTTGACAGTCAGGACTACTCGTTAAAAACTCGTCCATTACCATTGCGGGTCAAACTGCTCCCGGACAAGGGATCCAGTTGAGAGTTACCCCAACTGCAAATTTTGCAGCATTCACCGTCGGGACCAGCGAAAACACAACGACCGATGTCATTGTGCGTTATCTGAAAGTCAGACCCGGCCCTGGGAGGCAAGGCAGCGTGAATGGTGATGGCATGCAAATCTTGGGTGGTGAGAGAATCATGATCGATCACTGCTCGATTGGCTGGGCGACTGATGAAGTCTTCAGCGCTTGGCATGGGCCGAAAAACGTCACCCTCCAAAATTCTGGGAGACAGCGCCGGGACAGTAGATGACGAGGACGCGCTTAGCGGGGGCCTCGAAATGGGAGGGGCGTGGGAGGTAGGGGGAATCGGGATCGATACTGGGGCGGATGGGGGATTTCCCGGATAAATTGGCAGGGTCGTTTTCCTTGGCCAAGAGATGGGCGAGGCCGAGGGTGCCGTTCATGACAGTGAAGGCGGCGGGTGAGACTTCGTCGCGTGGGTTTTCAGGGCTGCCGCGGTGGAGCACCCGGGTGGGGTCGCGCTGTGAGAAGCGGCCGATGAAGGCGTGACGCGGGCCTTCTTCGGCGAGGCTGGCGGCGGCGGCGAGGGGGATCAGTCGGAGGAAGGGGGGTGTTTTTTTCGGGGCGGTAGCAGTGTTGCTCTGCCAGGATTGCGAGAAGTCATGGCCTTCCTCTCCAAGGGTGAAAAGAGAGTCGTTGAGTGAGAGATAAAGGCGGGCGATTCGGCAGAAGGTGTGATCCTGGATCATGTGATCCTGCATTTTCTCGAAGTTTCCGGGTGCGATGGTGCCATTGAGGTAGGTGTCGAGCCATTGCTTTTCTTGGCGCGAGAGGCTTGAGAAGGAAGGTTTCATGAGGGGTGAGAGGCGGTTCGCCGGGATTCTATGCAGTTCATGAGTTTGTGTCTGATTCGCTTGAGGCGCATGTAGAATGCTGCCGAGGTTGAGCCTGACTGGGCCGCGAGATCCTTGACTTTAATTCCCGGGGTGTAGGCGAGAGTGACGAATTTCCGTTGGTCGGGAGGTAATGCTCCAAGGCAGTGCTCGAGGGCAGAGTGTGTCTCAACGCGTTCGTCTAATTCGTCGATCCCTTCGGAGGCCACGAGAGCGGTTTCTTGGAGGACTTCGTCGGTATCGCTCCAAGTGGGGAGAAGGGAGCGAATGAAGCGCCGAAGGTCTGGTTCGGTATGCGTGAAACATTGAATGAAAGCTTCGTAGCGGTCATCGTCTTGTTTGGAATCGGCCGGGTCTTCAGGCATATCCTCTTAGCCTAGCACTTCCGAGATCTGGAAATCTCACAAAAATTTTGAGATTACGGTGATGAAAGTCCCTGCTATCGAGGGTCGGAGTCCATTGCTTTAGAGATCGACTTGGTGGACTCCAGACTTTTTCTAACCGCTAATTCCCCTCGTTGATTAAGCGGCGTATGGCGGCCAGGTTTTGTTGGGCATCTGGATGATTGGGCTGAAGCTTGAGAGCCGTTTCCAAGTGGATCACGGCTTGGGGAAGTTGCCCTTGCTTGGCGAGTGCGAAGCCGAGGTTCACGTGGTCATTTGCGGAGCTGGGATCTTGTTGAAGGGCCTTTTCGAGGAGGGCTTGCGCTTCGGGCCAGCGCTCCAATTTGAGCCAAAGTCTGAGCAAGATCGCTTGGCTCTTCTTGTCTCGTGGGTTGCCACGAAGGGCTTGTTTCAAATGACCAGAGGCTTCCTCTAATTTCCCTTTCTTGGCGAGGAGGGTGCCGAGATTGGCGTGGGCGCGGACGTAGTTGGGCTGGATGCGCAGCGCTTCGCGGAAGCTGGTCTCGGCGAGATCGAATTGCCTCTTCGTGATATAAGAGATTCCCAAGTTGTTATGAGGTCCGGCATTTTTTGGGAACGATTTGATCAAGGCGAGATATTCGGCTGAGGCAAGATTGGTATGGTCGTTTTGCTGCAGGAAAGTGGCAAAGCGGTATTGCGCTTCGTATTGATTGCGCTGCCGCGCGATGGTTGGGATTGGAAGGGTTTGTCCGGGGACTGGAGCGGAGCGTGCGAAACGTTCGAGCGGAGTGCCTTGCGAGTGCTTGCGGTCCTCCATGAGGTCGTCAGGGTTTAACCTTCCCTTGTAAATGACCGTGATTTTTCCGGCTCCATCGATCAAAAAACTGACAGGGACCGGGAGGGTTTGTGAGCCCGTGATTTGATAGTCGTGGACGGCTTGGAGGTAGCTCACCAACTCCCTGGTGGCGTGGCCGGTGGCGAAAGTGAGTTTAAGCCGCTGGGCCATTTTTTGGGCGGCTTGGCCGCTCTCGGGATCGTCCTCAAGGCTGTCGACGGCCAGGGCGATAATTTCGATACCGGCCTCGCGGATTTCCTGCTGCCGCTCTGCCAACTCTTGCAATTCGGCCTCACAGGGTGGACACCAGCTTGCCCAGAGACTCAAGAGGTAAGCTTGGCCCTGTCCGGTTCGGAGTGCTTCGGTTTCCCCGGTGAAAGTCCGGTAATTTAAGTTGGCCATCGGAAGAAGAGATGCCAGTGGGATACGGGCGATGCTTTCTGGCGTAGGTAATTTAAGAGGAGTGGGAGAGATTTCGATCTGACGTTTCTTTGCGTGAATCTGTTCAGCCTCGCCGCGGCCTTGGACAAGTCGGTAGCGCTGGTTCACGAGGAGATTGGTAAATATTTCAGTCTCGCCACCGGGCCATTGCACGTGCACGGATTTGATTGTGTCGGCGCTTCCGAGACCGAAGTGCAGCCATTTGCTGGATTGCGAGAGGAAGGACTCTCCGGCTCGCAAGGTTTTGATCAGCGGTTGTTCGTCGGCGAGAAAGACCTCAACCCGTGCGCCGATGGCGTCGCGATTGGTGGACGGGGATGTGCCCTGAAGGCGCAGAGCCAGATGGTGGTGATCCGAGGGGACATCGTTGCGAAAGAACCGGAGGCGCGGGGCGTTTCGGTTTGAGATCCAGACGTCGAGGTCGCCGTCGTGATCCCAGTCGGTTGCGATGAGCGCCCGGCCATCGTCGGGAAGATCAATTCCGGAACTGGCTGAGATGTTGGCAAAGCGCCCGGTCGGCTCGGCGGCCCCGGCGGTGTTGAGGAAGACGCAGTTCCGTTCGCGTCCGCTGTAGGATCGTCCGCGACTCATCATATCGCCGAAGTTTGCGTTCGCGCTATCGAGCTCACTTGTTTTTGCCTCGTTGACTTCGTTGAGTGACTGCGACACGACCTGTCGCCAATAGAAACTTCACAAATCGCCCGGGTCCTCGCCGGTAATATTCCCGTTGGCGACCACGATGTCCAGCCAACCGTCGTTGTTGATATCGACAAAGCTGTTCCCCCAAGCCCAGCGCGCGATGGCCACGCCAGCTGATTCGCTGACGTCCTCGAATGGCCCGTTCTCGAGAGCCTTCATGAGCGTGCTGCCACGCGCAAAACGCTGCAGCCGGGATCGCACGTCTTGGGTCGCGCCCGGTTTGAACTGCTGTTGGTAGGTGATGCGGTTTCCGGCTGCGGAAAACATGTTGCTGACGTAGACGTCCATTTGTCCATCGCGATTGTAGTCCCCCCAGCTGACGGCCATTCCGGAGGCACTGTCCTCGACCCCAGACTCGGCTGCGACATCGATGAATGTGCGCCCGCCGGGTCCGGATCCCACGTCGTTGCGGAAGAGGTTGTTTCTCCCGAAGTCATTGGCGACATAGAGGTCTTGGTCGCCGTCATTATCGTAATCTTCCCAAGAAGCGGCGAGGCTCCAGCGGAGGTTATTTTGGTTGAGTCCGGTCTCCGTTGTTACGTCACGGAAGTTGAACTCGTTGGCTTTCGTCTCGTTTCTGAAAAGGCTGTTGGGGCCACCTGAGTTTGAGTCGTGATAGACAAAGGCTCCACCGCCCATCCCTCTGGATCGTGATTGGGGACCGTCCGAGCCATTTTGAAAGTAGCTACAAACGTAGAGATCCAGGAAACCGTCGCCATCATAGTCCGCCGCACTCAGCGACATGAGATCATCGGCGGTGGGGAGCAGGGTGCGATACTCAAACTGGCCGTTGCCGAGGTTGGCTGCGAGCACGATGCCTCCAATAATTGCCACGGCGAGATCCTGATCACCGTCATTATCTAGATCCACTAAGAGCGCGCTGCGTGATCCTTCCAGCCAATTTACACCTGCGTCTTCTGGTGCGTCACGCAGGGTTCCGTCGAGATTTTGAAGGTAGAGCCGGTTGGGCAGGCCGTCTTCTTGGCAAAGGTAGAGATCGTCCAGGCCATCGCCATTGACATCGCCAAGGGCCACTCCCGGGATGCCGAGCCAGAAGAAATACTGGGAATCCTGGATGCGGTTTAGCCAGTGACCGTAGCCGCGGCCAATTTGCGCTTGGAATGAATCATTTGCGCCTAAAAGAGATTGGGTGCAATCTGAGAATAGGGTGCGGCCCGGGGTGTTTGTTTGAACCTGCTCGAGATCGTTGACTTCGAGTGATGCGAGCAGCGGAGGCGAGTCGTCGGGCCCCTTGATCCAACGGGTGCGCCAAGTTGCGTGATGTTCAATGACGCCGCTTTCGGTGATCCCTGAGATGGCGATATATTGCTGTGTAGTGAATGAGTCGGTTCCCTGTTGCACTTTGAATACCTTGGGTTCGAATCGGAGGTCAGTTGCTCCGGCCAGGGGGGAGCCAAGTTTGTGCAAGGCGTCTTCGAGTTTGGCGATCCCTTGCTGCATTTCAGAAGCGGGTTGAGTGGTCATGCGGACGATACGGAGTGCGGGATCTGAGTAGATCGGGGCGGGATTCGCTGCCTCCAAGGCCTGAAAGGAAATGTCTTCGGTTACGAACTGCCGGAGCGTATTTCTGTCGATTTCCTGATGGTTCAGAATCAATTTCCCGAGCCCTTTGAGTTGCTCCTTGGCTTGCTCTGCGAGTGCCTCGGTCGGCCATCCGTCGGAGTTGGGATCGTCGAGGCGGTCCATTGCAATTTCGGGTGGAGCAGGTACGAGATAGGGCTTATCTCCGGAGTTTGCGGCTGGACCGTCTCCGCCTGAGCGGTTGAACAAGAAGGTCGCGGTGACGGCCAATAAGGCGACCCCGATGAGGGCCCAACGTTTCCGTTTTTGTGAGTGCGAACCGGTGGTTTTATCCGGGCGACGGTGTCGTGATTTCATAAGAGGTATTTGGCAAAGGGCTGCTTCTATTCGTCGAGAGTTTCCTGCAGTCGGCAAGGGGGATTTGTGGGGATTTTGTAAAGAAAAACGGGGCAACCCAAAAAGTAGGCGGCCCCGTTGAAATTATTGACAGACTTGGTGTCGTGTCGCTGCTACTTACGGCGGCGAATCAAGGTGAGAAGCCCTGCCAGTCCGAAGAGGGCAATGCCTGAAGGCTCCGGAATTGCGGTAACGGCATTGGCGTCGAGTCTGACCGCTGAGAGTTCGGTCCAACCCCAACCGCCGTCGTCGTTTTCAAAGAAGTCCAGTTGGTAGTCGTCGGTGAGACTGATACCTGCACCCACAAGATCGGCCTGAGTGAGCGCGGTGGTCTCGACCGCACCGCCATTTACAGCTTTGTAATAAATGGCATCGTAGCTACCGGTGGTAAGATTGAGAAGAGCAAGGCCCTTCTGTCCGTCAACAGTGGAATTTGCCCCTGTAATATCTGTTGGATTCATGGGGGCGACACTTCCGCCCTGATTGCCTTCCCCGCCGACCCAGTCGATCTCGAGCACAGAGTCGACTGCGTCGACCGTGCCGAAGTTGAGGGTAGGAGAGCGATACACGAAACTCACGTGAGCGCCGTCATGACCCCTGCGGGTGGCCCCGGTTGTGTTGATGCCACCGAAGTAGGTATCGACGCCGTCGCCTTCCACTTGGCCAGCGCCGACAGTTGCAGGGTTAAGCCAAGAAGCGCCACTGACTGTGGTCCAGCCGTTTTCATTTCCGGGTGAA
>JBLIDI010000153.1:0-9774 GCA_047634075.1 Akkermansiaceae bacterium
GGGCAAGGGCGGCATCGTCCGGGAACCCGAACGGCATCAAAAAGCGGTCGATAAAATTCGCACCTTTATCACGGAAGAACTGGGCCGCGAGTGGTGTGGGTTCATCACGTCGCCGATCACCGGGACTGATGGGAACGTAGAGTTTCTCGCCCGGATGAAATAGCGGCGTCTTTGGAGCAAGATGGCGAGGCTTGGCCTAACTCACGTAGGAGAGCAAAGCGGCTGTGGCTTGGATTTTTTCCTGATTATCGATGAGTTCTTTGATCGGGTCATACCGTCCGGAAAGGAGGGCGTGACGTGCTGAATCGGGCATCTTGACGGCGAAGGAGAGAGCGCCAGCGGTGACGATCATTGCTTCGATATCGATGGCGACTTCCAGGGTTGGGTCCGCGGCACAGGCGGCCTTCAAGGCATCGATGTTTGCCTTGGTGGAACTGACACAGGGAAGGCCAAGCGTGGTGGAGTTTCCGTAGAAAATCTCAGCGAAGGACTCGGCGATGATGGCCTTGAATCCGTATTTTGCGAGCGACTGGGGAGCGTGTTCCCGTGAGGAACCACATCCGAAGTTGATGCCAGCGACGAGGATGGAGGCTCCTTTGAAGCGTTCGTCGTTGAGTGGGTGCTCGGTCTTTTCACCGCTGACGGGATCGAAGCGGACATCGTAGAATGCGAATTCGCCGAGTCCTTCGAAGGTGACACACTTCATGAAGCGTGCTGGGATGATGCGATCGGTATCGATGTCGGCCCCGGGGATGGGGACGGCGGTGCCGGAGACGTGGATGATGGGAGAAATAGCCATGACTGAAAAGGTGGTGAGCTGTTATTTGAAGGCCGGAGTAATGGTGTAGCCTTTTTTGGTGAGGAGGTCTTGGATGGCAGTGGCGCCCGTGTAGTGCGCGGCGCCGACGGCGAAGAAGTGAGCTTTCCCGGGCTTCTCGGCGAGGGCTTTGCTGATGGTTTCGGCCATCGTGATGTTGCGGTCATCGAGGACTTTTTTCATGAGCCGGTCTGAGAGATCTCGATCGCCATAATCGGTCTCTGCCATCATTTTTGTGAGGAATTTTCCGATCTTGGGAACATCCTTGGTGAGATAGAGATCGAGGAGATCTTTCATGGAGTCTTTTTCTTCTTTCCTTTCCTTGGCAAGTGCTTCGAGGGTCGATTTGAGGACGGAGATTTGCTCGGCCTCTTTGAGGTCATCGAAGATTTTCAATTGGCTATCGGCAGTTTCGAGAGCGCCGACTGTTTTATTCTCCTTTTGAGCTCTTTCAAAAAGGACGACATCGAGCGCTTTTTTTCCATTTAGCTGCATTCCGAGGGTTGGCAGGGTGACCCCGATAACCCAGGTTTTCATTGGCTCAAAGGGTTGTGGATTGAGCACTGGATTGATCGCCTGAAGAGCTTTCTTGAGCTTTGCGGTGAGATCGGGTCCGATGGATTCGGTCAAGGTCTTGCCATCCTGACGCATGAGCTTGGCTGAAAGGGCCATTTGCTTGGCGGGATCGAGATCGATCTCGGCATAGAAATGGTCTGCGGCGATGAAGGCTTTATCGGCATCCGGGTGAAGGGTCGTGACGCGGGGGTCGCCGAGGTGAATGGTGCCGAAGAGGTAGGAAGGCTTTTGCAGGTCCTTGCCTTCGACCTTCCAGAGGGCTGGCTTGAGCGGGTGCTTGAGAGTGGTGGTGTCAATTTCTTGTTTCTCCCTGGCTTGTGCCAAGAGAGAAACGGAGAGAAGAAGCGCGCTGAGTATTTTCATGAAGCTGGTTTTAAGGGGAACCGGTTGGGGGATTGTTAGGAAGGTCGGAGTGTCACTGGCTGTTGCCGTGGCACTCGATGCCGACCTCTGGAAGTCGCTATCGTGTCGTTTGCGTTACTCGGCGTCTTCTTCTCACGGGCCGCTTTGCGCGCGATGATTTTGGTCAGGGCGTTTTGAAAGGGCATGAAGGCGTCTTTCACTTGGGCCATTTCCTCTTTATCGAGAACTTGCTCGGCGAGGCTTTGGGCGATCATCGTGAATCCGACTTCGCCGCCTTCCATGACGGTTTGCTCGAATTTCATGATTTTGAGCAATTGCTCGGCAGGGGAACGTTCTTTTTCGTTTTCCTGGGCCGCGAGGGGCAGGAGGGCGAAAGAAAGAGCGAGGAGTAAGATTTTCGTCATAGCTTTGATGGGACCTTGCGAGGTTTAAGCGACCGCTGAGTCGGAGGTGACATTGAAGGTTTCGCGGGCGTCGGCAATGCGACCTTCCACGGCGGCAGCCGCGACCATGACGGGTGACATCAAGATGGTGCGTCCAATTGGAGAGCCTTGGCGGCCTTTGAAGTTTCGGTTAGACGAGGAAGCGCAGATTTGATCTCCGATGAGTTTGTCGGGGTTCATCGCGAGACACATTGAGCACCCGGCGGCGCGCCATTCAAAGCCCGCTTCTTCGAAAATCTTATCAATACCTTCCTGCTCACATTGGATCGCGGTGATTTGAGAACCGGGAACCGCGATCGCTTTGATCCCGGCGGCGACTTTTCGACCTTTCAGGAATTTCGCGGTTTCACGGAAGTCGGAAAGGCGGCCGTTGGTGCAGGAACCGATGAAGGCGACGTCGATGGGAATCCCTTTGATGGGCGTTCCGGCGGGAAGCTTCATGTAAGCGAGCGCTTCCTCGATGACGGCCTTTTCTTCGGGATCGGAAGTGGTGGCAGGATCGGGGATGTTTTCGCCGATCGTAATGCCGTGGTCGGGGGAAATACCCCAGGTGACGGAGGGTTCTACCTCCTCGGCGTTGATCATGATGATGTCATCGAACTCGGCGTCGGCGTCGGAGGCGAAGGACTTCCAGCCTGCCACGGCGGCGTCCCATCCCTCTCCGGAAGGAGAGTAAGGTCGGCCTTTGAGGAACGCGAAGGTTGTTTCGTCCGGGTTGACGTATCCGCAGCGGGCACCGCCTTCGATCGCCATGTTGCAAACGGTCATGCGCTCTTCCATCGAGAAATTGTCGAAGGTCGAGCCGGCGTATTCGTAGGCGTAGCCAATGCCGCCTTTTGCGCCAAGAAGGCGGATGATGTGAAGGGTGACGTCCTTGGCGTAAACTCCGGGGCGGAGGGTTCCGTTGACCTCAATGCGGCGAACCTTAAGCGACTCGATGGCCATGGTCTGGGTCGCGAGAACGTCGCGCACTTGGGTGGTGCCGATGCCAAAAGCAATCGCGCCAAAAGCTCCGTGGGTCGCGGTGTGGGAGTCGCCACAGGCGATAGTTGATCCGGGCTGGGTGATCCCTTGCTCGGGTCCGACCACGTGGACGATGCCTTGCTTGCCCGACTTGAGGTCGAAGTAGGTCACGCCGAAGTCATCGCAGTTTTTGCGGATGGCATCGATCATAGCGGCGGCGAGGGGATCGGCGGGCTGGTCCTGGTTTTCGGTGGGGACAATGTGGTCAATGGTGGCGAAGGTGCGGGAAGGGTATTTCACGGGCAGGCCGAGATCGCGAAGCATCCCGAAGGCCTGAGGGCTGGTGACCTCGTGGATGAGGTGCGTTCCGATGAAGAGTTGAGTGCGTCCGTCACTCAAAGTGCCCACTGTGTGAGCATCCCAAACTTTCTGATAAAGAGTCTTTCCCATGGCATAAGCCCGCACTTTCCCGCGGGGTGGGGGAAGGTGACCTCAAAATTTCCTGAAAGCAAGCATCTCGGGGCCTTCTAGAGAAGAAGAGCGCCACCGCCAGCCGAGATCAGGACGAGCGCCCAGACTGGCATAAGCTTCCGTCGGAGAATGAGGAAGAGAATGGCTACTCCGAGAGCATTTCCAAGGGCATCGCTCCGGCTGTTGATAATTTCGGAATTGGCCATGCGGATGAGGGCCACTCCGAGGACTCCAACGACGGCGGCATTGGCCCCGTTGACGGCGCGTTGGGCCCAGCGTTTTCCGCGAAGACGGCCCCAGATTTTCATCGTTCCGCCCAAAAGGAGCATGCCGGGTAGAAACACGGCGACAAGAGCAGCACCGGCACCAAGCCAGGGATTCCCAAAGAGATTGGCCTTTGCGCCGAGAAATGCCGCAAAGGTGAAGACTGGGCCGGGGACGCCTTGGGTCGCGCCATATCCGCCGAGGAAAACTTCTCTTTCCATAGACTGAGGGACCATGCTTTCTTGAAGTAAGGGGAGGACGACGTGGCCTCCACCGAAAACGAGCGATCCTGCGCGGTAAATCCCGGCGAGTGGGCCCTGGTGACCCAGAGAAAGGAAGAGAAGGACGAAGAATGTCAGGAGGGCAATCCAGCCGAGGAACCCGCGACCGGAGGTCTTTTTCTTCTCGATTTCCTCACCGGCCGAGAGCGTGAAAACTCCGATTGTGCCCGCGATGGTAATCATAACGAGGGTCATCCATGGGGCCGGGAAAAACAAAAGCATGACCAGAACGAAAAGGGCCAAAGCGAGGCGTCGGAGGTCTGGTGCCAAGGATTTGCGCATTCCCAACCACGCTCCGATGACGACAGCCAAGGCCACGAGCTTCAGTCCTCGCAGAGCGCCCGAGGCGTGGTCGCCCGAGAGGTCGCCGATTCCCAGAGCCACCAGGACTAGGACGAGAGCCGAGGGCAGGGTGAAGCCGACCCAGGCCGCAAGACCACCGAGCAGGCCGGCCCGTTCATGGCCGATGGCCGCCCCGAGCTGGCTGCTCCCGGGGCCGGGGATGAATTGCGTCAGCGACATCAGTTCCCCAAAACGCGCTTCACTGACCCAATTGCGTCGCGTGACGTATTCTTCGCGAAAGTAGCTTATGTGAGCCACCGGCCCCCCAAAAGAGGTCAGGCCCAGTCGCAGCGCCACCCAGAAACATTCCAATGCACGATTCATCACGGGTGAGAAGAGCAAAGGATAGACGTCTGTCAATCTCACCCTCTCATTTTCGGTCGCTTTTTTAACTGGTGGCAGGTCGGTCCCTTCGCGATGCTTCCAGCCATGAAGTCGATTTGGGTGATGCTCGTTCTGGGGTCCTTCCTCGTGAGTTGTGGCTCCGATCCGGTGGCCCGACCCTTCGTGGCACATCCGGCCTCGAAGAAGCCGGTGTCTCCGAAGCCCGCCGCAATCCCGGCAGCGCCGAAGGATCATCCCAGGAAAGCTTATGCCGGGAAGGTGACCTTTAATGGACTGGCCAGTGGCCCGCTTTTTCATATTCGGATCATTCCCGAGAATGGCTCAACTCTCGAGATGCCCGGGGTGCGATCCTACGATCAAGTTGATGGCTTTTGGTTTCGAGGCTCCCCCGATGAGTGGTTCAAGATTCCCGATCACAGCGAGGCTTGGGTCGGCAACGCTCCTGAAAAGTATGATGGCACCGCGCACCGGGGAGGTTTGATGATCTATTACCGCAGCAGTCCTTTGGTGGGGCTTGTCGGAGCGATCCGAGGTGGCGTCAAACATCCCGCTTGGGTTAAGGACGCCGACCAGACCAAGAGCCCTGTGCCCTCACCTTTCAAAAACGAATCCGAATGAAATCACTCTCCTTTTTAATTGGAATTTTAATCACGGTGTCAGCCTCAGCCGAGGAGCTGCGGCTCAATCAGATCCAAGTGATCGGCACCCACAATTCCTATCACCTCGCTCCCACGGCCGATGAAATGAAACTTCTTGGGGTCTTTAGTAAACGAGCGACCACGGCTTGGGACTACACTCGTAAGCCCCTCGGTGAGCAGCTTGAATCCGGGTTGAGGCATTTTGAACTCGATCTCTACGCTGATCCGGAGGGCGGGCGCTATGCCTCATCAGATGCTCCCTCCACCGACCCCATGCATAAGCCGGGAATCAAAGTGCTCCATGTCCCCAAGCTCGATGCCCGCTCCGCGCATCCCACTTTCAAAGGCGCGCTTGCTGCGGTGCAGGATTGGTCGGGCCAGCATCCCCGCCATATCCCGATCATGATTTTGGTGGAGCTCAAGGACCGTGCCGAAGTTCCCTTTGGGCCGAGGCCGCTGGCCTTTGATCGCGCCGGCATGGAGGCGCTTGAGAAAGAGATTCTCTCAGTCTTTAAACGCACCCAGCTCATCACTCCTGATCTGGTGCGGGGAGACGCGGCGAACCTACGGGAGGCCATCACCGGAAAAGGTTGGCCGCTTTTGGATGAGGTCCGCGGCAAGGTCATATTCTGCCTCGATAACGAGGGCGGGCATCGGGATCTCTATCTCAAGGGAAACCCATCTCTGGAAAAGCGTCTCCTCTTCGTGAGTGTCGACCCAAAGCATCCGGCGGCAGCCTGGATGAAGCGAAATGATCCGGTGGGCGGATATCAGGAAATTCAGAAGTTGGTTCGCGCCGGTTTCATGGTCCGGACTCGGGCTGATGCCGAGACCCGGGAAGCCCGTGCCAGTGACACCAGGCGAGTGACCAAAGCGCTCTCCAGCGGAGCCCAGTTTGTCAGCACTGATTTTCCAGAAAAGGTTCCCCGGATCAGCGAATACGAAGTAATCTTGCCCGATCGGGTGGTGGCACGGCCTAATCCTGTTTCGGCCAATGGGAACCGCGATAAGATCGCGGAATAGGGGAGATCCTTGAAGATCCCGCCAAACTTGCTACTTCTCGGCCGTGCAGAATCGATTTTACCAGGCTTTCGATACCGAACGGGCTTCCGGCTACGACACCGCGGGGGACTTCCGCTCGCCCTTTCAGATCGACCGGGACCGCGTTCTGCACACGCCCGCCTTCCGCCGTATGCAGAGCAAGACCCAGGTCTTTTGGAGTGGAGAGTACGATTTCTATCGTACCCGCTTGACCCACTCGCTCGAAGTGGCACAGATCGGAAAATCAATCTGTCACTGGCTCGCACATTCGAGCGATCTTCTTCACGACGATTTTCATATTGATGGAGATTTGGTCGAGGCCATTTGCCTTTCCCACGACCTCGGACACCCGCCCTTCGGCCATGCCGGCGAGCGCTCGCTCAATCACTTCATGGCAGGCTATGGTGGCTTCGAGGGGAATGCCCAAACTCTGCGATTACTAACCGAGCGGATCTTTTCGCAAAGCCGAAAGGGGATGGACCCTTCGAGAGCCTTCCTCGATGGGGTCCTGAAGTATAAGTCGCTCTGGTCCGAGCTTAAGACGACAACAGGGAAGCTCCCGAAGAATCATTTCCTCTATGACGCCCAGGAGGGGCATCTCAGTTGGGCCATGAGTGGAAATGATTTTCCGGCCGAACTCACACCAGGCATCGAGCGCGATCGTTTCAAATCAATCGAGTGCCAAATCATGGACTGGGCCGATGACACCGCCTATTCGTTGAATGACTTGGCGGACTCGGTGAAAGCGGGATTTCTAACGGTGGATCGCATCGAACGGTGGGCTGAAAAGAAGGGGCAGGCAATTTCTCATGACGCGCCACTCGGCGCACTTCTGCAAGCGATCCGGGGACAGCGAATCGAGCCCTTCGTGGGCAAGAGAATCGGACGTTACATTCAATCGGCCCGCCTCGTCGGTGCCGTGAATCTCCTCAGCGCGACCAGTCATCGCTACGCACTTGATCTCGTGATCGACGAGGAAGTCAGAGCGGAAAGCGAACTCTTCAAGCAGCTCGCTTTCGAAGTGGTATTCCTCTCGCCGCAACTCAAGCAACTCGAGCACAAGGGGAGTTACATGTTGCGCAAACTTTGGGAAGTGATGGAGCAACGATACGTTCTGGGGAAAACGATCGATGGTCAGGACTTCGCCTTACTCCCAGACGCCGAAGCTGCCGAGATCCAGCAAGCGGAGACGGTCGAAAAGAAGGCCCGCCTTGTCTGCGATTTCCTGGCGGGCATGACCGATGGCTACGCTGCGCGGACCTTCAGAAGACTCTTTGAGCCCGGCTTCGGAAGCATCGGAGACTTGGTGGGATAGAAGGTCTCAAGCGGAAATAGTCCGACCATTCCAAAATCCAAGCCGACGGAGCTTGGACCTGAGTCTGAGCACCCACAACCATGCCCCCAACTGAGTTTCACCCCTCTTTAAATCGCTTGGGGCGAAGCCCTTTACGCCACTACGGCAGCGTTCTTGATCGCGCTATTATATCCTCCTCCGTGGAGATGATGCCGTCTCTTGATCCCTGATTCCGGTTCCTTCGACTCCCGGGGCGCCGGGACCCACGTAAAACCTGCGGTCACCTCGCTTCTCGGACAACTTACGAAATGATTCTTTAGCTGCTTGTCCCAAACCTCCTGCCACCGCCGCTCTGCAGAAAAATCTCTCTTCCCTGTGCGTCGGACTCTTAAAGATAAGCTACCTAATAAATCAACTTCCAAGGTCTAGGCCTTTTGCCCGTCTTGCCAACCCCCTCATTGGAAAAGGGAGCTCGCTTGGAAAGACCGAGAAATCATTTTTGAAAGTTTTCTTCAAATCGCCTTGTATTGGAAGAAGTATGAACAGATTTATTACTCGCAGCCTCCTTTTTATGGGACTAGCGATGTCGCAAGCAGTCGGCGCAGACGGGGATCTCCCAGATCACAAGCTCTCAGAGTTTGGGCTTGGGACTCACCTCTTTGGCGAAGAAGTCACGATGGAAAGCCTGAAAGGCCGCGTCGTGGTCATTGAAAAATGGGGAGTCCGGTGAGGCCCCTGCATTAGCGCAATGCCCCATCTGGTCAAGATGGATAAAAAAATGAAGCCCAAGGGGCTCTCGATTATCGCAGCTGAAAGTCAAAATACTCCGGAGGACACCATCAAAGGAATCCTCGACGAGCACAAAGCCGAGTTCACTGTTTCGCGGCAGATCACGAGTCCGATCCAGTCTCGGGGAATTCCTCATTCCTACGTCTTCGATGTCGAGGGACAGCTTATTTTCCAGGGTCACCCGATGGATCCCGACTTTGAAAAAGTCATCAAAAAGGCTCTCAGAGACTTCAATGCCGAGCCTGCCGAACCTGAGGAAAAGGGAGACATCTTTCCTGAACGCACTTGGACGAATAGCGAGGGCAAGCCTCTCATCGCCGCGATCACCGAGATCAACGGTGACCAAGTCACCTTTAAACTCAAGAATGGCCGTAAGGTCGCTTACGATATTTCCAAGCTTTCCGAAGAGGATCAAAAGCTCATCAAGGAAAAGAAAGGAGAATGACCTGCTTTAAATCAGGGTTTTAAGAGTAAGTCCGGCCGATGTGCCGGGCTTTTTTTATCACTTCTTCCTCCTGCTCCACTCAGATCAGTCTTTTTTTTCCCCGTTTCCCCGCGTTTTAGATGTCCGTTTTAGATATCAGACGACTGCTAGGAATTTGCTTTTGGCGGGAGGGCTCTGAAGCCGCCCTTGGACCGGAGCTGAGGGGGGTGAAAAAAGGGGGGTGATCACTCGGAGAGTTGATGCTTTTCAGCGAAAGCGGCGGCGGCTTCGGGGTCTTGATGAACGAGGGATCGATGGATGAAGGAAGAGAGCCTTTGGCGATCCTTGTGATCTGAAGGAAGTGTCTCCAACCATTCAGCGGCAACTATTGGTTCAGCGCCGTAGATGACGCCGATATAGCGAGCGACTCCGTCGGTCTTAATTGGACTGTCTTCCTGTCGCTGGAGCCATTTTCCGGCTGCGAGATAATCCGCGCCGGCCCAGTCGTGTATGGTTTGCCCCATCGTGCCTGAGAGGTAGGGGCTTTGAGCGTCAGTCCCGGCTTTTGAAGCGACCCAATCGAGCCACTTTTCCGGTTCAGCTTTGATGGCAGGGTAGCTAAGGCCAGTGAGTATCATTCCCTTTTCCCCGGGTGTGAGTTTTCCGTGATCGAACCAATCGGTCGAGGTGTCAAAATCCTTTATGAATTTCCCTGATCCAATT
>JBLIDI010000154.1:0-9695 GCA_047634075.1 Akkermansiaceae bacterium
TTGGCTTCGGCGAGTTTGGCGATGCGGTCTTCACGACGCTGGATTTCTTTGGGAATGGTGAGGCCGTCCTGGAGCGGAACGGCGTCGGCATCCTCCGCTTTGGCAAGGAGTTCCTCGATCTGCCCTTGGGCGAGTTTCATTTGCTTTTCAACATGGCCGTGGCTCATCGCGCTGTGCTTGCTGGCATTGGCGAGGATCTTGCGCGGAGCCGGTGCCTCGTTCGTTGATTTTGGCGGCACTCAGATCGAGGGCATCGACCGCGTCCCTGACAAAGTGGACCATGTGATCTTTGGCGATCCAGTCCCGCAGATCGGGCGGGAGCAACAGTGGGGTGTCATGGTCGATATGAACGAACTTGGCTGCAATGCGGGAGCTTAATGCAATGTTCTTATGAACGCCAGTCCTAAGTCCAACAGACTGCTAGGAGTCCTTTTCCGCCTTCTTTTTTCTTCGCGCTTTCTTTGCCCCGTCTACCTTCTTTTGAGTAGCCTTCTTCTTTTGCGCCTTTTTCTTATCCTGAGCTTCACGTTCCTTTTGCCGTAAAGCCTCTAAGCCTCGCGTCCCATCGGGATTATCGAATTCCTTTGACTCCGCCATTTCTTCAATTCTCCGAAACTGAGAAGATAGAACAATCCTAAATCGGAGGATTAAGAACACCTCCGAACCATGACGGGCGGTGTATGACTACGTGTATGAATTTCAGAACCCTGAATCTAATAATCCACTCAACCTCTTGACTCAAAGGGGACAAGAGAAGAAATACCGGCGATGGGAATCGAACCCATACTTCCGAAGAAACGCGATTTTGAATCGCGCGCGTCTACCAATTCCGCCACGCCGGCTTTTTGTTGCTGAAAGCGAGCGGAGTCTTGTGATTTCCAGACCCTCTGTCAAGCACCCCGCTGCCAGAATTTCACGAAAACCCGATGACTGAGATTTTGCCTAGCCGGCAACTCTTTTCGATTTCCGGCAAGCCCAAAAAAAGGGTCTTCCCGGCCTCCACCGCAATCGTCCTGATTCCCGCCTCGCGACAGCTCGCGATTGTTTGGGGCCCGATCACCGGAATATCAAAACGCATATCCTGATTCGGTTTTGAAACCTTAACCAAAGTGATGTCCTTTCCATTCCCCAAACTCCCCCCACGCTTGATACACTCGTCCGTGCCCTCGAAGGCCTCAACCGCAAGAACGGTCCCCCGTCGGACCACGATACATTGCCCGATATCCAGAGCGCTGGTTTGTTTGACAATCTTTTTTCCGAAGCGGATATCTTCCCAATCTCGTTCGCGCGGACTGGGTCCATAGAGATGGCCTTCTCCTGCCAAGTGGTCTTCCAAAAAGGTCGTGGCGGGCAAGAGCGTGATCTCGTCTTTCTCAAGTTCGTCCGCGATCGCTCCGAAAAGCGATTCCGCATTTCGCTCTTTGATTGCATGCAGAATTTTGAGAGTCCGGAGGTCGGGCCAGAGATCAAAGAGATTTCTGGGTGCGATTTGACCCACCATGATGGCCTCCGAGGCCCCTTGTTTTCGAAAAAACTTAATGACCCCGCCCAGTTGCCCCACCCGGAACCACTGAATTTGAGCCACTTCTTTTTTCAACTCCTCCTTCGTCTCTCCCTTGAAGGCGGCCACGACAACCCTCACTCCCAGCTTGCGAGCGGCGCGCGCAAAGGTTTCAGGGTAAAGTCCGTTCCCCGCGATCACCCCGATCGTTCGTTGCACAGTGCTCACGCGAGAGACTCTTATTTTCCAGATCGTAAATTTCAAACTTCAAATTGCATGATGCGCTAAAATCCCTATCATGCTGGCATGGACTTCCCCCTCATCTTAGCGGTACTCGGCATTCTGGTTTTACTGGTCGTCGGTGTGATCTTCATTAATTTCTTTGGTTTGTGGATTCAGGCCAAGGCTGCGGGGGCCCCAGTGAGCCTCCTCCACCTCATCATGATGCGCCTTCGGAAGGTTCACCCCGGCACGATTGTCAATAGTAAGATCACCGCGGCGAAGGCCGGCCTGATCTATGAGACCGACAAGTTGGAGGCCCATTATCTCGCAGGTGGAGACATCCGAAGCGTCGTTCTCGCTTTGGTGGCTGCTGATAAGGCGGGTATTCCCCTTTCCTTTGATCGGGCCTGCGCCATCGACCTCGCGACCAAGGACACCGGAAAAACCGTCCTCGACGCGGTCCGAACCTCCATTAATCCGAAGGTCATCGATTGCCCAAACCCCAGCGGAGGAATTACGAAAATCACGGCTGTCGCGAAGGACGGGATCGGAGTCAATGTGCGCGCGCGGGTTACCGTGAGGACGAACCTCGACCGCTTCGTGGGCGGTGCCACGGAAGAAACAATCATTGCACGGGTTGGCGAAGGAATCGTGACCTCGGTGGGTTCAGCGGCGTCCTACAAAACGGTCCTCGAAAATCCCGATTCTATCTCAAGGCTCGTCCTTGAGAAAGGAGTCGATGAAGCGACCGCCTTTTCGATTCTCTCGATCGACATCGCAGATGTTGATATTGCAGACAACGTGGGAGCCCGTCTTCAAACCGAGCAGGCTGAAGCCGACAAGCAAGTCGCTCAGGCCAAAGCGGAAATGCGTCGTGCGGCAGCAGTGGCGACCGAACAGGAAATGGCAGCTCGGACGCAAGAAATGCGCGCCAAGGTTGTCGAAGCCGAAGCGATGGTCCCACTTGCGATCGCCGAAGCCCTCAGGAACGGAAACCTTGGTGTCATGGACTTCGCGAAATATGAGAATGTCGTAGCCGACACCAAAATGCGTGATTCCATCGGAAAAGAAAGCAACGGTCCCACCGACGAGGCTTAGTTTCAAATGACTCTACTCGCCGAATTCCCTCTTGACTCCAACGCCATCATTGTGGTGGTGGCGGTGATCTTTGCCGCCATCAAGGCCTTCATCGAAAAGAAGCAGAAGAAGGAGGTTGAGGAATCGCCTCCCATTCCTGAAAACGAAGAAGAGGAGTATGATCCTTACTTAGAATACGAGGCCGAGTTGGAGAGACAAAGAAGAGAACGTGAGATCGTGTTACCGGTCCGCGTCTCAACACCTCCCCCGCTCATCACTCCACCTGCAGTTCAAATCGCAAACCAGACACCGGTCCGACCAAAACTGAGTGATGCTGAAAAGAAGGCTCTCAAAAACCTAAATCTGAACACGCGCCGCCAAAGAAAGAGCACCTCGCGAGATCAGTCCACCAAGTCGAGGGTCTACCTCCACCTGTCCAGTCCGACTGCCGCACGGGAAGCCTTGGTTCTTGCCGAGGTGCTAGGACCTCCGAAAGCTTTCAAAGGTCGTCGGTAGTCCAAGACTCCCCTCTGAGAAGGGGTAAGTTCCTAGAGCCACGATTTTAAAACCCTGACGTCCCGGGCCACGTGAGCAACCGCTTCCATGACCTCTTTTTTTGGATAAATCGCTGACTTCCCCCATTCCATATGAAGGGAAAGAGGCAAGGGTGCATGGCCCTCTCGAACCACCTCGAAAGTCTTTTGACTGACAATTCCGGTGTCGAGAGGAACGTTTTTGAGGGTCTCTGATCGCTCCCCAGCCCACTTGGCATCTTTAACGAAGATGGAGCGAACGTGTTTCCCCAGCAAGGCCAAGGCAGTTTCGAAGGACGGCCCTGAACCTGCTCGGATATGCCGCAGATCAAACGCGATCGCGGCATGATCGGGATCAACCCCCTCGAACATCATCGCGGTATCCCAAGCCAAGGAACCGGCGTATCTCGCCCCAGCGTGAATCTGATAAAGGGCTTGGACCCCGATCTCTTTGTTCATCGCCTCAATCTCTTTGAGCTTCGCAGTGTTTTCCTTCACCTGCGGAAGGAGATCCTTTTCGAGATCATACCGGAAGTAATCCATCCGATATTTCGTGATGCCATTCGCTTTAAGAATCCTTAAAAAATTGGCGTTTTTGTCGTCAGCTAAGTTCACGTTGCATGCCGCGATGTGCGCCTTCTGTCCATTCTTGGCCAAAGCAGACACCATTTTGGGAACTTGGACTTCGGCGTCTTTTGGGTCAATATGCCCTCCTTTTCGAATCGTCGCTTCAATCCCTTGCACCCCCATTTTGGCCAACTCTTCTCCTATGCGATCATAGCCCAAAGTCTGGATCGGCTTTTCAAAGACCACAATAGGCCAACCAGCCGGCTGTGGTTTTGCTCCCCTGGAAACTCCCGCACTAGCGAGAGCGAGAGTGGAGTGCTTCAGAAAATGGCGTCGATCAAGCATCACTCTACCAAGCATTACCGAATCTCACTTGGCAATCCGAAAGATCTCGCAACACAAACCATCCTTTCATGAGTCCTCGAAGGCCTCCCTTGCACGGGGACGTCGTTTTTCTTTCACCTAAGTTGCCCCTACCAAAACAAATCACCCTGAATTCCCCGCTTTCCTTCCGCATAGCCTCATCTAAGTTCCATTTCCTCATGAAATCCGTTTTCCTTCTCGTTACCGCGTTCATTCTTCCGCTCTCCGCCAATCCTGTGGCGGGCGAAGGCTCTGATTTTAAGCCTGACCCAAAAGCCCTCTTCGGCTCCATGGACAATGGCTTCAAATACGTCATTTATCCGAATGCCGAGCCTCCGGGGAAATTCTCCGTCCGCCTCCACATCGCGGCAGGTTCGCTCATGGAGGCTGATGATCAACGAGGAGTCGCTCATTTTCTAGAGCACATGGTTTTCAACGGCACCAAGAACTTTGCCCCAGGTGAGCTCATCCCCACCGTGCAGCGTGCCGGAATCGCCTTCGGCATGCACGCCAATGCCTACACCTTATTCGATGAAACGGTCTACATGTTGGATCTTCCCAACACCGACGAAAAAACTGTCAATCTCACCTACACCGTCATGCGCGACTTCGCCGATGGAGCGCTCCTCACCGCCAAGGAAATCGATGAAGAACGTGGCGTCATCATTTCGGAAAAGACCTCTCGTGACTCCGTCGGCTCCCGCATGATGCTGAAACAATTCGAGTATCTCATCCCCGGCTCCCGCCTGATGCAGCGTGTCCCAATCGGCACCGAAGAAGTGATCAACAACGCGCCACGTGAACGCTTCGTTGATTTCTACAACCGCTACTACACCCCGAAACGAATGACCTTCGTCGTCGTCGGTGACTTTGACGGCCAGGAAATGGAAAAACGCGTTCGTGAAACATTCATCTCCCTCCAAAACCCCGGGAATCCCGGCAAGAATCCACCCAAAGACATCCCGCCCACCGGCTTCGGGCTGCGCTCGGAAGTCTTCACCGACAAGGAACTCCCATCCACTGACATCTCCCTCTACTCACTTCGACCCTTCACCCCCAAGCCGGACACAAGTGCCAATCGGATCAACCAATACCCACTCGCCATCGCGAATGGCATTTTGAGCCGTCGCTTCGGTATTCTCGCCAAGAAAGAAGGGTCTCCCATTCTCTCAGGATCGGCAGGACGATCCGCCTACTTCAATATGATCGAGCAAGGCGGGATCGAAGTGACTCCGGCCGAAGGGAAATGGAAAGAAGCCATTCCCGTCCTCGAGCAGGAACTCAGGAAAGCGATCAAATTTGGCTTCACCAGCGAGGAGCTCAAGGAAGTCAAAGCCAACCTCATCAACTCGGCAGAGGAAGCCGTCAAACGGAAGGAAACGAGACGCTCGGCCGGAATCGCTTCAGCTTTCATTAGCGCGATTGGCGAGAAGAATGTCTTCACAACACCAGAAACCGATCTCGAGCTGGTCAAGAAGGCACTCGAGGGGATCACCGCCGAAGATTGCCAAAAGGCCTTCAACGAATTTTGGGACACCCAGGACCTCTCACTCGTGCTTACCGCACCCAAGGCACCCGAAGGCGCGGTCGCTGAACTCAAAGTCCTCTTTCTCAAGAGCAGCGAATCCGAAGTGACCGCCCCCACCAGCGAAGAACTCGCACCTTTCGCCTACACCACATTTGGAAATCCTGGCACGGTCGTTCAAGAAAACACGATCGAAGACCTGAGCGCAACCCAGATCATGCTCTCGAATAATGTCCGCGTGAATTACAAGCAGACCGACTTCCAGAAAAACTCGATCAGCCTCAATGCTCGCTTTGGTTCCGGTCAACTCACCCAACCGGATGACACTTCGGGGCTTGACCGGTTCGCCAGCGCCATCTTCGAGACCGGTGGTCTCGGGCAACACTCGGCAGATGACCTCCAACGGATCCTTGCAGGTAAAAACGTCAGTATTGGATTTGGCGTCGATGAAGCCAGCTTCTCGCTTTCTGGCCGCACCACGCCCGAAGACCTGGAGCTTCAACTCCAACTGATGGCAGCCTATCTCACCGATCCCGGTTTCCGCCCCGAAGGCGAGCGTATGTTCAAGATGGCGCTCCCCATGCTCTACAATCAGCTCGAGCACTCGATGCAAGGAGCGATGATCAAGCTGACCAGCGATCTCCACGGTGGCGATTTTAGGTTTGGTTTCCCGGCTCAGGAAAAGGCCCTGACCTATAATAGTGAGATGGTGAAGAACTGGGTCATGCCAGCCTTCAAGGAAGCTCCCCTCGAACTCACCCTCGTCGGTGATCTCGATCCCAAGGTTGCCATTCCCCTAATTTTAAAGACGTTTGGAGCCCTTCCCGAGCGCAAGACCGCCAAGCCCGACTTCTCGGAGCGCCGTAAGATCAACTTCCCGAAACGTCCGGGAGGAATGAAATTGACCTTCGACTCCAAAATCCCCAATGCCGCTGCGATGGCTGTTTGGAAGATTCCCGCCACCGGGACTGAGGTGAAAACTTCACGCCGCTTCAATCTTCTTGCTTCGATCCTCAGTGACCGCATGCGCGAGGAAATTCGCGAAAAGTTGGGTGGCTCCTACAGCCCCCGGGCCGGGGCCTCTCCCAGTCAGGAACTCGATGTGGGAATGTTGCAAGCGATGGCTCAGGTAAAGCCAGAGGAAACCCAAAAATATGGTGAACTGATGATCACCCTTGCCGATAAAATGGCGACGGATGGGGTGACCAAAGACGAACTGGAGCGCGCTCTTAAGCCCATCCAATCCGGCTTGAAAGAGAGCCTCCGCGATAATGGCTACTGGCTCGAAACCGTTCTTGGGAGCAGCCAAGAGAAGCCCTACAAACTCGACTGGGCCCGCACTCGGGATGACGATTACAGCAAGGTAACCGTCGCCGAACTGAACGCTCTCGCCAAAGAGTTCCTCGTGAAAAATAATGCTCTTCTCTACGAGATCGTCCCGGAAACATCAAAAGATGACGAGTAAATACGCGATTTGAGGGTTTTCACCTTAAATTAATCATCATTTAAAGGACTATCATCCCATGAGAATCACGGTCGACATAGATGACGAGACTTTGGAATAGGCAATGAAATTGACTGGTGAGTCTAAGAAAGGGCCAGCCATCACCAAGGCCGCCACTGAATTTGTTCGATGAGAAATGGTGAAGAAGTTCGCCAACCTGGTAATGGAAGGAGAGTTTGCGGACTACCCTCTTACCAATGACGAATTCGAATCCTCAGATCGCTGAGCGCCATGGTTATTATTGATACCAGTGCCTGGGTGGACTTTTCCCGTCGAGGTGGCGATCTCCCCACAAAGCTTGCCGTAAAGGGCCTCCTCGATTCCTTCGAGGGGGCTCTCTGCGGGCCTGTTGAGATGGAATTTCTTGCCGGAGCCCGGCCCAACGAGTTTGTAAAAATCAAGCCTTGGTTCGACCTCATCCCCTAACTCACCAGCGATCAGAAGATTTGGCGAAAGGTCGCCGATCATTACGCCAAGCTGAGAGACGAAGGCCACACCCTGCCATGGAATGACATTATGATCGCGACGATTGCACTCGAAAAAGAGGCCGCCGTCTTTGCACCCGACAAGCACTTCGCACTCATGGCCCAAGTGCTTAAGGTCCACCTCTATCAGCCCGGCTACAACAGAAAATTTAAGGCGTATTATTGAGTCTTCAACAGAACCCGCCGCACCAAATCGAGGGCACGCTGACTCGCTTGTTGTTTGAAATCGAGCCGACTGCGAGGATGATTTTCGCGGAAGGTTTCCACTCCGGCGTGAGTTGCGATGCCGAAGCAAACGGTCCCCACGGGCTTCTCATCACATCCCCCGCCCGGCCCGGCAATCCCCGTGATTGAGACGGCAACATCGGCACCGCTCACCCGGAGCGCACCAGCGGCCATCTCTCCGGCAACCTCTTCACTCACCGCACCATGAGCCGCTAGAGTCACCTCGGAAACCCCAAGCAACTGGACCTTAGCCTCGTTTGAGTAGGTCACAAATCCCTGCGTGAACACTGAGCTTGCGCCCGGGACATCCGTCAATCGACTCGAGACAAGACCTCCGCTACAACTTTCGGCAGTGGTCATCGTCAACCTCGCCGCTTCCAGACCGCGGACCACAACCGTTTCAAGATTTGCGCCATCATCGGAAACAAGGAACTCCGAGAAGCAAGCTTCAGTCAATTTGCGACCCCGTGCGATCACTTCGTCAGAGCCAATGAGACGCAAGTCCACCTCGCCAAGTCGCGCACAATAACCAACCTCAAGTCCTTCAATTTTCGCAAGGTCCTCATCGAGTTGATCGTGAAAATCACTTTCTCCAATACCAACAAATTTCAGCTCGACAACATTATCAATCGCCTCGACGCCCGCGAGTGCCTTGAGCCGTGGCACCACTTCATCATGAAACATCGGATAGAGTTCCCGTGGAGGCCCCGGGAGAAGGAAGACGGCGCAAGTCGGCTCTCCCCCAAGCCGGGGCGGAGCATAGATGCCCGGCGCGGTCCCATTCTTATTCGGGAGAATGTCAGCTCCCACTAGATTTTGGGCCTGCTTGAGATTGGCATCGACCATCGGCTTATTCCGCTTCTCGAAAAACTCGTAAAGCGACCTCAGGGCCGCCTCATCCTCGATCATTTCAACTCCCAGCACCTTGGCTAGGGCCTCTCGCGTGATGTCGTCACTCGTCGGTCCGAGACCACCTGTCACCAAAACAACGTCCGAACGGCGCGTCGTTTCAACTAGGGCTTCCTCAATTGCAACGCCATCAGGAACGGTCATCTGCCGTTGCACGCGCAAACCGAGCTTTACAAGCTCCTGCCCCATCCAGGTCCCATGCGTATTTGCAGTTGAGCCCAAAAGGAGCTCCGTCCCGGTATTTAGTATTTCAATCCTCATCGCGATCATTCCAGACCACTTCCTTGGCATCGCCCCACAAAGATTCAAGAGCATAATGCTTACGAAACTCAAGATCGAGGACGTGAACCATGACATCCACAAAATCAATCACGACCCAACGGCTCGCCGCCTTGCCTTCGGTATGGAGAGCGGGATCAGACCCTTTCTCACGAACGCTGCCCTCGACATCGCGAACAATCGCTTTCAAGTGAGGTTGGGAATTCCCCGAGCAGACCACCATAAAGTCGGTAAGCGTGGAAATCCCCCGCAGGTCGAAGATACGAATATCTTCGGCTTTCAATTCATCGGCGGCGTTCGCGCAAGCGAGAGCAAGATCTTGTCCGTTAAGCATAGCTGGGGTGTCGATTTGACAAAAAAACCGGCCTTGGGCCGGTCATCGTCCTGTGAGATTGTCCCCACTTTCCGCTTTCACGAAAAATGGTGGAGCGTAGCGGATTCGAACCGCTGACCCCCTGCATGCCATGCAGGTGCTCTACCAACTGAGCTAACGCCCCCGAAACCT
>JBLIDI010000155.1:0-9620 GCA_047634075.1 Akkermansiaceae bacterium
CTTCAAGCGTAGGACGGTGAGAATGTCATCGTGACGGTGGGTGTGGTGATGAACGGTTCGCTTCCCTTCGAGGATATCGGCGAGGGTTTCGAGCGCGAGATCGCGTTCGAAGGGCTTCTCCGGGTCAGCTTCGTTGCGCTTCTTGAGGTAAGCTTGGGCATCGATGAATTTTTGGCGGACAAGGGCCGCGGATTTACCGCGAGTGCCAGGAAAAGGTCCGCTATCACGGATGGAATTGGTGCCGTTTGCCATTTTGACGCCGTAAGCGAGGGATCCGTCGGGGAGTTTGATGGAAAGATCATCGATGGTGTTCCCTTTACGGAGTTTAAGATAGATCGTTTGTCCTGAGAGGAGATGGCCGGAACCGGACATGAGATTGACCGTGGTGACGCCGCCGGCACGCGCCTTGTCGATGGAGGTATCGCGGACATCGACAGAATCGAGAACCCGGACTTCCGGCTGGATGGGCGAGGTGGAATCCCCGCCAGCGACCTGCCCGATGTGGGAGTGGGTGCAGATCAACCCGGGAATGATCGTTTTTCCGGAGGCGTCGATACGCTCGGTGCCCTCCGGGATAATGACCTGACCATCAAGACCTACCGCGAGAATGGTATCGCCTTGCACCACCAGCGTGCCGCCGACAATGCGCGGCGATGAAACCGGATAAATGGTGGCATTAGTAAAGGCGCGGATCGCGATGGGAGAATCGGTCTTGGGAGTATCTTGTGCCGAGGAAAAGATCACCGGCAAGGCAATCAGCGGGGCAAGAGCGAGGGCGAGAAGCTTTCGAGGACGCATATTTTAGCAAGGCTAGCAGCGGATTACCTCTAACAGGAGGAGAAGTTTTCCAAATGGATTGTGCAACCCGGCCCACGGTCTGCTACCTCTAAAATCACACCTATGAAAAAACCCTCCTAAGATTTATGAAAGCGATTCAATTTATCAAAGATAGCAGCGCGGAGGGCTCTGCCCTGGTCGTCGATATTCCAAGGCCATCCCCGAGTGGTTACGATATCTTGGTGAAGATTGAAGCCATCGGGCTCAACCCGGTTGATTACAAGGTGCGGCCGGGCGAGGGCGAAGCTCCCAAGACTCTCGGCTACGATGCCGCAGGCACCGTGAGCGCTCTTGGTGAAAACGTCAGTCTCTTCAAAGTAGGTGATCATGTTTACTACGCGGGCGATGTCACCCGCCCCGGCTGCAACGCGGAATTTCAGCTGGTCGATTCACGCATTGTTGCCCTCCGCCCTACAAGTTTGGACGTGTCAGAAAGCGCGGCTCTTCCGCTCACCGCGCTCACCGCGTGGGAATCGCTCTTCCATCGGCTCAGGATCAACCCCAACACCCCGGATATGAACGCGGGCCGAACCCTGCTGATCATTGGCGGCGCCGGCGGGGTCGGATCGATCGCGATCCAGCTGGCCAAGCTCGCCGGACTGACAGTCATCGCGACATCTTCACGGGAAGAAAGCGCCGCTTGGTGTCGCCAACTCGGAGCTGATCATATCATCGATCACCACGGCGACATGCCGGCGCAGCTTCGTGCCGCCGGATTTGAAAACGTCCGTCACATTGCAAACTTCAATGACCTTGATCAATCATGGGCTGCCATGGGCGAAATGATTGCGCCTCAGGGAAGCATCGTCCTCATCACCGGGCACGAACGCCCTCTCGACATGGGAGGCCCCTTCAAGCTGAAGTGCGTCACGATTTGTTGGGAGTTTATGTTCACGCGCTCGATGTTCCAGACCGATGACATCATCGAGCAACACCATATCCTAAAACGGGTTGCCCAATTGGTCGACGAAGGGAAAATCACCGCAACCGCAAACGATTCGCTCTCCCCCATCAACCCCGAAAACATTCTCGAAGGCCACCGTCGCATGGAATCAAAAAAGGCGATCGGCAAGCTCACGATCTCCGACTGGGAATAAAATCACCTCCATCGAAGCCATGTCAAAGCTCACCATCGTTGCCCACATCCATGCCGAAGCCGATCAAATCGACTTGGTCAAAACCGAGCTCTCGAAGCTCATCGAAATCACGCGAGCGGAAGAGGGTTGCCTCAATTACGACCTTCATCAGGACAATGAGAAACCCACTCATTTCTTTTTTTCGAGAACTGGGAATCACGGGAGCTGTGGTAAAAGCACATGAAAAACAGTCACGTCACCGACTTCCAGGCCGCCACCGAAGGGGCGGTCGCGGGTTTTACTCTTAACGAAACCACTCAAGTTGGACTATAAGCCCTCTATGTCGTTTCAAGCTATTCTCGTTGAACAAACCGAAGAGTGCGGAGTCTCCGCACGCTTACAGGAGCTGCACGATGATCAGCTACCCGAGGGAAACGTCACCGTCGCCGTCGAATACACCACGATCAACTACAAGGACGGGCTCTGCATGCGGGCGGACGGCGGCCTCGTGCGAAATTATCCGCACGTTCCTGGAATCGATTTTGCAGGCACCGTCGAGTCATCGGAGGATCCACGGTATCAATCTGGCGACCGGGTTGTTTTAACTGGCTGGGGAGTTGGGGAAAGGCACTGGGGAGGATTTTCCCAAAAGGCACGGGTGAATGCCGATTGGCTGGTTCCTCTCCCCGAGGGACTCGACACCAGGAATGCCATGGCGATCGGGACGGCTGGATTTGCAGCGATGTTGGCCATTATGGCTCTCGAAGATCACGGCCTGAAACCGGAGGACGGCGAAGTTCTCGTGACCGGAGCAGCGGGAGGAGTTGGGTCAATTACCACCGCGATTCTTGCCAAGCTGGGATACGAGGTGGCATGCGTCACCGGACGACCTGAAACATCCGACTATCTCAGCTCACTTGGAGCGCAGAGAATCATCCCGCGCTCCGAGATCGGCTCGATTTCAAAGAGCCCCCTCGAGGCTGCCACCTGGGCCGGTTGTGTGGATGCGGTGGGAGGAGAGATGTTGGCCCGCGTTATTGGCCAACTGAAATACGGAGCAGCGGTGGCCGCAGTTGGTCTGGCGGGTGGCGCGTCCCTCCCAACCAGTGTCCTCCCCTTCCTACTCCGCGGAGTGAACCTCCTCGGGATCGATAGCGTCAGGCAACCCTTTGAAGGTAGAATCGAGGCCTGGCAGAGATTGGCAAGTGACCTGCCGCTCGAAAGACTCGGCACGATGATTCGCCCCGCCGGTCTGGCCGATATTCCGAGACTTGGAGCAAATATTTTGGAAGGTCGGATCCAAGGTCGGGTCGTCGTCGAGGTGAATTCTTGAAGAGACCCAAGCACAGCTTGAGTAATCGGATAATGCCGGTATCCTCCCGGAATACCCTATGATTATTTGGCTCTCCGCGAGATAGGCATGACGAGCCAAGAAGGCAGAGAGATTGGAACCGTCTGATTTGTAGTGATTATTCTCTTTTGAAATAAGGCCCGAACTTTGACCGATTTCTGGAAGCCTTAGTTTCGATTTGATATCAGGCCCCAGACCTTACCGGATAAGACTTGGGAGCCATCGCAGATTTGGAGCTGCTGAAAACGTCACGCCTATCTCGCGGAGAGCCGATTATTCCCAACCAAGCTCTCATTCTTTTCGTTCTGCTTCTGGTTCTGGGAGTGTCCTTCAGCGAGTGGAAGTTGGTTTGGATCGACGAATTTGACGGCACTAGAGAGCTTGATCAAAGCAAGTGGAACTTCGAGGCCTTCGAGCCCGGGGCCAACAACAACGAACTTCAAAAATACACCTGGAATCGCGCCGAAAACTGTCGCCGCCAGGATGGCATCCTCATTTTAGAAGGGCTCCGCGATTGGTGGTGGGACGAGGGACATCAAAAAACCTATGAATTCACCTCGGCAAGAATTTAAACGGCCGGAAAGTTTCGTACAAAATACGGCAAAATCGAGATACCCCCCAAATGCCATGGCCCAATGGATCATGGCCAGCATTTTGGATGATGCCCCAAAAAGGACCCCACGGAGACTGGCCGGACTCCGGGGAGATCGACATTCTCGAATACCTGGGTTGGGACAATGACTTCGCCCACTCGGATGCTCATACCAAAGACCACAATTTCCTACAGGGATATAACTATGGATGGAGTGATTGGATTGAGAATCAGGAAAACCGCTATCGCACCTACGGGATTGAATGGTGGTATAATCGGATTGATTTCTGCATCGATGGAGTGTGACGCTACGGGTTTTCAAACGAGGACACCGGCCCCGGGCAGTGGCCCTTCAATTCCGAGTTTTTCATCATTTTAAATCACGCCATTGGTGGCGATTGGGGCGGCGTGATGGGCATCGACAACGATGGCTGGAGCAGTGAATCAGAATTCTTCTTTGGTTTGAACCCCACCAACCGGGTTGAGAATCAGGATCACATCCCGTCAGTCGGCGTGAATCGCGGAGGTGAAAGCTCTCCAACCTTTTCCTATTCCCGCCAGATCAATGCTCCCGGCATCAACGATAACGTCCAGATTTCGTATGATCTCCTGACCTGGATCTCCTGCGCACGTTCGGATGGTGCCACTTTATCCGAAACCTACACGATGGCCCAAGAATCCGGCGACCACGGTGACGGAAGGCAGACCGTCACCATTCGCTACAACCGTCCACTGGCGGCAATCTCAGACAAGCCTTTGTTCTTCCGAATCTCGGCGGAAGAATGATTTGCAAGACTGCGGTCATTAGCGAGACTCTCTCCAGCATGTTCAAGTTTTCATTCCTGATACCATTCATCAGCCTTCTCCTGTCCTTTTCGTCGGCAGCAAAAGCGCCTCAGCAAACGGTTGTTGGCCCTCAAAAGGGTTCGCTGGTCATCATGGGTGGAGGCGGCAAAGACCGAACCTTCCCGGAAGTCTTCGCAAAGTTTGTGGAACTGGCGGGTGGTAAAAAAGCGGAAATCGTCATCGTTCCCACGGCTGCCTCCAGTGACCCAAACTTCGACTATCAACGCTCATGGTCGCTTCAAATGGCTCAACAAATGGGCGTTGCCAAAGTCACCGTTCTTCATACCCATGACCGGAAAAAAGCGGACTCCGAAGAATTCGCAAAACCTCTAACCACCGCAACCGGCGTCTGGTTCGGAGGAGGGCGGCAATGGCGTTTCACCAAGGCTTACGGCGGAACTCGTACTGAAAAGGAATTTCACAAGGTCCTGGAACGTGGTGGCTCCATTGGAGGTTCCTCAGCGGGAGCGACCATCCAGGGATCATTTCTCGCTCGAGGCGACACCGGCGGAAACACCATCATGGTCGGAGACGTGCAGCGGGGATTTGGCTTCATGCGGAACACCGCCATCGACCAGCACCTCATTGCAAGAGGTCGGCAGAAGGATCTCTTGAGCGTCCTAGAAGATCCTAAGGGCAAAATGCAGAAGGAATTTAACCGAGCTGAGATGCTCGGAATCGGGATTGATGAAGATGTCGCGATAGTCGTCATCGGTGATCAATTCGCGATCATCGGCAAAGACAAGGGGCAGGTTCTTGTTTACGACCCCAAGTCTTGGAAGAAGGATACTCCGGACAAAAAGAAGTGGGTCACGGTGAACAAGGGTGAACAGTATGACCTCAAAGAGCGCAAGGTGATCAAAGCCGGGCAGGCCACCAAGTAGGCGAAGCGGCCACTTACTTTCGATCCTCAAAGAATTTGAGTCCTTTCCGAATTTCCGCTTCCTGGCTTGGACTTAATTTGAAAAGAGGCAGATATTCCCTGGTGGTTTCCAGGGGGATTGGGAGCACGAAAATATTAATTCCATTAAGAGCTGCGCGCCTCGGTCTTACCGCATTTTTCATGACTTCAAAACGATCCTCCGGAGAAGGGAGCTGAGCGTATAACCCCATCCAGGAAAGAGAAACCATATATGTGCCACTCCTTACGATCTCGTTCGCTTCAGCATTAGAACCCCCACCTTTCATTTGTTGATAGAGCCACTCAATAGGCTTCCTTCCTTCTTCCGGCCCCAACGATTGAAGCAGCGCGGTGATAGGGATCAACTCGCCATCTGAATATTTAGAAAGCGGCAATCCGTGCTCCAAATGCCATTCGATGACAACTTGCGGGTCGTTCGAAGTCCACCTTGTAAATAAGCGATTTCCGGTTCCCTCCACCATCTTAATTTTCGGTATGCCAGGCGTATTTTTTCGTTGATCAACGAAGGTTTGCGCAAGAGTGAGTCCCTTTTCGCAAGCCCACGCACTAACGGCATGAATGTGACGCTCATTCTTGGTTCTACTTCCTCACAGAGCCTTACCATCAATTGCAATCTGATCGTCGATGGGGACCTCGTCATCTTCCACCTCCACTCCAGCCAGGCGCAAATGAACGATGATGCACCGACTGAAAAGCACCGACTCAAGAGATTCTATGATGCGCGAGAAGGTGCTGTAGGAAGGATTACCATTGGGCAAAGTGAGCCATTTCCCGAACCACTTTTTTCGGATCTCGCAGAACTCTTCCATGAGTTCATAGGACTTCATACCACAAATGATACAGGTGTAGCCCATGAAGATGATTTCACCAAAATGATGCTTGGTATGGCCACCTCCCCGGGTGTCGGTCAGCTAGCGGTTTTCCCAATACTACGACGCCATTAGCATAACGCTTAAAATCACACAACCCACACAACGGCACAGGAGAACCAGGATGATATAACAAGGCCACCCCCCCCTGACTCGAACAAAACACACATATGATCCTTAACGAAAATATGTTTTGACTGAACCGTTGCAAAATTATTTTCCTCTAATTTTTTAAGCAACAGTTTTCGCTGATCTACCCCAACATTTTTAAATTTCGAAAATATATACCCTTCACTAGGAATTCCAGATTTTCGAATTTCAACATCGCTTGCAAAATGAGTGGAAAATTTCACATTCTTCGAATCTTCAAAGAATGTGCTACCCCTCCACTCTTTCAATATTTCATCATTTGCTAATACTGACAGAGTCAGGAGAAAGAACTTAATTAAAATAAGGTGACTTCTCATTACAATTAATTATTTTTTCATATTCAAAAAGTGCTTGGAGTCGGGCAGCTTGATCGGGCCAAGATTCGATCAAATCCACCAAGGACGCTCTTGCTCCGGAAGTCGAAGTCACAACAACAAGGTTTCTCACACAACTTCTTCGCGACTGGCCCTTAACCTTGCAAAGGAATTTGGAATAGCCGATTCTTGTGTCGAGGTGACACCGATGAAGTGGTAAAGACGAACGAGAAAAATGAGGGACCTTGTGTTTATTATTGGTCTCCGTCGCCAATCAAACGGCCAACCTTATAAAAGGCCCGCTGTTCAAACGCGTTGAGATCAACAAGGTCCGTGGTGTTTTTGAGGGGGGCTGTCGCCGCAGGAATCTGCGTCTTGATGACCAACCAGGAATCGAGATCCAGGCTTTTTTGAACTTCAAAAACTTCCCCTTCCACCGATTCCCAGGTCAAGCTGGTGGTTCCGGCAAGGGGATCATGTTCGCTGCCGACGATGGCGCAAGTGGAGTCGGGAATCGGACTGAGCTGGAGGATGGCGTCCCCGTTTCCAGGGGACTCATGGTTGAAGATCGCCAAGTGGAGTTTGTCTCCATTTACGGTAAGAAAGTAGGGCGTCATCCCGCTGGGAACGAGGCTGCTGAGATCGGTCCAATCCCCCGCGACGAGGTCGTTCATGGTCGCGAAGCGGATGAACTTGTTCTCATCGAAGTCGGTGCCGTCTGCATACGAAGCTGTGAAATAGCTGGTGGCATACCAGAAGCCGTTGAAGAACTCGGCGTCGTTGAGAACCAGTCCAGTCTTGCTCCAGGATCCTGCCGAGCCACCCCGACCGGTGGGATCGAAACTGTCGTGGATCTTGAACGTCGGGGTATCCCAGTCCACGATTTCCACGATCCGGCCCTTTGCCGATCCGATCGCATACAGTTTGCCGTTGGCAAAGGTCAGCGCCCGCGCATACCCGCCGACAGGAACGGAGATCGCACTCTCGTTCTCACCAATCGCGGTGAAACGAAAGACGTAGCCCGAGTTGGGATTGAGCGCATAGATCCAACCCGTGGCGGGATCGATCAAGATGTCGTGCGGGCGGTCCAAAGCCACGCCCGCAATGGTGTTGGTCTGAGCTGCGATCGTGCCGCTGGAGAGGTCGGCGAAGGCGATGATGCGATGATTGCCGGTGTCATTGGCGTAGTAGAGGCCGTCTTCCGGGTTGTAGACCACCGAGTGCTGACCGCTCAGCGACACCGGAGACACTTGCAACGGGTCTCCGGGATTGTCTCGATAAACGAAACGGTTGTTTTTCAGGTCGCTAATGATCTCCTGCTTACCCGGCCCGAACGCGATGTGGGTCGGCCAGCTGAACTGGGCTGGATCGCTACCAGGAGCGTATTCGCTCACCTCAAGCCCGAAACCCTCCCTGCTCGGTGGGTCCGGCGGATCGGGCGGGTCCGGCGGAGTTTCGCCGCTGGCGGTGTAGTGCCTCGCGATGGCATCTGCGTCCAAGACCTTGTCGTAGATGGCGACTTCGTCGAGAAGCCCGTCGTAGGGTCGGTATCCCGCATCTCCTGGATTGAGTCTTGCCGCGCCGACTGTAAGATGGGCCGTCCCAATGCCATCAGCACCGTTGAAGGTGGCACCGTTGACGAGCGAGGTGTCCGGTGTTCCCGCAGCGACGCCGTCGATAGAGAGTCTGAGTGAGCCCTTGCTGGTGCTGCCGGCTAGGACAACATGGTGCCACTGGCCGGCGCTCAGGGGAGCCCCGGTAGAGTCACGGGTAGATCCCGGGCTGCCCTGTTGGACCACGCCGACGTTTCCACCGGGAACGCCCACGCTTCCGTTCTCGGCACCGATGCCGAACAGCACATCATCGTTCCAACCGCCTTGGTCGTTCGAGAGGAAATTGGATGCGCTGGTCTTCGACGAATCGTAATTCACCCACGCCTCCACGGTCCATTCGTCCAACGAGTTCGCCAATGCTGACGCCGCCCCAACAAAACCTCCGCCAAAGTCGTAGGCAGTCCCGCCGTTGGTGAAACTCGGTTGATTGACCGTTACGGTGCCGCCTGCCCTGCTGATCGAGCCATTGTTGGCAACACCGGTCGAGCCGGAGTTGGTCGCGATCGTCCCGTCAGTCTCATCAAACTCGTAGTAGAGGATGGGACCATCGGCTAAGACGGCCTCCCGGTAGGAGGATGTGCCTGCATGAGAGGCTCCCATAACAGATAGGACCCCGGCCGCATACTTCCAGCATGTCCATCTCGGTATCGTCATTCTTCGTTGTTTGTTCATTATCGATCAAATTCTCTAAACTGGTCTAAAACGCCACGGCGGCTCCCCGGCAGACTACTCGACGCGGAAGAATATCTTGGTGGCTTCGGGAATGGGGTTTTGAAATTCGAAAACGGTAGTATCCCCCTGCGATGGGATACTGTCCTCGATGTCGCTTCCCCAATCCCTCAAATCCTGCGAATAGAAGAGACCGTATGTCCGGCCCGGCTCCGATGTCCAGGTGATGCTCACGGTGTCGCTCTCGCTATCGAAGTCGATATCGGTGATGTTGATGAGGGGGGCGGAGAGAGCAGCCGTGTAATGGCTCGAAATAACATCAGCATCCAGAACCGTTTCGTAAATTGCGAACTCATCGATCAACCCGTCGAAGGGACGATA
>JBLIDI010000156.1:0-9617 GCA_047634075.1 Akkermansiaceae bacterium
AAGCGGGCGAGTTCTGGGTTAAGAATCCCTTCGAGATGCCAAACGCGCGGGAGAACTTGAGCGCCTTCGAGCGCAATCGGACTTTCCTCAATCTCGACGGGGACTCCTTCATCGACGTCTCCTTCGCCTCGGGGGCCGATATTGACTCCGATTCCCGTAGCGTGGTTGCGGCTGATTTTGACCTTGACGGAGCGACCGACCTGCTTGTCGGTTCGGTCGGGGGCGGTTCGTTACGGCTATTCCTCAACCGTTTCCCGAAGGCCAACTATGCCCGCATCCGCCTCGAGGGTTCCGAGAGCAACCGTGCGGGGATTGGCGCGCGGCTCACCGCCACGGTGGGAGCGCGGAAGCTGGTTCGCGATCTTTTCGCGCCCAATGGTTTCATGGGACAGGGGCCGGCAGAAATCATTTTTGGACTCGGGAAGGCCACGACGATCGACCGCCTTGAGGTCCGTTGGCCTTCAGGAAAAAGACAGGTTTACGACAATCTTGCCGTGAATAAGTATTTCGTGCTCAAAGAGGATCTGAAATAGCTAGGCCGCGAGAAGGGCCGAAGGTCGCAGGGCGCGATTTCCCGAAAGATCTAATTTCTTTCTGGAGCTAGATATTTTTTCATATAAGCTATGAAATTAATTAATCCCTCGATGCAGGTAATTGCATCGGTGTTTTATGACCGATGTGAACGATCCCCCTGCTTTCAGTCCGATGGTGGGGGGATACGCTTACGAAAACCCATACACGCAATAAATAGATGAAACCTCTCATAGATCGACATTCTAACATTCTCGCTTCGGGATTCGCTGTCTTTTCGGCGATGACGCTCACGGCCTTTGGCCAGCAGCTTCCCGAACCTCTCTTGTACTTCCCTCTCGACGAGGCCATCGGTGCAACCGTCGCCGTCGACAGCACTGGCAAAGGCTACGATGGCACCGTCGTCAGCTCCGTCACCTTCGGCGAAAGTGGTGCCCCGGGGGGCTCTACTCCCTCGGGTGCCGCGCGATTCACCGACGGCATCCTCAACGTGACCACTTTCGATGTTCCTGCGCTCTTGGGCAATCGCGAGGGCGCGGGATTGGGAGATACGGGGAGCTACACCATGGCGGCCTGGATCAAACCGGACGCCGCCTCTTTAGCCGGTGACCGCTTCTTTTTTGGGCAGTCGAGTCAGGGAATCCACAACGGTATGCGAGGCAGTGGAACTCTCCACCAGGCGCACTGGGGCAACGACCACAACGCCAACACAATGCTGAACGACACTGACTGGGTGCACGCGACCTTCGTCTATGACGGGGCCGCCGACCTCGGCACGATCTACTTGAATGGCACGGCCGACAGCGATCCCACCGCAAAGTTGAGCCCGAACGGCTCTGGTAACCTTATCATCGGCGGCCGCAACGGTGGCGAAGCCTGGTACAACGGTTTGATCGATGACATCGCTGTGTGGGACTCGGTCCTTACCGAGATCCAGATTCAGGCACTTGCTGATGGTGCCAATCCATTCTCTCCGTTGACTGGCGATGACAATGAGAACGGCGGGGCTGGCGATGGCATGGACGACGGTTGGGAAGTTGCGAACGGCCTCGATCCCGCCGTCGATGATTCCGCTGAGGATCCGGACAACGATGGACTCACCAATCTGGAGGAATTTAACGACGATGATAATTCCACCGACCCCATGGATCCCGACAGCGACAACGATGATCTGACCGACGGTGATGAGATCAACACCCACCTCACGGACCCGAATGACGTCGACTCCGATGACGACGGCCTCAACGACGGAGCCGAAATTACCGCAAATACGCTCCCGCTCGATCCTGACACCGACGGCGATGAGATGGGCGACGGATATGAAGTCGATAACGGCCACGATCCCTTGCTCGCTGCTGACGCTTCCGAGGACGCAGACAACGATGGCTCCTTGAACCTCGAAGAATGCGTGCGCGGAACGGATCCGAACGTGCAAGATACCGATATGGATGGTCTCATCGACGGTGTTGAGGACGGCGGTGGTACTTTCGTCAGTGTCATGATGACGGGAACTGATCCCCTCGATCCCGACTCCGATCACGACGGGTTGAACGACGGCGACGAACTCACCGCCGGGACAGATCCCTTCGATCCCGACACTGACGGCGACACCGTTCCCGATGGCGTTGACGACGATCCTTTATCCGGCGGCACAGGCCTTGAATTCGGCTTGGTTTCTTACTGGCCGCTTGACGCCGATTTGATGGACGCGGCCGATGACAACCACGGCACCGCAGAGGGGGGCGTGATCCCCTTTGAAACAGGCAAGTTCGATAACGCAATCAACCTCAATGGGGCGCAGAACGTCATCATCACCGGTGGCGAGGAGTCCGAGTTCGACTTCACGGGGGGCAGTATGACCGTCTCAGTGTGGTGCACTGCTGCGGCGATCGACAAGAGCTGGCAGTGCCTGATCGCCAAGGGTGAGGGTAATGGCTGGCGCGTGCATCGCCGCGGTGGCGATGTCCCGGAGGAACTTTCCTGGACGGGCGGTGTCGGAGATACCCCGGCCCACGGAACCCCAATAACGATCGGCGGTGATCCAGAGACCTGGCACCACGTGGTGGGCGTCACCGATGGTGCCACAGGCATCGAAAGCCTGTATATCGACAACGTCGAAGTCGCCACCAAGCCCGGGGCGGTTCTCGAAGATCGCGCCAACCGGATGCGCATCGGGGACAATCCAGATGCCCTCGGTCGTGGTTGGAATGGTAAGATCGACGATGTTGCGATCTGGGCTCGCGCCTTGTCGGTCGACGAGATTGCCGAAATTTGGGCCGATGGCGACGGTGCCAGTATCGAAGTCTTGCTCGGCGGCGGCAGTGGACTGGGACTTACGATTACCGACATCACGGTCGCTGCAAATGGTGACGTCTCACTGACTTGGAATTCGAGAAGTTCTCAAGGAACGTCCTATGCGGTTTTTTCGACTGATGATCTTTCGCTTCTGCTAGAGGATTGGTCGGAGATCGATGATACAGTTGCGACCGAGGGTGAGAGCACGACCTATACGATTCCATCCGGCCTTCTGGGTGGTGGAGATAAGCTCTTCTTCTCTGTTCGCAAAAACTAGAGGAATCCGGTTCCGAGTCGCGTATTTTTCAGAATTGAAAAGGAGCGCAGGCTCGTGCTAGGCAAGTATTTCAGCGGGGTCGTCCACAGGGCGGCCCCGCTCTTTTTTTGATGCCCTGAGTTGCAATGACACGGAGAGAAATTTTCTTTTGAGGGGTGCTGATTGATGGCGTCATTGCAGGGATTAAGAGAAGTGGGCCTTCACAGATACCTGCCATCCCTATGTCGCCTTATCTTTTGATCCGGCCTAAGCAATTGCCGCGAGAGTGAAAGTGACGGTGAGAGTGATCCATAGAAGGGTGAAGAGGATATGAACGACTGTTTCAAGCGGTTTCCCTTTCCAGTTTTCGGTGGAATACCAAAAGAACTGACAGAGCAGCCGGAATCCCCAAAAGAGGGCCAGGCCAGCGCAGACCCGGCGACCGAGCGGTGTTGTTATCAGAAGCCCGGCTGAACTTACCAGAAGCAGCCCCATGAGGAAGACTGTGAGGGCAACGAAGAAGGTATGGACCCCCATGATTTCTCGGTTAATCAGACTGAGTCCTGCGAGTTCCTCTTTCCAACGGAAGTAGCGAGGAAAAATAAGGTGGAGAAAAGCAAGCAGGATGAGGATTACGCCGCGGATCTTAAGAACGGAAATCATGGCTGGGTGAGTTTGAAAATTCGGATGAATGGAGTGAGATAATCCTCATGTGAAATGGTGAGGCCAGCGCTGGCAAAAGATTGGTGCCAAGTTCTCCGCGAATGAAAGTGAAGAAAGCCGATTGAGTAGGCTAGGAAGTTTGGGAGATCCCGAAGATGCTCCACAATGATGATGCCTCCGTGGGGAGCCAAAGTCCGTTTCATTTCTGTGAGAAAGCGCACCCGTTCGTTCGCGTCACGCAGCTCATGGAGCGAAAGGAAAGCGAGGATGAGATCGACTTCGCCGTCAGGAAGAGGGATTTTCGAAGTTGAAATAGAGAGCGTCCCAGCCTTGGTCGGAAGGCGATTTCGGGCCCGCCGGATCGAGGGCTCGGTGTGAGCCTCCTTACGATAGAAATCAAAAGTGAGCACTTCTGCTTCCGGGAATTTTGCCTGCAGGATCTCAGTTGTTTCATCAAAACCAGCGGTAAGATTGACAACTTTCTGGGGAGAAATCCCTTTCAAAAATGACATCTCGTAGAGTCCTGAGAGATCATAAACGTAGAAAGAAACAAGGAGAGGAATCATCACCCCAATCACTAAAAGGATGAGAGCGATGAGGCCCGCCAGTGCGACCCAGGAATGCGCGCACAACGCGATCATCAAGAGCACTGCGGCACCAACTGCGGACCAAGCGAAGAAGGGCCAGTTGAAGCGAACGATGTTGAGAACACCTTCGGCAGTTTGTCGTTCTATGGGCATGGCTCGGTGATCCCTTTCTTCCATTGATAGGGGATATTTTTCACGGTGAAGGCGTTGGCAAGCTGAGCTTCCTCCAGCCCCAGCTCAGCCAGCAGGGGGACGCGGGCTTCCACGATTTTCACGGGTTCGGGTTTCCAAGTCGCACGAACTCCCTCTACGGAAGTCATGAAGTTCGTCCGGTCATCATAGCTGAAGGTGAAGGGCATTGGTCCCGCAAAACGTCTTGCGGTGCGCCAGTCCGGAAAAACACTCGAGTTGGGAAGAGCGACATCGCCAACGCTTTGAGCGCGCTGGATGTGCAGTCCTGCGGTGCTGGTGATCAAATCGTCCTGCCAGGAAATTCCGACTTTGCGATAGCGATACCGGGTGAACAAATTTCCAAGCAAGACCATGCGCGTTCGATCAGTCTCGGAACGGAGAATGTAGAGGCCGCGCCGTCTTCGTCCATCGTTTCCCCGATATCGAACAAAGATGCGGTATCCAAGAAGTGTGAAATCGTTTCCCATGAAAGCCGGGAAAAAGTGAGGGCGTAAATTTTGAGTGCGGACCAGTGCCAAGGCGAGAAATCCGGAGCGCTCTTGATAGCAATCGATTTCCAGACAAGCGGGAACCAAGGGCCGCAGAGTCTCCACGGGGAGGGCGTAACTCAAAACGAGAGACTCCTTAAAGTACGCCTTCACCGCAAACGGGTGCCGACCTAATCGATCCAGAGCTAACATGGGAGTGCCTCCTCTCTGAGAAAAGCCCACCAAACACCGATGGAAAACCCAAAAGCCCAGAGGAGATTCCACGGGCCCCATAGGAGGAAGCCAGAAGCCAAGACTTGTTCGATCATGTTCATCGTCAGCACCAAGGTGATTTGAATCCAACCACAAGCTACTCTAAATCGACCACTCCAGATCCAAAGGGCGATGACTATTTCGCCAAAACCAATCAGGACTGTAAGGGGGCCTGAAAATTCATCCCCTAGGATTGTTGCGACAATCTCCTGATGCCGGGGAACGCCACCGATGACTTTGCAGAATAAGCCGTTCACTAGCCAAATAAGTCCAATCACAAGACGAAGAATTCTTCGCATGGAAAGGTGATAAAGAGGTTGGCGAATTCCGTCAATTCAAACTTTCACGAAAGACTGAAAGTTCTGAATATGATCGTCTCATCGAAGAGCTTTCGAGTGGAGCCATTCATCCCAATCATATTTGAGGCCCCGCGATTCTTCAGGAAGATCGACTGTGAAATGCTTATGAGGCCCGGTTCAACGTCCGCAAAGCTCACGGCAGCGATGGATACGAGCGCAAATAAGGCGGCTCCGGGGAGCCGCCTTGTGGGAGAAAAGAGAGAGGGCTTAGAACTTACCCAGTTTGTCTTGGGTGGTCTGGATGCTCTTTTGGAAGTCCTGGAACTTCTTGGTGTTTTCCTCGTTGCGCTCGGGCTTGGTCGCGATCCAGTCGGAAAGCTCCTGCTTGGCGTCTTTGACGCCTTTGAGTGCGGCTTTGTAGGCTTTGGCCTTGTCCGGGTTTGCCTTTACGAAGGCTTCAATGTTGGCGGGGCTGAGGCGGACGACGGCCTTGAACTCCGAAATGAACGATTCGGGGTTTTTTCCTTGCCGGCGCCCAACTGTCCGATTTTGGTCTCGCCGTCGCTCTCGAGGATGACGTAGCTCGGGAATCCGCGGACCTCGAATTGATCTTTGCGCTTTTCGTTCCGGGCGAGGTGTTTTTCAGGGACGATGGTCTTGTCCTTTGGGAAATCGAGGGTCACGAGAAGGACATTTTCAGCGGCGTATTTTTTCCACGCTTCCTTGGCGAAGACGCCCTTGTCCATGAGTTTGGACCAACCGCACCAGTCGGATCCGGTGAAGTTGATCAAGAGGGGGAGCTTCTTCTCGGCCGCGATCTTCTGGGCAGCCTCGAAGTTCATCGTCCAGTGTCCGATTTTGGCACCGTCGATCTGCACGATTTCTGCGGCCGGAGCTTCTTCGGTTTGGGCGGCGAGTGAGATGGCACCTGCGAAAAGCACGCCGAGCGTTGTGTTCAGTAGTTTCATTGGTTCTTGGTATTGACGTTATCGAGCGAGAGCAGAATCGAGCGGACGGCCTTCGTTGCTCGCGTACGTGCAATGCTTCACCCTCGTCTTAACGACACTGCAAAAGGTTTCTGTGCCATAGAATTGGATGTCGAAAGCGACACCGTAATTGCGGAGAGAGGAAAGCCGAAAAAGGGGGAGCGGCGCTACTATTTCAGCAGGGCCGACGGTGAAGCCGCCTACTTTCAAAAGGCGATCCGTCAGCATTGGAATAGCTAAAATTAATATCGCGGGATCTGGGACACTTGCTTGCTGGAAGACCATAACCAAACCTGCAAAGGCAATGCTGCAAAGAATCTTGGAACAGGGCGCCGGATCGTGCTCAACATCTTTAAAGAGGAGCCCGGAGTGAAAGGCCGCAGCCCGGTATCGGGGCGAATGTCCTTTCCTGTTTTTGAAACCTCGTGCTCGATCACGGCAGGAATCAAAGGTCGGTAATCAACGACTTGCGCCACTTTCAACAAAAGCATAGAGAGTGACTGGCTCGTTCCGCTTGGCTCGGAGGATGATCGTAAGATTCGGTTGCGACCACTCTACCTTTCCTCGGATCAAGTCATGATCGCTACCACCAAGAGCACCATTTAGGCCAGCGCCGAAGGAATAACTCTTCATACGAATAATCTCTGGTTGGGCTGTCCACCCAAGGAGCGGTATGATGGCACGGGTGGTGGCGGTTTGACCGAATTGATACGGGAGATTGCAAGCCATTCCAGATTCCCCGCGCGATTGGAATTTTTCTTTCGTCGTCGGATGAGCCGCGGCTTGCAACACAAGTCGAAGGGCATGAGGTGCGGTCTTAAGATAGGCCGTCATCTGCACGTGGGAAACAACAAGGCGCGCGCCTGTTTTTTGAAACAAATGCGCCGTGCCATCTACGGGAAGTCGATCAGCGACCTGTAGCCCGGGTGAGGCCAAGATTTCCCGCAGGGTGTCTTCATACTCGAGACGATTGAGCCGCCGAACCGAGGTGCGATGCGCTCTCCATTGGCCTGCACCATGGGACCAGAGAGAGATTTTTTAAAAGCGACCTTCTCATCGACAGGAGGCTGCTTCTTTTTCTTCAGCGGCATTTCCCCGTCGCGAATCGGATCGTGAATCAAGGGCCACTTCCCGAACCCCTCTCGGTTGGCGAGATCCAACCTCTATCCTGCCCCATCTCATTCTTGCCCCATTCCTTAACCCGGTGGAATGGGCGCTACTTCTTCCCTTCTTCCGGCGCCTCCTCAGCGTTCCTGGACTCCAAGGCTTCCTTAAAACGCGCTTGCATTCCCTTCAACTCGTCGGAGAGACCCTTCAGCTGTTTCTCGAGATCCTGAACCTCGCTGCGCAGGCGATTCACTTCGGCGGGAGCGCTGTTGGGAGGGACGTTTTTGCGGATTTTGTCGATGGCGGATTGCGCTGATTTTCCTTCGGGGGAGTCGGAATCGGCGGCGGTGAAGGTGGTGAGGATTGGGATTGCTTTGGCGTCCCTGAGTTCTCCTAGGGCGCCAATGGCTGCGCCCGCGACGCGCTCTTTGAGATGATCGAGGTGGTCGATGAGGAACTCGCGCACCTCTGTTTTGTCGTCGGCTTCATCGTGGCGGGCGAGGTAGGCGAGGGTGCCGAGGGCTTGGGAGAAACCGGAGCTCGGGAACTTGTCTTCGGCGTCCTTGAGGTGTCGCAGCAGGGGGCGGACGTAGAAGGGGTCGTCCTGGTCGCGCATGCCAGCGATCGCGCTGTCGGCGATCCGGTGGTGGTACGAGGCCGTAGCGAGTTCGCGCACCAGAAAGTTGCGCAGCTCGGGCTTGGCGTAAGCCGCGATGCCGCGGATCGCTTCTGAGCGGATGTCAGGATTGGGCTCGCGATCAGCGATGCCCTTGAGGGCATTGTAGGCCTCATCGCTATAGAACTTGGTGAGGCCACGCACCACCGACTGGCGCACGCGGGCGTCCGGTTGGTCGAGGGCGCCTTGTAAGGCGGCGAAGGACTCCGGGGTGCGCATCGCGGCCAGCCCGTTGGCGGCGGCGGTGCGGACGGCGAAGAAGGAATCTGCGTTCAAGGCCTTGCTGAGGAGTTCGAGCGTGACCTCGTTCTTCTTCTTGCCCAGTTTGTCGACCGCTTCCAGGCGACCGATCACATCAGTCTGGTCACCGAGTTGGGCGATCAGCATTTTTTCGCTCGGAGTGAAGGTGATCTTGGCGAGCACGGTGAGTTCGGGATCGAAGCGCACCAGTGACGGGGCTGATTCCAAGCTGAGATAGAAATCTTCTTGGTCTTTCGAGATCGCGATTGTCTTGTGGTGGGTTTTATCTCCAACCACCAGTTTGACCGGTAGCTTAAATTTGAAGAACGGGCGCTTCTCGTTGGTCAGCTGGGTCTGGGTCACGTTGAGCTTCACCTGCTGGGTCAACTCGTCCCAAGAATACTTCACCGTGATCTCGGGATACCCGGACAGGTAGACCCATTGATCGAAAAATTGCGAGAGCGAGCGCCCGCTCAGTTCTTCGAAAATTTCCACGAGGTCCTGGGTGACCACCGTTTTGTATTGGTGTCGCTCCAGGTAGGTTTTGACGCACTTCCGGAAGAGGTCCTCGCCCAGTTCCGATCGCAGCATGTGCAGGACCCAGCCGCCTTTGGGATAGGCGCGAAAACTAAACTGCTCCATGGGATTGTTGTATCCCTGGTAAACGATGGGGATGGTATCTTTGGCGTTGCCGAAGATGCCACGCGCGTTGCTTTGGAGGCGGTATTTGAAGTCGTCCGTGCCGAGGAGCTCCTTGTCATAGAGGAGGGAATAGTAGGTCGCAAATCCCTCGTTGAGCCAGAGGTGACTCCAGTCCCGGCAAGTGACCAAATCGCCAAACCACTGGTGGGCCAATTCGTGCGCGTCGAGTCCGCGACTGCTGTGCAGGTTTTCGCTCGCATCTGTGAAAAGAGTTCCTTGGGTCAGCGTGGTCAGGCTGGTGTTCTCCATGCCACCCATCATGTAGTCGATGCCACAGACGTTGTAATACTTGTCCCAAGGGTAGGGCACGCCGATCTCCTTCTCGAAAAAGGCCATGATTTTG
>JBLIDI010000157.1:0-9599 GCA_047634075.1 Akkermansiaceae bacterium
GGGGTTTCCGGTGGTGAAGAAGGTGCTCTGAAGGGGCCTTCCATTATGCCTGGCGGACCAAAGTCCACTTGGGAGGTGATGAAGCCAATCTTCGAAAGCATCTCGGCCAAGGTCGATGGCGAGCCTTGCGTGGTTCACATCGGCGAAGGAGGTGCCGGTCACTTCGTGAAAATGGTTCACAATGGCATCGAATATGGCGACATGCAGCTCATTTGCGAAGCTTACAATATTTTCAAAGCCGCGGGTTTCTCCAACGAAGAACTCGCTGATATTTTTGCCGATTGGAATGACGGAGACCTTGAGTCCTTCCTTATTGAAATTACCGCAAACATCTTTAAACAGAAGGATCCTGAAACCGGCAAAGACATCGTGGACCTCATCGTCGACAAGGCCGGCCAGAAGGGCACCGGACGCTGGACTGTCATGGGCTCCGTGGAGCAGGCGGTGCCTTTCAGTACGATCGCGGGATCGGTTGAAGCTCGTATTCTCTCCTCCATGCGTGACCAGCGAAAGGTTGCCTCCGGGATTCTTCAGGGCCCTAGCAACTGGGACTTCAATCTCGAGATGAGCAAGGAAGAACTCGTGAAGAAAGTGCGCAACGCGCTCTATGCTTCCAAGATCGTTTCCTATGCGCAGGGACTGGATCTCATCAGCAAGGTCGGAGCCGACAAGGGCTGGGATCTGAACCTTGGCGAGATTGCCAAGATTTGGCGCGGCGGTTGTATCATTCGTGCCCGTTTCCTCAACCGGATCACGGAGGCCTACACCGCGGAGACTCCTCCGACCAATCTCATGCTCGCAGATTTCTTCACCAAGGTTCTCAACAATGGTCAGCAAGATTGGCGCGAAGTGGTGGCGCTTGCCGCGACCAACGGAATTCCTGTTCCAAGCTTCGGCGGAGCGCTCGCTTACTACGATGCCTACCGCGCCGAGCGTCTTCCTGCAAACTTGCTTCAAGCCCAGCGCGATTTCTTCGGAGCGCACACCTACGAGCGGGTGGACAAGCCGGTGGACGAATTCTTCCACACGGAAGACTGGCCTGAGTTGATGGGCTAATTGTCCGGTTTAAGTTTTTTAAACGGCGTTCTCCGATAGGGGGAGCGCCTTTTTTAGGGCGTTTTTCCTACTGGTGGTTACGGTCTCATTGGAATGCGACAACGAGTCACCTCCTAAGTGCATGTCTGTCTTGTGTGCGCATTGGTGCTTTCGATCGTCTCTCTCTCATCGTGGGGCTCTTTTTTGGGGGAGATTGGGTTGATCGTGTCGTTCGGGATCTTGTTCGCAGTGTTGCGCTATTCATTTCAGGTTCTTGGAGACGCAAAAGTGATCCGTGGTTCGCCAAAAAATTGAGCGGGAAAGCGCCGCCTTTTGTCATCCCGGTGACGGTGGTGCTGACACTTTTCTACTCGGTGGCAACTGAGGACGAGAGCCACAATCGTCGTCAGGCGATGTCAGAGATCTTTCAATACGATCTCGAAGTGGAACGACGGATGCCGAGACAGGGGAGGTCATTCAATATCTCGGGATCAAACATTCCGATCGTAATCTTGATGAAATAGATTTGCCCGAATGGATAAAGGGGACTCGTGGAGGTGGCGGCTCTCTTGGGAGATATTCCAGAGGGCCTTTTGAATTTCAAGGGTCCGCCAAGGGGTTGGATTATGAAAGAATCACTTTTTAGACATGGGCTCCGAGCGATGAAGAACTCCTTCGCTTTTTGAAGATCGCCACGGACCCGCAAAAGACACCAGTGCTCGTTCATTGCCTTCACGGTTCTGATCGCACCGGGGCGATGTGCGCCGCTTATCGCATCGTGGTTCAGGGGTGGAGTAAAGGAGCTGCCATCGCGAAGATCAAGCATGGCGGTTACGGTCATCACAAGATTCGGGGCAATCTTGGACGCTGGATTGAGGGGGTCGATATCGATGCCACTCAAAGCGGCAACCAAAACCTAAGCGTGGCGCTCTGATTGCTTGGATCAATGGACTCGTCTTGAAAATACCACCGGCATCTTCGCTCATTTTTAGTGAGGCTTGATTGTCTGATCCGTAGGTCATGAAAGCCCGATCTCTGCCCAGCGATTTGAGGTGCTCCCGTCCGGCCTGGAAGAGTTGGGAGCCAAAGCCCCGCCCTCTAAATTGTGGCGCAACGCCATAGCCAAAATGTCCGCCGAACTCGCGGAGGAAGTCATTGAGGTCATGCCGCACACTGCATCTCCCGATGATGACGCCATCGAGAAACCCGTAGAGCATAGTGTGCGACAGACTCCAAAATAGGCATTATTTTATGAGGATTCAATTTCTTTTTGGGAATCCTCGACCTCTGTTCGACTCTATGGCTTTATTTGAAACATGAATAATCTTGGCGTTCCGAAGACTTACAAAATATTCATTGGCGGAAAATTTCCCCGAACCGAATCCGGACGAGTTCTGGAAATCAAGGGGCCGAAAGGTGATTTTCTAGCCAATGCCTCGCGTGCCAGTCGCAAGGATTTTCGAAATGCCGTGGTCGCAGCGCGCAAGGCGGCCAGTGCTTGGGCCAAGTCCACCGCTTATCTCAAGGGGCAGATCCTCTATCGAATCGCCGAAGTTCTGGCGGGGCGGTCCGCCCAATTTGAAGCGGAATTGACGGCCCAGGGAAGCACCGATGCCGAAGCGGATGTCGCCGGAGCGATCGATCTCCTCGTCTACTATGCGGGCTGGAGTGATAAGTTTCAGGCTCTCTTCTCCTCCGTAAATCCCGTGGCGTCATCGCATTTTAACTTCTCGGTTCCGGAACCGACAGGGGTGGTGGCGGCGATCGCTCCGAGTGACGGTTCTTTGACCGGCTTGGTTTCCGTTTTAGCGCCCGTTCTCGTGGGTGGGAATTCCCAGGTGATTCTTACCAGTGGCAAGATACTCAGCGCGATCTCCTTCGCCGAGGTTCTCGCGACCTCTGACGTTCCCGCAGGAGTGGTCAATATTCTGACGGGAATGCGCGATGAGTTGGTGCCCGAGTTTGCCAAACATATGGATGTCAATGCGCTCCTTCTTTGTTCCGATGATGCCGCAGAAAGGAAGGCGATAGAGCTCGAAGCTGCCGAGAATCTCAAGCGAGTCAGTTTGCAAGCCGACACCGCATTAAAACCAAGTCCCTATGATATTCTCGATTTCCAGGAAATCAAGACGACCTGGCATCCGGTGGGAGTTTGAGCACGATTTAATAAAATGAAGCAAAAACTTCAGAACCTCCTCAAAAAGGAGGGAAAGCGCGCTGAATCCGTAATGGTCGCTGAATCTGAAATTTTCCGTAAATCTCGGCTTGCTTTCAGGCGTTTCTTTTTTAGTCTCCCGCCCACCAAGACGGTGGTCGTAGCTCAGTTGGTAGAGCCCCAGATTGTGATTCTGGTTGTCGCGGGTTCGAGCCCCGTCGATCACCCCAATTTTTTGAAGCCGCTTTCCTTCGGGGAAGCGGCTTTCACTTTTATCCGCCCGAGCGCTTGAATTCGAAGGTCGCTCCCGCTTGACTCACGTCGACATGAGTGACGAAGCACATCCGGCCTTGGGGCAGTTAATCGGGGGAACCTCCAAGGTTCTTTCAGATAAGGAACTTGATAAAAAGTTGAAGGAAGACCGTCCTTTAAGAATTAAGTTCGGGGTCGACCCGACGGCCCCGGATATTCACCTCGGCCACACCGTTCCGCTCGAAAAGCTCCGGCAGTTTCAGGAAATGGGCCATCATGCCATTCTTCTCATTGGGGACTTCACCGCGACCGTGGGTGATCCCACCGGCCGGAGCACCGCCCGTCCGCCCTTGACCCGGGAGGAAGTGCTATCAAATGCCGAGACCTACACCGAGCAGGCTTTCAAGGTGCTTGATCGCGAAAAGACCGAGATCATTTTCAATGGCGATTGGTTTCGCAAGATGACTTACGAAGAGGTGCTCAAGCTCAATGCGCGGGTCACCCTACAGCAGATGTTACAGCGGGAGGACTTTAAGGAGCGGGTCGCCAAGGGGACCGAGGTCCGGCTCCACGAACTGCAATACCCCATCATGCAAGGCTGGGATTCGGTTGAGCTGAAGTCCGATGTCGAGATTGGTGGGACGGATCAACTCTTCAACATGCTGGTGGGCCGTGATCTCCAGAAAGAGGAGGGGCAGCCCCAGCAAGCGATCATTTGCATGCCACTTCTGGAAGGACTCGATGGCCTCAAAAAAATGTCCAAAAGCGCGCACAATTACATCGGTGTGAGTGAGGTTCCCAATGAAATGTTCGGGAAGCTCATGAGTATCAGCGATGACCTCATGGATCGTTACTACCTGCTCCTTCTCGGAACGAAGCGTGACGAAGCTCTTCATCCAATGGAGGCCAAGAAGCAATTGGCGACTCGGATCGTGGCTCGCTACCATAGCGAGGAAGAAGGCAAGGGGGCCCGCGATGATTGGGAGACCCGGTTTTCCAAGCGGGATCTCAATGCTGCCGATCTCCCGGAGTTGGCCGCTGGGGAGCTGAGTGGGGACGTCCTGGAAGTCGTGAGTCGGGTTTTCCGAGAGAGTTTCGGTCTTGAGAAATCTAAGGGTGAGTTGCGGAAGCAATTTATCACGACCGGAGCGGTCCAGCTCGATGGCGAGAAGCTCATTGATCCGATGGCTGATTTCCCTGGGGAAGCCGGTCAGATCCTTCGCTTGTCAAAGAAGCAAAGCATCCGTCTCGTTTAGACCAAACCACTTTTCAACAACGTTTCCTATTCAGAGAAATGCCTCTGGCCCAATCGGGGCCTGTGGGCTAGTTTCTGCGCAGATAAGCTATATGAGTGAATTTTTATACGCCGCCGTCCTGATCCTCGTGGTAATCGCGATGTTCAACGTGATGATCTTTGTCCACGAACTGGGCCATTTCCTGGCCGCCCGTTGGCGGGGATTACAGGTGGATCGCTTCCAGATCTGGTTTGGTAAGCCCATCTGGAAGAAGGAAATCAATGGGGTTCAATACGGTCTTGGCTGGATTCCCGCCGGAGGCTTTGTGGCCTTGCCGCAGATGGCAGCGATGGAATCGATCGAGGGGGACAACCTCGATGGGGAGGCCCTCCCGCCGGTGACCCCGCTCGATAAGATCATCGTGGCCTTCGCCGGTCCTCTCTTTAGCTTGCTTCTGGCCGTCGTGGCAGCATTGGCAGTGTGGGGACTGGGTAAGCCGCAGGATGCCATTAAATCGAACGTCGTTGGCGGAATCTCTCAAGGGAGTCCTGCTGATGGCATCCTGAAGGCAGGAGACAAGATTCTCAAAGTCGATGGTGAACCCGTCCTGTGGTATGCCGGTAGGGTCTTTGACGATATCCGGACACGGATCATGTTGACTGAGGGCGATAGTGTAGATTTTGAAATCGAGCGGGACGGCGTTATTCAGACTGTCACCACGAAGTTTGAGATCAAAGAAACGCGTGCTTGGAAGCGTCGGGCTCTTCCTCAGGTTGGGATCGCCCCAGGTGGCCCGGCAATCGTGGGAACAATTCTTGAAGGCGAGGGCGAAAGTCCGGCCAAGAGAGCGGGTTTGAAAGTTGGTGATCGCATTCTGAAGGTGAACGGGGAGGAGGTTTACGGATTCGCTCACGTCGGCCAACTCTTGGAGGAAAATGGATTTAAGGAATCGGCCTTAACGATCTTGCGGGGCGAGGAAACCTTCGAGCAGCCGGTAACGCCGCTCAAGCCTGAGGGCGATGCCTTTCCCGATCCCATGGTCGGGATCAGCTGGGATTTCAATGCCATCACTTCCAGTGAAATCCTCTACCCCAATCCTTGGGAGCAAGTTCGTGATAGCCTACGCACGATGTGGATGACGATCAAAACGATTAGTTCGCCGAGTTCAAGTGTCGGAGTGGACCAGCTTGCGGGGCCGATTGGAATCGCTAAGACAAAATTCCTCCTTCTTCAGCAGCCCGATGGTTGGCTGCGGGTTCTCGCTTTCTTTGTGCTTTTCAATATCAACCTTGCCGTTCTCAACATGCTGCCTCTTCCCGTGCTCGATGGAGGGCATATCGTCATGGCGATTCTCGAGTGGATTCGCGGAAAGCCTCTCCCGGCGCGTTTTCTCGAGGTAATCCAGACCGGTTTTGCTCTTCTTCTCATGGGCTTCATGCTCTTCATCACCACGAAAGATATTGGGGACGAAATTGGCGGGTCTCCTGAAGAACGCAAACTAGTCTGGCCCAAGGTCTCTGAAACCGGAAGAATCGAATCATCGAGCTAACGGCCCATGAAAGCCTCGAAGCCATCCGTCAACGTTGCCCGTGTTATTTATATTTTCCTCTGCCTTTTGGCGGGGTTGGCGATCGCCTTGAGTAGTCCGAATATCCCACTCTGGGTTGGTTTATTCGGGGGGCTCATTGTGGCCATTTTCTTCATTCTGATGGAGAGTTCGATGCGCAATTTCAGCCTCCGCGGGTTCTCGACCGCCACCTTTGGCATCGGCGTTGGTTTGCTCTGCGCCTTTTTACTGAATCGCGCTCAGATTCCCGAGTTAATTAAGATCGCAGCGTCACCCATTAAGATAAATGGGGAGGGGATCGGGGAAGCTCTTGCGCTCGCTTTCAATGTTTCTTCATATGCCAGCTTCGCTTTTCTAGGGGCAGTTCTAGCACTTCGAAGTGATCAGGAGGAGTTTTCCTTCATCATCCCTTACGTTCGTTTTCGACAAGATGCCGCTTCCGGCCAGCTCCTCATTCTCGATGCCGAAGTCATCATGGATGGTAGGCTTCCGGGGCTTTTGGTCGCGGGTTTTTTAACGGGACGAGTTCTGGTTCCGCAATTTGTTCTCGATGAACTTCAGGTCATGGCAAACTCCCCCGCAGCCGGGAAGCGTCAACGTGGTCAGCGTGGTTTGGAAATTCTCAGTGAGTTACAAAAGAATCCAGCAGTGCCTATTTCGATCCAAGATTCACGGGGCATGGCCGAGGACGAATCGTTTCAAGGCCGCTTGGTTCAGACCGCCAAGCTTCTCTCGGGGCGCTTAATTTCCACCGATGAAAATCTGACCAAAGTGGCTCACCTTCAGGGCGCTGACATTATCAATCTCAATGATCTCTCCGATGCCCTGAAGCCTTCGGTGGTGGTTGGAGAATCGGTCCGTCTGGCCTTGGTGCGCGCTGGTAAGGACGATCACCAGGCCGTTGGCTATATGCCGGACGGGACGATGATTGTCGTAAATCATGCCATCGATAAGATCGGCTCCTCCAGGGATGTCACCGTCATCAGCACTTTGCAGACAAGCGCGGGCCAGATGGTCTTCGCGGAGCTAAATACCAAGGAGGAGGCATAGCGGTGACCGAGGTGAACGCGATTTCGGTCACGCAGTTGGCACGGAGGATTCGCAATCTTCTGGAGATCGAAGTGGGAGATGTTTGGGTGGAGGGCGAGATCAGTAATCTCAGGAAGCAAGCGAGCGGGCATTGGTATTTCTCGCTCAAGGATGAATCGGCTCAGATTTCTTGTGCGATGTTTGGGGCACGTCGTCGCACCGGGCACGAGGTCATTGAGGATGGTGCCAAGGTGCAGATTTTCGGAGAAGCCAGTTTCTACGAGGCCCGGGGCAGCACCCAGCTCATCGTTAAGAAGGCGAAAGCGGTCGGCCTGGGAGATTTGCAAGCGAGGTTTGAGGCCTTGAAACGCAAGCTTGATCAAGAGGGGCTTTTTTCTCGCGATCGCAAGCGCGCACTTCCGCCCTTTCCCAGGGTGGTCGGGATCGTGACCTCGCCCACTGGAGCTGCGCTTCAAGACATGAAGAACATTTTTTTACGGCGCGCCCCTTGGCTGACTATCGTCCTTTTTCCGGTGGCAGTTCAGGGGAAGGGCGCGGAGCGCGGGATTGCCCGGGCCATTCGCAGAGCCGGTAAAGCGAGCGCAGAAGATTTGCCTCAACCGGAAGTTTTGATCGTGGCACGGGGAGGGGGCTCCCTGGAAGATCTCTGGAACTTTAACGAAGAAATCGTGGCTCGTGCGATCGCCGCATGTCCCATCCCGGTGATAAGTGCGGTGGGGCATGAGATCGATTTTACGATCTCAGATTTCGTTGCCGATCTGCGGGCCCCAACCCCCAGTGCGGCGGCGGAGTTGGCTGTTCCCGATCAAGCGGAACTACGCGAACGTATCGGAAGTCTGGGCTCTCGTTTGAAAAGAGTGGTAGAGGGGCGCTTGAATCGTCTCTCCGATCAGCTTGATTATTGTGAGCGTAGTCTCTTCAGTCAGCCGGCCGAAAAGAAGCTCCAATATCCCATCTTCCGGCTGGAGGGGCTTCGGCGGGCGTTTTTAATCGCGGTGAAGGATTCGATGCGCGACCGGGAACGGCTGATCGAGGATTATCAAGCGAACTGGAAACACTACCATCCCCGCGAAGTATTCAAGCGCCGACAGGAGAAACTCGACGCGTCGCAAAGCGATTTCATCAACGCGGCCAAGGCTGCCCTGGGCGCTCAGGAAACTCGGGTGGAACAGCTCGGATCCTTGCTACAAGCCCTAGGACCTGGGAGTATTTTTAAGCGGGGCTTCTCGGTGACCTATGGCGCCGATGGGGAGATCCTCAAGTCGATCGATACGGTCTCACCAGGCGACGAACTGACCACCGAAGTGGGTGATGGTAAGATCAAGAGTGTCGTTGAGGGCTGAAGGTCCTCAAGTTGGGCGCTGGCCAAAATCCTTTGTAAGATCAACACCGCGCTGAGTTTTCCACACAAATGAAGGTCGGGAGATCGGGTCCTGAAGGGTCTGGTGCTTTGGATCTCGGTGCCTTCAGCACCTGACTTGCGTGTAAAACCCAGCGCGTTGCGCTGGGCTGAGGTTTTTCTTTAGCCAATTCAGATGATGATGACGATCGGAGGACTGGGTGTCTTCCGAATGGCACAGGCCACTCTCAGACCTTCCTAAAAGGGAATGTCGTCGTCGCTGGGCTCAGTCTCGTTGTCAAATGAGTTATCAAACGAGCTCGGGGGCGGGTCTGTGGGCGCACCAGCGGCTGAGCTGCCACCTTGTCCACCACCTTGACCTCCGCCGGAGGATTCGACTTTCCAGGCGTTCAGGTTGACGAAGTATTTTCCATTGTATTCGCGTCCGCGGACGTCAAAGGTAACCTTGAGGTCGTCTTCGATGCTCACTGAGTCAAGGAGACTGATTTTCTCCTTGAGGACTTCGAATTTGATGAGTTGCGGGTATTTGCCATCAGGGACTTCGATCACGAATTCGCGCTTGGCAAAGCCGCTGGCAAAAGTCTGGGTGTCTTCGAGGACCTTGAGGGTTCCGGTAAGTTCAAATGAGTTGGCCATGGTTTTAGTAGATGTCGTTTTATTTAAAGTGGCGTTTGATGACAAACTCTTCTTGTTCCCAGATCAATTCTGAATGGGGGAAGAGGTGTTCGTATTCTGGAAATTGGGTGTCTCCCTCGTAGCAATCGGGCACATGGGTGATGATGAGGTCTTCCAAAATTGGAAGGAAAAAGCGGTAGATTTGCTCGCCCCCGATGATGAAAACCTGCGGGTCGATGAGCGAAAGCTCATTCAGTTCCTGAGGGTGATGGATGGATTCGACGCCATTGTGATGCCAGGCGGGATCGCGTGTGATCACGATGTTTTGCC
>JBLIDI010000158.1:0-9585 GCA_047634075.1 Akkermansiaceae bacterium
TCGCCCACCGTGCTGTCCCGCTTGATGACGGCACAAGCTGATTGCCATTCGGCCTCTTCAAAAATACAGCTGCAGGGAAGCTCGGGGCATTGCCTGCCGAGGTGGGTGAAGTAGAGGATCCGCCACGTAATGACGGCGTAAACCATCAGGGCGTTGATCAACCCATCGGCGGTTTTCAGCTGCATTTTTTCAATCTTACATCCGCTTTTGAGGGCTTTGTGGAAGACCTCGATGTCCCAGCGACGCAGGTAAAGATTGATGATGCGTTGGGCCTCTTTCAGCGTGGTCACTTTTTCACTGGTGAGCAGGAGCCAGCGCACCGGTTCTTCGCCTTCGGGTGGGTTTGGTTCTTCGGCCAAGATGGCCCAAAAGGAAACCTCCTTCAGTTTGGCTCCAGGTCGACGCGAGGGCCGAGGGGTGCCTTCCATGGCGCGAATTTCCTGAGAAACACGGCGCGCTTTTCGGGATGTTTTGATGGTGTTCCCTTTGACCTTTTTGGTGCCTTCACGGGCTTTGATATCAAATTTAAATCTTCGGGCATGATGTCTCGCTCAGCGAGCGAAACCCCATGAAACATAGGAATGTGAATAATTACATTTTTAATTTCAGGAAATTTTCAGGGCCTCTCCAGCAAGAATTCATACGCCCGATTTCTGTATAAAGATCAGGGCCACGCCCAGCGAGAAGGGGGCGGAGGCAAAGGTGACTTTTTTGCGCTCCCGACAGTCTGGACGAGCAGGGGGATGGACGAGAGGGCGGCGGCGTAGGAAAGGAAGAGGCGGCGGGAGAGGTGGCCTTCGTGTTGAAGGGCGGCGGGAAGTCGATCAAACATAAGTTAAAGATTTCCATGATGTTGGACGTATCATGGCTGCTTGTCACTCTGCGAATGTGGCACAGTTTTGTGACCTGAGGTCGCTTCCTCGTCGATTGGCGGGGAATGATCGACTCGTTTCATCGGCTCCATTTCGTGATCGTCTCTCCATGATCAAAATTCAAAAATTCACCTCAGCAATGATCATTGCCCTTGGCTTGTTCTCTGCGGCCCCTGCGCCTGCGGCAGATCTCGAGCTGGTGGGACGTGAGTTGGTGCGAATGCTTCAGGATCGTCATTACGCCAGGCTGCCTTTTAACGAAAAACTGAGCGCGCGCTTTCTGGAGCGCTACTTGGCAACGCTGGACGGAGATAAGATCTACTTTCTCGAGAGCGAGGTCTTGGATATCAAGCGCCGCCACGAACGCAGCCTTCACGATGCGATCAGCACCAAGACCGTCATGCCGATCGCAAGGAGGATCTTTAAGGTTTATGGAAACCGGGTCACAGCGCGGGTCGTTTATGCCACGTATCTTCTCCGCACCCAAGAGTTTCCGTTTGAGCGGGACCGTAGTGTTTTGGCCGATCGTAAGGACGTTTCATGGCCTGCTGATGGGGTCGCGTTGCAGAAGGTGTGGCGGGATGATGTCGAGGCTTTGCTGCTCCGTGAGATGATACGCCGGGAGCGTTTGAAGGGGCGGGCGCTCGAGGAAGGAAAGCCTGATCCATTTCGCAACGACCCTTCGCCAAAAGATCAGCTGGTGCTACGCTTTGAGCGCATGTCGAAGACGGTGAAGGGCACGACTGATGAAGATATCGCCAATTATTTCTTCTCCGCCGTGACCAAGTCGTATGATCCCCACAGTGAGTATTTCAGCGCGAATGAAATGGCGCAATTTAAGATCGACGTGAGCAATGAACTCGTCGGGATTGGCGCCAGCCTTGATCCCAATGATCAAGGTGAAATCGAAGTCCAGGGCATCGTGAATGACGGCCCGGCCGATCGTCAGGGCGAGCTGACGTTGGGCGACCGCATCATCGCGGTATCGCCGGAAAATGACAATCACTGGAAAGACATTCTTTTTAAGCCACTCGACAAAGTGATCGGCGATATTTTAGGGAATGAAAATGCCCCGGTGGGATTGCGGATCCGCCGTCTCGTGGACGGGGTCGAGGAGACGGTTGAAATCGCCATTCCGCGTGGGGTGGTGACGATGAAGGATGAACTCACCACCGCCAAGATTTACGAGTTCAGCAACGGGGATACTTTGACCAGGTTGGCAGTGATGACGATCCCGTCTTTCTACTTCGACTTTGATGATTCGGGAAGCCGGGTCTCGGTGGATGTTGAGCGAATTTTAGCGCGTCTCAAAAAGGAAAAGATCGATGGGCTTGCTCTCGACCTTCGGTGGAATTCGGGCGGGTCTCTTCCGGAGGTCCAGCGTCTCACGGGGTTCTTTGTGGGGCGTGGTCCGGTGGTGCAGGTGAAGTCGATTTCCGGACAGGTCACGGCGCTGAATTCCCTTCATCGCAAGCCCCTTTACGACGGGCCCTTGATCGTGCTCACAAGCAAGAGTAGTGCTTCGGCGACTGAGATTTTGGCGGGGGCCTTGCAGGATTATAATCGGGCTGTTATCGTCGGAGCCTCCTCAACCTACGGAAAAGGAACGGTCCAGAAGGCGATGGATATTTCCGACTACATGCCAATTTTTGCAGACCGGGAACAAGCAGGATGGCTCAAGTTGACTTTTCAAAAATATTATCGGGTGTCCGGGAGTTCGGTGCAGATCAAGGGGGTCACTCCAGATCTGATTTTGCCGGATCTTAGTGATGCCGGGGACAGGGGAGAAGGGTCTCAGAAGTATGTTCTTCCCCATGATGTCATCCGTCCTAGTCCGAGATTTGGGCCCCGTGATCGATCTTTTCTTTTTATTCCGGCCTTGCGAGAGAAGAGCAGAATACGGGTCTCGGAGAATCAGTATTTTAAGTATCTCAATGCTGATATTGAACGAGCGAGAATGGTCAGTGCCGCGAACTCCGTTTCGCTCAACCTGCCAAAGCGCCTCGCCGCATTACAGGAGAGTGAGGATCGTCGCAAAGCTCGGACCGAGGAACAGCTCAAGCGGTTTGCAGCCGTCGAAGAGAACGATCAAAAGAGCTTGAGAATCCTCCGTCTGACCCTCGATGATCTGAAGACTGAGCCCCTGCCTTTGTTCGATTTGGAGAACACCGACGACGCCTATCTTCGGAGCGCCGCAGATGAAATCGCCGATCTTAAAAAGACCCTGAAGTGGCCCAGCGGGATCGATGCGGTGAAGCGCGAGGGCTTGGACGTGTTGCAGGATTTGGTGAATGCCAGCCGAGCCAGGCTTATTGCCGGTTTCCCTATCGGCGAGTGATTTTAGGCTGGGATCCCGCGATGGGGCAGGCTGCCGGATTGTGCTCCAGGCCCGGCCATTCCCGTTGCCATGTTTCGGAAGAGCGGATGATTTCTCCGAGTTGGGCGACGTTGAAGTTGTTTTGTTTGAGCTGACCTGCGAGCCACTCCAAAAGTTCAGGGTGACTGGGGAGAGCATCGCTAAATCCCAGGCTGTGGGCGAGGGGAGTTTGGAAGTGCCGTTTCCAGACTTCGTTGGCGAGCGCGCGGGCGAGAAGATCCGGGTTCAGTCTTTGCGCGAAGTCGAGTCGATCACGGGGAGTTTTTGAGTCTGCGGGGATCTGGCGATCTTGGCCGTCTGCCATCACGAGGAAGATGTTGAGTTGCTCCTCAAGCGTGAGGAGTTCGTCGGTGAGGGTGGCGATCTCTTGGCGTTGCGTGCGTCGAGCCGGGTCGAAGTGGCGTTGAAAAAAGAGCCGCAAGAGATCGGGGGCGGCGGTGGTGAGACTGCGTCCGTCGAAGATCTGGCGCACGCCAAGCGGGGTGAGTTCTTCCGTGTAAATTTGAACCTCATCAAGAGTGAGGTTTTTGCCGAAAAAGCGCCATGGTTCCCCGTTTGAGAGAACGGAATTGAGTAATTCGGTGGGGGCGGAGTGGGTCTCGATAGGTTGACCGTTGAGGTAGAGCTTGAGGCCGGTGGCGCGGCGGGTGCCGTCATAAGTCACCGCGACTTGAGTCCAGCGATTTGGAACGAAGAGTGGGGCCTTGGAGGTGGTGGTGATGGCATGCTGCGGCCACACCCTGGTCCAGCGAGCTTGTAGCTTTCCTTGGAGGACGCGCAGTTCAAATCCACGTGATCTTTGGCCGATGGTGAGAATGGCGGTGTCTCCCAAGGCCTCCGCCTCAAGTTTCACCCATGCTGAAAAAGTGAAGCGATCCCGCTCGGTTCCGGTCGGAACTCCTACGAGGGAGAGATCGTGTTGCCCATCGAAGGAGATTGCCGAGCCATGGGCTCCTTTGTCGGAGATGAGCGTGTTTCCATTCTCTTCAATCTCATCGATGAGAGCGAAGTTGGTGAGTTTTCGATCGTCAAAGGAATAGGCGGCGACCAGGCCGGGGATTTGTGGAGCGCTGCCGTCTCTGATGAGCCATTCTTGAAATTCCCTCTCAGAAACTGGGGGAGTAAGGCAGGCCTTTTTAAGCGCGATTTTGAGTTGTGCCCTTTCGGCCGCTTGATCCTCGGTCTGCCTCACGTAAAGCGGCGGACTCGTCTTAGGAAGGGCATCGTATGGCGTCGTGAAAATTTCCTGCAGGTGCTCGTAGCGCGCGGTGGACCAGTGTTCGCTGGGATGGTCATGGCACTTGGCGCAGCCGATCGTCACTCCCAGAAATTCCCGGGCCACTTTTTCGATTCGCCATTTCGGGGAGTCGTCGCCTTGTCGGAGGTAGCCGGTGGAGATGGCCTTATGGGGCTCCGCCATCAAGTCACCCGCCAAGAGTTCGGAGACGGGAACGGTGAAGATGGGGCCGGGCGATTGGCGCGGGTTCGCCAGGGTCGGAAGTGACGGGTCAACGAAGTCGTCAACCGAGTTGCCCTCGACTTGGTGCAAAGGCTGGCCCGCCCAGTGAGGGTCAATTTGAGATCCCTGCGCGGCCCACTTTTTGAGGAAGTCCGGGTGATCGTGCTTCACGGTCCCTTCATGCAAGTGAAGGAGATCCCAGCCGGAGGGATCGTGGAGGGGGAAGTCGGCGTGGCACGAGAGACAATTCTCGATCACGAAAGGCCGGACTTCAAGAGAGTAGGAGACCCTTGTCTCTGGTTCCGGCTGCTCAGTCGGTGTATCCGATCCTTTATCACGGCAAGACGCCAGCCAAAGGGTCGTTAAGAGGAGGGAAAGGTCGCGCACGATCGGAGCTAAAAACAATCTCGCCTCAAGAGCAATGTCCGAGAAAATTCCGGACTACGGATCGCACGGATTTTCACGAATCTCGGATTTTAGCGCCCCTGAATCTTGGCAATCCGTGAGGTTCGTGGTTCCTGAAATCCAGATGGCAGGAAGGTCAAGACTAGACTTTGTGGCTTAACCCGTATGTTTGCTCGCCTTGAACCTCCGATGCCTTAGTAATCAAGCCCGAGCTTCTTGAGCTTCGGGGTGATTTGCTGAGGGCAATAGCGATTCTGCCCTTTCATGCGGAAGTAGTAGTCTTGTTGGTCTTCGCCCACTTTGTAGAATTCCTCGGCCTCGCGAATCGTGGTGACAATGGCGTCGACGAGTTTGTCTTGTTCGGCTTTTTTGGAAGCCTCAGTGATCTTTTGCTGCTCTTCGGAATGGGTAAAGATGGTGCTCATATACATAGGGCCTTGGTCGACTCCCTGGCCCAGCGTGTCAGTGGGATTATGGGCTTTCCAAAACCATTCGAGGATTTTCTCGGTTGAGATGATCTTGGGGTCATAGACGACCTGAACGACCTCAATATGACCAGTGACTTGATGAACGACATCCTCGTAGGTGGGATTGGGAAGGTGGCCCCCCATGAATCCAGAAGTGGCTGAAACGACACCCTCCAGTTGTTGGAAGACGGCCTCAACACACCAATAGCAGCCGCCACCGAGGGTGATCGTTTCGTGCTTGGCTTCGTCGGTGGGGAGGTCGGGTTTGACCTCGACAACCTCGTCCTTGCAGGAAGTGAGGAAGAGGGCGGTCGAAACGAAAAGAAGGAAAGGGGCGAGGAAGGTTTTCATAGGATTGGGTTAATTTTACTCGGTGGTCATGCCGGCCCGTCTTTTGATGCTCTCGGGAACCGGATTGTTGTTGACGTAGTCCATTGCTCCTTCGCGGTCTTTCCGCATCCAGTTACCAAGCATCCGGTGGAAGGTGCCGGTCTGGTCCTTCTCGGTGGTAAGCTTCATGATCCAGTCGGCCGCCATGGCGGGTTCATCGTTCATGGAATGCCAGACGAGGGAGCGCACGCTCTCGTCGAAGGCGGGATTGCCCTCATAGTCGGAAAGCCAACTCGAGGCCGAGGCGACATCTGCTTGGTCGATCATTTGTCTCACGAGAGCGGGGCCAGCGGAGGCGACGATGTCTTCGGTTTGGTTTTCGACCCAATCGACGGCGGCGGGGAGGTCTTTATCGGCCCAGCGGTTTACGATTTCTCCGGCTGAACTCTTCATGATTTCCGGTCCCATCGAGGCGGCCCATTCAGCGGCTCCCCGTGGGTCTTCTTCGGCAAGTTGACCGGCAAGGCGGGCTGCTGCGCCTTCCTTGAGTTTTTCATCGGTAAGGCTGGCGACCCAGAGTTTGGCGCTATCATTGCCACCGGCCTTGACCTCAGCGAAGACGGCATCGAGAGCTTCACCGCGACCGCGTGAGAAGGGGAGTTCCTCGAGAAGTTGAGTGGCACGGCCAAGGTCGAGGGAGGAGATTCCTTCAATCACCCCGATCATCCAAGGATTGGCGCGGTTTTCATCGCCTTCATTTTCAAAGTTGTCACGCGCCCAGGCGACGGCCCCTTCGGTATCGTTTTGGGCCCAGGCGGCGAGGATGGTTTGGCGGGCGAGCGGGGTGCCCGTCTTTTCGGAAGCATATTCCAATGCCTCGAGCGGTGCGACCTGCGCCCATGCGGTGAGGAGAATGCGGTATTCGCCAAACTGCTCCTCATTAATACCGCCTTCACGGTAGGCCTCGACCGCGTCGAGGTATTGATCCGGCGAGAGGTTTTTCACGAAATCCAAGAAGCCCTGGGCCCGTGCGATGGGGTCAGAGAGGGCTTTCAGGTCCTGAATTTTTTCGCGGATTGCCGCGAGCTGGTCTTCGCTGGAGCTCACCGATCCGGAGTTTGTCCGCCGGGTCCGGCTCTTTCCCCCTGCGGCTGCAGACCCCTCGCCCCGAGAGATGCTGCGGGAGCTGGCGAAGTTCTTTCCGGAGTTGGCCTGAACGTCGGCGTCAGGGGCTTCGGAGGAACTGCGACCTACCAGAAATGCGGCGCCGCAGCTGATGGCCCAAGCGGCCGCAAAGAGTCCTGTTTTGCTGTTCATGATGAAAACACTACCCTCTAAACGTGCCCGGGCCCCTCTTTTTTTCGGATAGAATCATCGGGCGCTAGAAATAAAAGAGAAAATCTGCGGTTGCGGCAACGGTCGTTGGCGCGTATGTCGCAGGCATGAACCTTTTAGAGGACGATTCAGCAGTCATGTCGAAGACGCGGGATCTTTGCGAAACCATCGCGAATGATGCCGATTACAAGGGCCTTCTGGCCAGCGTTGAGACCTTTCTGGCCAACGACGATGCGCGCTTGAGCTATCAATCTGTGCACGAACGTGGACAGGCTTTGAACCAGAAACAACAGTCCGGCCTTCAGTTGGCCGAAAGTGAGATTTCCGAGTTTGAGACCGCCCGCACGGAGCTCATGAATAATTCCATCGCTTCCGACTTTATCCAGGCCCAACAAAGTCTCGAAACTCTCCAGACCAGTGTGACCCGAATGGTGGGAATGACCCTTGAACTCGGTCGTGTTCCGACTCCCGAGGACGTCGCGCAGGCCAATGGCGGCGGATGTTGCGGCGGCGGTGGCGCCGAAGCCGAAGGTGGTGGCGGCGGATGAGGCTGCTAAATCGAACCGGCAGTTTGCCGGATATTTGAAATTCTTAAACGGAAAGGCGGTCAGATTTGACCGCCTCTCTTATTTGGCCTTCTTCGGTTTTCTGAAACCACGGGATGTTTCAGGATGAGAATGGCATTTTTGCTGGGGTCGTTGGGGCTAGAGAGCCGCTTGCGGGAGAAAAAGGGGCAGGAATTGAGGCAAGATTTTTAGGCAGGGGAGCGGTCATACCTTCGCAAGAGACCCTGCTTTTCCCTTCAAAATTCACTCAGGCAGACTGAGTGGCTCACAGCGAAGGGAATCCTTTTTCTTTCAGATCTCGCAGCGACCAAATTTCGCCGGCTATTTCTCGGAGGGACCCGTGCGGTTTCCTCGCCCCGTCTTTTCGCCTCCGACCGAACCGTTCCCGGCTCACCTGAAAGACCACGTCGACAAAACTCTTCGATCCAATCACGGCACCATCTGTAAAATAGCGGACCGGCATTGAATCACCTTGGAGATCTTCAAATCCCGGGACTTCTCCTCCGTGAGCCGCGCCAATTCCGCCTCGGCCTTCCCTCGAACCATGCTTTTGTGCCCAACTCCGCGCACTCACCACCCGACTCCCGGACGTCCTGCAAATTGTCTGAAACCTCTAATGCGAGGAATCTTCTCGAAGCAGGATCGATTCGCCAGCTCGTGAGCGGACAACTTTCGGTTTCCCCACAGGTGACTGCCCAAGCGTAAAATTGAGGCCCGCCGGGCATCCTACCATTGTCATCTCCTCATTTTTGATCAGCCCGGAAGTGTGACCGCAGGTCCGTTATTTGAAAACTTCCTCTCAGCCACCAGTGAGCGGATGGTCGTGGAGAGCCTTCCAATTTTCAAGGAAGGCCTCGTAGATGAGCGGGTTGGTGATCACGAGCATTGTCTCGTCATTTCCGTTGAGCGCCGGTCCGGTATAGTTGTGCGATCCTGTCAAAACGATCTTTTGTCTCTTTCCACGCCACATCGCATCGATCAACATATACTTTGAATGGAGTTGGGGGAAGATGATCGGATCCACTCCGCCGGCGGCCAGCGCATTCCTGATCGTGGAACTTGTGTCTTCCCGGTCAATGATGACTTTCACGTCCATTCCGGCGTCTTGAAAAGCGGAGAGCCAGGCCACGATACCACGACGGGGTGCCGTCCAAAACGCCATCGCCACGCGGATCGATCCTCCGTCAAGCGGCTTGATCTCTCGTAGGATTTCCACGACGGGGTCGAGCTGGCCCGTTGTCCCGTTGGCAGCGCTGCGGGGAAAGTAGTGGGCTTCGACATTGTTCGATGTCACAAATTTTCGGTAGAAGTTTGAGTCATCGATATCTTCCGACATGGCATCCCAGTAGTCGAGGTAGGTTCTGTAGAGCGGTTCGTCGTTGCGAAAGAGAACCGAGTTGTTCGCGTCCACAAGCTGGAGGCCGGTCAAATTCGCCGAGGACTGGAGAATGCAGTTCAAATGACCACTGCTCAATTCCGAAAAGATGAAAAACTTGTTATGATTGATCCGTCCGCCATGACAGCCGTCGGGATCTCCTTCGGCATTCGTGCACACAATCACCCTCCCCGGTAACGCCTCGGAAAGGGCGCGGACGGGGTCGTTGTCGACCCCGACAATGATGCGAACATCGACCCCTCGTGCCAAAGCCTCGACGAAAGGTGCGATCATTTCCTCGCGATCCCAGATATAGACGCAGGCACGGAGAGTCGATCCAGGGGCAGCCTTCCCGATCAGCTCACGGAGCTTGTTCTCCAGAGTGAGATCAGGTTCGGT
>JBLIDI010000159.1:0-9581 GCA_047634075.1 Akkermansiaceae bacterium
GGGTGTCAGCGCCGCCGAGTTCGCCGCCTCGCCGGGAACCAAAGAACATGTAGTTTTTGGCTCCGATCTTCAGGGGCCGGATCGCGTTTTCGCAGAGCTTGTTGCAGAGTTCTACCCGTCCGTCGGCGAGGTAGCAGTCCAGGCCGCTCCAGTGGTTCAGGGTGTCGCGCGGGGCGTGCAGGCCGAGGCGGGCGAAGATGGTTTCTTCGACGACTTCATGGCTGTCCCAGCCTTTGAGGCGGCTGTGGTTTTTACCTTTGGTCGTTTTGCTTTGAGCTTTTTTTTCGGCGTCTCCCTCCGCTTCTTGCGTGTCGTCTCCAGAGGGGGAGTCGAGCTTTCCCGGGTCGAGTCCTTCAAAAAAAAATACGCCTGAAAAAAAATACGCCTAGCATACCTAAAAAGGTCTAGGCATGAGTCGGGGGACGTAGCTCGTTTTTTTAATAAGCCCTTCGCTGAAAGACCCGAATCTCTCCCTAGTTTTGACAATCCTGACATGCTTCTGACAACGCAGTGTATTTTTAAGGGCGAAATGGACGATGGCGAAATTTTGAATCTTGGAACCACCGAAATCCCCGATTTTTTGAAGCCTTTCCCTCTCTTTAGAGCGGGGACCGCTCATCATGAGACAAGGGTCGTAGAAGTTTGGTGGCTATGGGATGGTGATACTGAAACTCGAATAGGAGCACTAAATGAAGCTCAGAAAAAATTACCAAGGTCCGGGGCGGCAGATAATCAAGGCTTAGTTATCTTTCTTGAAGGACGAACTCATCCATCGCTTGCATAGTTGGTTGTCTGAGAAAATCTTACAAAGTTTTCGCTGATTTCAGCTTAGAACTAATCTCGTCTCTCACTCGTCTCTCACTCGTCTAAATTCGTTGAGAATTGTGATCTCATCCCCTTCGACAGGATCATCAAATAGTCAGTGGAAGCGTTTGCTTTGGCCGGGAAAATTCGGGCAGCATTGATCTGCGTTTCCACAGACCGTGATCACGATATCGATGTGGCGATCAAGAAACTCTTTGTGGCACTTCGAGCGGTGTTCGCCGATCTCAAGGCCTATCTCCGCCATGGCCGAGATAGCGAGGGGATGGACGTAGCCCGATGGATCGCAGCCAGCGCTGTGCACTTCGAAGCGACTACCGGCACAATCTCTCAAAATGGCTTCAGCCATTTGACTTCGACAGGAATTTCCAGTGCAGAGGATCAGAACTTGTTCTTTGTTCACCATAAGGTTCAGTTTAGAGTTTTTTTCTGAAAGACGGCCATTCCTTGAAGGCTTTCTCCTTCCCCTCCCGGAGTTTCGAAAAGGTAGTCGTAGACTCCTAAGAGTTCAGGTAAGCGGTCTCGGTAGCGGGTTCGTGGCCAAAAATCATGAATCATCAGAAGACCTCCGTCTTGAAGTAGTTTGGCCGAGGCCAGGGCGCAATCGATCCGCTCCCGACCATCGACGAAGATCAGGTCGGCTTCGCCGTTCTTAAGGTGCTTGTGCGGAGCTTTGATGTATTCGATCATCTGACGTGGGAGATCTCTCCAAGGTCCGTCTCTCTCGCAGGGCGATTGCATCGCAGGGCCTTGTAAAGGAGGAGAGAGGGGAGTCTCGCGGCGCTTGATCCAGGCGACCTGTTTGGTTCCGGTGATAGCTTCGAATGCGATTCGCGGCGGAGACCACGACTTGCGGAGAGCCCTCGTGCAGGAGGATGTGGGGAGAGGACCAAGAGGAAGGTTCATCTCTTTCCTTTCGCCAGAGTTCCTTGCCAGTCACTTTGTTGAACGCCGCGACAAAGGAGGGGCCTTCGTGATCCCAGTTGACGACAAGAGTCTCGTCATGGAGGGCGGGGGAGCTACCTTCGCCGTGTCCGTGTTTGGTGTGCATCTCTCCGAGGTCCTTTTCCCAAAGAACCTTCCCCTTGTGATTTAGGTAATAGAGCCCGTGCGAACCAAAGAAGGCAAAGACCTGCTGGCCATCAGTAATCGGGGATGCCGAGGCGTAGCTTTCGGTGAGGTGATGGCCTTCGTGGGGCACCTGATCCCGCACCGTGGTTTGCCAGAGGATTTGGCCGTCTTTGCGATCGAGGGAGATCACCACGAATCTGCTTTTGCGCACTTTTAGGGTGTTGTCATGTGAGCTCGGACGATGGCCGGCCGGGGGATCTTGTTCCTCGCCGTGTGGAATGGTGGCAGTGAGAAAAATCTGATCGCCCCAAACGACCGGGAAGGAATTTCCTGATCGGGGCAGGGCCGTTTTCCAGCGGACATTTTTGTCTTCGCTCCACGTTAGAGGAGGGTCTGCCTGGGTCGCTACGCCATTGCCAAGAGGCCCCGCCATTGCCCCCAGTGGTGTTCCTTCAGGACGGGATTGGCGAAGGACAGGGGGAGGGAGGCAGGCGAGGAGGAGTTTCATAATAAAAACAGTCGAGGGTCCTTCGTGATAGTAAATGCGGGTCGGCGACCGAAGGAAAACCCCGTGGAATCCGGTTCTTGGGAGATTCTTCTGCGGTCATTTTTTTGAATGGTGCGATGACCCTGCCGAAATTTGCTTCTGGAAGGGGTTGTGGAGGGGATCGGAGAGGGGCGAAGGTGAGGTGGTTTCCTATCTGCCGACGTGACTCGCCCGAAAGCGTTTGCCTTTGATGCGTCCCGCATTGAGGCATGCCACGGCCTCTGAAATCATCCCTTGTGACACTACAACGTAAGACAATTTATCTTGGATTTCGATTTTTCCGATATCCTTGCTGTTCAAACCGCCCGCTTCGCCGGTGAGAGCACCGAGGATATCGCCTTTGCGCACCTTGTCCTTACGACCACCGGAGATTAAGATCGTCTCCATCTTGGGCACCTCCGCGAGCTGCTTCAGGAGGTCATCAAGACTTACGCTCTTGCTGGTGCTGTCATCCATGTTCGCGATGGCTTGTCCCGTGAAATCTTCGATGTCTTCGATGCGCCTGTCGTTCTCATCTCGAACCAGCGAGATGGCAACACCGGCCGCGCCAGCCCGGCCTGTTCGACCAATTCGGTGAACATAGGTCTTTTCTTGTTCCGGGAGGTCGAAGTTGATGACGAGGTCCAAGCCCTCGACATCGAGGCCGCGCCCGGCGACATCAGTTGCGACCAAAATACGCACGCTGTGGTTGCGAAATCGGGCGAGCACTTGGTCGCGATCGAACTGCTCGAGATCGCCATCGAAGCGGTCGACGCTTAGGCCCCCGCGACTCAGCTCCCCGGTGATCTCGCGGACCGTCGCTTTTTGGTTACAAAAGACGAGGGCGGATTCGTGCGGGTGAAACAGTAGGGCCCGGCAGAGCGCCGCGAGCTTGTCGTCATTCCCGAAGCAGAGTTTCAGTTGATGGATGTCGGCGAGATCCTCACTGGTGGTCTCAATCGTAATCCGCTGAGTATCTGGCTGGGGCTGGATTTCCTTGCTGAGCGCCTCGATACTTCGCGGGAAGGTCGCCGAGAACAAGGCCGTTTGACGATCTTGCGGCAGGAAGCTGATGATCTGGCGCACGTCGTCGCTGAAGCCCATGTCGAGCATGCGATCCGCTTCATCCAGCACGACAATCTTGATCGAGTCGGGGGTCATGAAACCTCGTTTCAGGTGGTCGAGGAGTCGGCCGGGTGTGCCGATGGCAATATGGACACCGCGCTCGAGCGAGTCACGTTGTGGGCGTGACGGCTGTCCCCCGACGAGTTCTAAGACTTGGAGGCTGCGGTGCGCCCGACCGAGTTTGCGTAACTCGCGACCGACTTGGGCCGTGAGTTCTCGTGTCGGGCAGATCACAAGGGCTTGCAACTGGCGTCGGTCCACCTCGATGCCCTGCAGGATGGGGAGGGCGAAGGCTGCGGTCTTGCCACTTCCGGTCTGCGACTGAGCGATGATATTCCGGCCGGCGAGCAGGGCCGGAATTGCCTCGATCTGAATGGGGGTTGGCCGGGTGTAGCCGAGGTCATGGACCACGGTGGTCAAGGCGGATGAGAGCTCAAGGGCTTCGAAGGATGCTTGCACGGTCGCCGATAGTCGCGGATTTACGGGTGCTGCACAACCGTCATGTCTTCGCTGGTGGCAGGATTGTTCGCAATTTTCTTTTTGGGGCCCCTCATTTTGGTAATAACTCTTAATGATTTTCAGTCATACGAACTAGGGTGTGATCGGGAGTCGAAAAAATTATGGACTTCAGTGGAATCTATCCGGGAAATCTGCGGAAGTGCGAAAAATATTTGACAGGAATCGCTTGGATTGTTATCGATACCTTACCTTTTGGTTCACAAGACAGTTGGGATTTCAAGGACGCCACTCAAAACAAATCACCTTGGTAATTTGATCTATCAATTGCTTATGTTATCGAAGTGAATCATTTCCAATGACTAATCCTAGTCGTCCCGCTACTTCAAAACGCGATTCATCGAAAGACTCCAGACGCTCCTGGCGTCAAGGGGCGACCGTGGGTATCGAGATTGGATATAGCACTTTTTATATGGTGCGGTTGAGAAAGGCCTCTGATGGAAGGATATCTTTCGAGGAAGGTCGAACCTTCGAATTCGACCCGAGTTTGAGTCCAGAGTCCCCCTCATTTACTCCGATACTCAAGGCCGCACTGCAGCAATTCTGCGGTTCATCCAAGGAACTGGCAATTTGGGCCGCGCCCAGACTGGATCGTGCGCGCGTTCATCACCTGAAATTACCGCAGGTCAGTCCGACTCGACTTCCGGGGGCTGTTTACTGGGGGCTCCAACGCGAAGAAGAGTTCCTCGAAAAAGACGCAGTGGTCGATTTTCAGGTCGAGGAGGGAGGAATAGCAAATACCAGCCTAAATATTACCGGCGTGCTTGTTGAACGCGAGGGTATCGAAGAGCTTCAGCAAGCGTTTGCTCGAGCGGGTTATCCTCTGACCGGCATCGGGATTCCTCTCTTTGCCTTGCGTAATTTGGTGAACCTCCGTGGCGACGAGAAGCAAGAGGCTCCGGTCTTAATCTGCAAGTTGGGACAGCGTGCCACAAGCGTGAGCGTCCTCTCCGAAGGACGATTTGTCTTCACCAGAAATATTCCCTTGGGGCTCCAAAATCTCGGAGAGGCGCTTGTCAAGGATCTCGTCCCGGCACCAAGTCTGGAAGAAGCTTGTGATCTCGTTCTCAAACTCGGGTTGGAGGAAGAAGGGCTTTCATCCGATGATTGCCGGCACCATGAAAATGTCTTAGAATTGCTCCGGCCCATCCTAAAACGCACGGTGCGGCAGATCGATCGGACGATGGCGTATTACCAAAGCAATTTCGATACCGAGCCAATGGAGACGATCTTTCTCGGTGGCGGGATCGCTGCCCGAGGACACCTCTTTCACTATATCTCCGATCAACTCTCGACCAAGGTGATCGCGATCGATCCTTTTGACACGCCGGAGTTGCAAGCAGTGACGGCCCTTCCGGTTGACAACGCAGATCGGATTGCCTTCGGACCCGCTTTTGGTTTGGCGCTCGAAGGCACGCAAACGGGCATTAACCTCGCCTACACCTACAAGGAATGCCAGGACGAGAATAAGCATCGTAAAATTGCCACCGCAGTGTCGATTTTTCTGATAATACTGACAGCAGCGACCGCTTTTCTCTATAGCTGGCAACAAGCGCAATTGCGAAGCCTCAACGCGGAGCGAGACAATCCTGATCGGAGTCTAAGCTCCTTAGGCCCTCGGCTTACCGAGACCGTCATCACAGAAGCCACTAAGGAAGTGCGAGCGCTCCAAGAGCGACGGAGGGCGGCAACAAAGCGCTACGAGGGCCTCGCTCTGCTTTCGGAGATCACAAGGCTGACGCCTGAAAATATATCGCTCCTCCATGTCTCAGTCGCATTAGGCAACTCCATCACGCTTCTGGATGATCCCGCCGCAAAGGGCCGCCCTCTTAAAACCGCCGCAGAGGCCAAGGGAACCCTCCTGTTGAAAGGAGTCGTCAAGGGAGAGCGCACCACACTAGAAACCTCGCTAACCATTTACATTGCGCACTTAGACCAGTCGCAGCTATTTTACGCCGTGGAGGTCGATTCCACAAAACTCGTCGAAAGTTCGGATGAATTGCACCTCACCTTCACCTTAAAGGTGAGGACCCTTGAGGAGAGAAAAGAAGATCTCACCAAGAAATGAAGAAGATGGGATCAAACGCACGCACCTCAACCAAGCAGAAACTGGTAATTCCAACCCTCTTCGCAATGGTATTGCTCATGCTTGTCTTATTCGGAGTGCTCCCATCCTCTCGGGATATCAACAAAATCCGCGCCTCTCTCGAGGCATTACAGGTCGACTTGCAAGAACAGAAAACCCTGCTGCCAATTTATCTCTCATTAAAGCAGCGCCAAAAGAAAGCTCTTCCCGAGGGGATCTCTGTCAACGAACTCCAACCACTCAAGATCGCCGATCTAGCCGAGTTGCCGGAGATCTTCGAAGCCCTCGCGCGCGCCTCCGACTTAGAGCTCGTTTCGGTAACGCCTCAGGTTCGCTCTTTTCAAAACGGTCACGAAATGTTGCGGATCGACGCGCGCATGCGTGGCAAATTCCTTACTTTTAACGTTCTTTTGAAGCGGCTCAATGAGATGCGATTCGTTGAATCGATTGAATCCTTGACCATCGATGTCACCAATCTCGGACAAGAGATGAGCCTTTCAGTCTGGCTAGCAATCCAATGACACTTCGAGAAAAAGTAATCCTCGGTCTGGCCGTGACCGCCGTAATTGGTGCGGGGCTCTATTACGCATCTGCGTTGTTCAGCCCGACAGCGGGTTCGTCCGGATTGGTCCGGACCGACTTTAGCAACCTGATTGCCAAAGTGCAGGTGAGTCTTGAGCAGGGAGCGTTAACGGATCGCGAAGAGCGCGTATTGGCGGTAGCCACGATGCAATGGCTCCGCAATCCACTCCGGGAGCAACCATTATTGACGCAGAACAGTGATTCGTCACCTCTGGTACCTCTCCCGAAGTATATCGGCTTTCTCGATACCGGATCCCGACTCATCGCAATAATCGACGGTCGTGACTATCGGACTGGCGAAGCGATTCAAGGAGGAGAATTTCAGTTAGCTCATATTTTCCCAGACCATATCGAACTGCTTCGCCGCGGCGCAACCGACCCAGTCGAGGTGCCCCTTGAACAAGCGCAATTTACAGGAGGATCGCAATGACAAAACCTATGACAAACAGCTCTGATAAGCAATTCAATCGTTTCTCGCCCACCAGACATGTTCGTTACCATGGCGCGCTCCTCGCGGCCACGCTGCTAATCGGCGGGTGTACCATCAAGCCGCGGACCGCCGGTGACGATACGACTTATAAGGCGTGGAAGCAATTCGCCGAGGACTCGACCCAGACCGTTCCGCCCGCCCCCGAATTTCCTTTAATGCGCGATTTCCACCGAGAAGAGGCGGCCGCGCTAGAATTATCGCGGCCGGAACTCCTGCCTCAGATTCCTGTTAGGAACATGGTGATTACCCGTGAGATGGATGTTGGCGTGCTTCTGCGCGCGCTCGCCGACGCCGCCGATCTGAACATCATCATTAGTAATCATGTCAGCGGTCCGGTTCTCGTGAGCCTCAGGCGCGAAACCCGCTGGGATCGTCTCTTTTTGGCCATTACTGAAGGACATGGATTACACTATAATCTCGACAATGACCTCCTGCAAATTTTCTCCGTCGAAGATGTCCAAAGCAATATCGCCATGGAGGAAGCGCTGCACGACCAGCTTCAAGCCGCTCAACAGAGGAAGCGTTCCGAGCCCATGGTGATGAGCATGGTTCGCGTCCGGTATGCCGACATCGAAAAACTTGCAGATTCGGTCCGCGCAACAATGCAGGCGATCGTCGCGGACCAAGATCCGGGGGCCACTCCGGGGGCCACTCCGGGGGCCACTCCGGGGGCCACTCCGGGGGCTGCTCCGGGGGCCGAACGCACCGGGTTTATGGTGAAGGCCGACCTGGAGTCCGGCTTGCTCATCATTCATGGCATACCCTCCGACATTGTCCAAGCTCGCAAGCTCATTCAGGGCTTGGACCAACCCACCTATCAAATTCTGATCGAAGCGAGTATTGTCCAGGCGAACACCGAAGTCGCTCGACAGCTCGGCGTCCAATGGGGCGTCTTCGATGTCTCCAATGGCGGAGAACTTACGACAGGCATTACGCCGAACGTCGGCGGTTTTAATTCCAACTTCCCCGCTGGGATTGATCCCATCGGAGCCGGCCTTACTTATGGTGCCAGCCTTGTCAGAGGGAGCCAAATCCTACAGGCTCAACTCTCTGCCCTTCAGAAAGACGGTCGACTCAACATCGTCTCCCGCCCCTCGATCACGACCCTTGACCAGTTGACTGCGATCATCGAAAGCGGCGAGGAGAGGCCCTTCGCTTCCACTTCCGGAAGCGGAATCGCCGCTGTCTCCCAGGTCGAATTCAAAAAGGCAGTCCTTCGTCTGGAGGTCACTCCTCACGTTATCGACAAGAATTGGGTCAAGCTCGATCTCAATACCACCAAGGACGACTTCGATGACACCCGGGCAGTCATCATTGATGGCAATGCTCAAGTCCCAATCTTCACGCGCTCCGCAATTACTTCCCTGTATCTCGCCAACGGGCAAACGACGGTGATCGGCGGGCTTTCCTCCGAATCCAAAAGCCTCCAAGAGGAGGGGATTCCTTTCCTCAAAAATATTCCAGGCTTGGGCGGGATATTCCGGAACCGGGCTGGCCGAAAGTCTTTCAGCGACACCCTGATCTTCATCACCCCTCACATTCTTCCCCGGACCACCACAACGGTGCAGTTTCGAGCCGAGTAACCGTAGGTTCTAAATGATGAACGTGAGACTTGAAAAAGTGCTTTTTGAGGAAGGCTTCCTCTCTGAGGAGCAATACCACCAAGTGCAAAATGCCCTCAGACCCAACGGTCTCAAGGTCCACGAGTATATCCTTCGTGAAGGAATGGTGGCGGACACCGACATGGTGAGCGTTCTTAGCGCTCGCTTTAATATCCCAAAATACGATCCCGATCGCTATCCTGTCGATCCCGAACTTGCGGCGATCTTGCCTGCTTCTATGGCCGGAAAACACCGCATCGTTCCGCTGCGGCAAGATGAAAATTTGCTCATTGTGGCAATGTCCGATCCCACAGAGGTCGTCGACATGGATGCCGTGCAGCGACACGTCGAGATGGAGGTCGAACCCGTTATCTGCACCGAGACCGAGTATAACGAACTGATGAACAGCCTTTACGGTCTTGCCTCCGGACTCGGTTCTCTGCTCGACGATATCGAGAAGGTCGCTTACGGCACGACGCAGGCTGACGAGGAGAGCGACGAAAGCGACGAGTCACAAGTCAAGGCGTTAACAAATATGGCGGAGGGATCGACCGCGGTGCGCAGCGTCGATTGGATCATCACGCGTGCCGTTCGCGAAGGAGCGAGCGACGTGCATGTCTCCCCGGAGAAGACTCATGTCCAAGTCCGGCTCCGGGTTGATGGAATCTTAAAGGATCTCCCGCCGATACCCAAGTCGATGCTGCTTTCGGTGGTCTCCCGCCTGAAGATTCTCGGACGCATGGACCTTGCCATTACCCGTGT
>JBLIDI010000160.1:0-9539 GCA_047634075.1 Akkermansiaceae bacterium
CGGTGGCCTCGGTCACGATATCATCTTTGGTGGCACCGTAAACGACAAGCTCAAGGGCAAGGCTGGAAACGATCAGCTGGTCGGTAATGCTGGAGATGACAAGCTCAAGGGCGGACTTCAGAACGACCGCATCTTCGGAGATGACGGAGCAGACAAAGCCAAAGGGGGTTGGGGTGATGATATCATTCTGGGTGGCGCGGGCGATGACGTGAAGTTGAAGGGCGGCCTCGGCAACGACCGGATTCACGGCGGGACAGGTGCCGATAAGATCAAGGGAAACCTTGGCATCGACACGCTAGATACTGGACACGACAGCGTCCGCGATAAGGTCTTCGGGGGTTGGAGAAAGGACGTCATCTACGCCGACAAGGGCGAAGATCGCATTCGTCGTAAGCGTGAGTTGGTCAGTAATTCCTCGGATAATGACTCGGGGATTGATAGCACGACCCGCCCAGTGGCCCGCGAGGGTGAGCGCTTCATCTATGGGTGCAAATGGGAAGACTCCAATGGTGACGGTATCCGCCAGCCGGGTGAGCCAGCGGTGATCGGATGGGAGATCTTCGCGGATCTCAATGGAAACCTCGTGCGTGATCCGGGTGAGCCTTGGACCACCACACAGGCTGATGATCCCGCGACTTGGCCGAATGAGGACGGGTGCTATTGCCTCCTTGTGCCGCAGGGTGTCGATGGATCGTTCTCGATTCAAGAGCAGTTGAATCCGGACTTGTATGAGCCTTCGTTTCCAAATGGTACGGGCACCTATCACCTGGGTTCCTCCACCTGTCTCGACGGGGGGGAAATCTACACCGGCTTGGACTTTGGTAATGTCCCGGTTCCCACCGATGAGTGGGTCAAGGTTTCGGGCCGGAAATGGTATGACCTGAATGGAGATGGTGTTTTCCAGGATGAAGAGATCAACTACAATAGCTTTATTGTGGGGACTCTGATCTGGGCCGATCTGAATGGCGATGGGGTTCTCTCTCCCGGTGAGCCACACACACGAGTGGATAAAGCGGGCAATTATTGTCTACGGATTCCGGTAAAGCAGCGGGTCTTCCTTTGTGAAGATCCTTCCAGCAACTTCGCGGGGATCGAGATGGTCCATACCTACCCAGCGGGCGATCGCCCATGCCACATCATCAGTGGTGGGAATGGCGATGTCAGTTATGACTTCGGGAATAAGAAAAAGGAGAAGATTGACACGATTGTGGGTGTCGTCTGGCATGATCTAAATTCCGATGGAGACTACTCGCGGAAGGAACCTGTCGTGACCGGTGGCCGGGTCGTGCTCGACGAGAATCGCAATGGTCGCGCCGATCAAGGTGAACTCTCCGGGCAGATTGATAAAGAGGGTCGTTTTGTGATTCAGATTCCCATAGACTGTCTTCCCCCCAATACGGGCTTCGATGTGATCTATGATTGTCAGAATCAGGAGCAACTTGGTCGCACGAACGTGACCCGGGTGGGGGACTTCTCGACGGAAGGTGGAGGCGGATCGCGTCTGGTCTTCATTGGTCTTGGAGAGGACTGCGATTGCGATGGTCTTGCCGATTCCTATGAGCGCAAATTGGGAACAAGTCCCAAGTTGGTCGACAGTGATCGTGATGGTCTTTTGGACCGCGACGAAGTCGTGATGCTGGGAACGTCACCGACCGAGTCTGATTCTGACCGAGATGGTTTGAACGACCTCGAGGAAATCCAACTCGGAACTGATCCGCATTGTGCCGACTGTGATGGTGATGGCCTCCTTGACGGATCTGAGACGGGCCAGTTCGATCCACTCGACCCTGATTCGGATGATGATGGAATCTGGGATGGGGTGGCGGTGCAGCTGGGTTTACTTCCTGGCAAGCCTGATCGTGATGGCGATGGCGCGAGTGACTTCATGGAGCGCTACGTTTTCTTGACCAATCCTGATCTGAGCGACACGGATGGTGATGGCTTCAATGACCTTGAAGAAGGTGCGGCTGGCTTCAGTCCGCTGAGCAAATTGGACAATCCAAACCGCGGCCTCTTCGTGGAGCCCGGCGGACGGGTTGCTCGATTTGAGGTCTCGCAAGCGCGTGAGGTGGAGTTTGAAGTCCTGCTCGAAGTGGGCCAAAGCTACTGCCTTGAGAAGACGAGCGACCTGATGAATTGGGAAGAACTGAGCGCGTTTGAGGCAACCCAGCGGGTCAACGCCTTCCAAATGCCCAAGACGGACGCAAGGTGTTACTACCGCGTCCGCCAGCTTCAGCAACCGTAAGTTCATCGGAAGAGGAAACAACCAGAGGAGAAGTGGGCTACGGTCTGCTTCTCCCCTTTTTTCGTATCCCTATGATCGAGATGACCAAGCCAATCAGGGCTCCCAAGTATCCGGCATTGTGAATGTAGGCGACCCGGACGAAGGCTGGGCAGTTTACGACGTAGAGGTCTTCGCATAAAGACCACTTGGAGGCGTCACCGTCGTGCAGCAGACTGAGGCTGTAGCCGATGCCAGCCCCGCAGAGCGAGCAGAGAAAAATGGGAAGAAACCCGAGCATGCATCGAGCTAAGGCCAGTTTGAATGGCCAGATCGGAACCGCGATACGAGCAAGGAACCAAGCCGCAAAAAAACCGACCCATGATGTCGCGAGAAACCCGATTTCGGTTACGAAGACGCGGTGTCCAAACCCGAGGTCAGCGTAGTCAAACTGACTGAACTTGAGTTTCGTGAAATACTCCTCGGAAATTGAGTAGGTGATGTGATCGTGGATGATCCCGTAGGTCCCTGCGGCAATGGCGCCGAGGAATGAGATCCCGAGCATTCCTGGGAGCAACCGCGATGCAATTCTTGGGAACCAGATATTCATGGCGAGGGCGCGAGCCCGAGCGGGTCATTTCCGCCGGGATCACCGATTTTCACTCTGCTTTGGGAGCGGCCGGGTTTTCGAGGATCCAGTCGTAGCGACTGAGTATCGCGGCGCGTCTGCTAAAGTTGGTGAAGACAGAGCGCCTGATGGCGTTTTCTTGCCAATGGATTTCCTCTTTGCGCTTGCCGAGCTTTCGGTAAATGCGAGCAAGGGTGTCGCAGTAAGAAGCCCTGGGGTGATTTTGCAGGGAGGCCTCGCTGTGCTGGAGCGCTTCTGTAAGATGGCGACCGGTAACCGCGCATAGCCATGCTACGGTATTCTGCGCAAAATGATAGCGGGGATACTTCGTGGTAGTTTTCAGAAGGTGCTGGTAGGTACGATTGAAGAGTTGGTCGTAAACCTGGGGGTAGTCTTTTTGCTTGAGGCTCGAAAGGAGGGTGTCGGTGATGGCGGGGGAACCAACGAGCGGTTTTGCGGCTTGTTGAATGAGGTCATGCCCTTCATTACGGTTTCCCGAATCAATCAAATTGAGTCCACGGTAGACGTTGAGTCTGAGATTTGCCGAGAGAGGGACACTGGCTTTGCTCCACGATCTGCTTTTTGCCTGAGCGATGACGATGGCGAGGCTCGCGGCCTTTGCCATCTTGCGATCACCTTGAGTTTCGGCGTTGCTGAGCATCCAGGGGAGGTTTTGCGACCAGGCAGAGGAAGAGGGCGGGAGTTCGAATGCGATTCGTTTTTTGATAGATGAGGCCTCGGTGTGGCAGCCGGTTAGGGTGAGATCGGCGGCCAAAGGGGAGAGGCGTGCGGGGTCGGCTAGATGGATCTGCATTGCCTGAGTGAGGATTTTATCAGCTTCTTTAAGGCGGCCCGATTTTTTGAGGATACCGGCGAGAAGACCGGGAGCGTGTTTTTCTGGTGAAACCATTCTCTGGATGAACTCGAGGGCATGTTCCCAATCTCTGAGATAGACAAACTGTTTCACCGTTTCGAGTTGCAGGGCTCGCGTGAGTTTCTCGAATCGGTGGGCGCGTGCCAGCATCGCTTCGCTGACGATGGAAACCGGTTCGATTCCGATTCCATTTCGGATAATGAGGTCAAGAAGGGCATCATCTTTGCGGCCGCGCTTAATCATACCTTGCCAACTTTCATTGCGCTCAGCGCGGGTGGGATTTGTCCAACCACAGAAGGTCGCCATTTCATCAAAACGATTTTTGAGAGAGAGGTTTTTATCTTTTGCGAGGAGATTCCAGAGGGGCAGGGTGTCTTCGATTTGAGAGGCGAAAAAGTATTTTAGTAATGAAAGGTAGTCGTCTTCCTTCCAATCGTCTCCGATCGTTTTGAGGAGCATGGTGTAACGCAGGGAGCGTGGCATCCGGTTGAGGTAATCCTGCCAATGTTCCTCGCTCGCGGCCCGACTTGCTATCTCAATTGGGGCAAGAATTTTGCGGCATTGGTCAAGGTCACCCAGAGTCTCTAATCTTGAAGCGAGATAAAAGAGATCGTCGGCTGATGTGGATTGGTAGTTGCCGGTCTTGATGATTTTCTTCACGCGTTCCACGAGCCATTTTTGTTGTTCTTTTTCAGAGGCGGGAAATTTGTAGCGCGCCAGTCCTTTATCAGTTTGGAAGGTGCTGGGATAGAGGGCGGAGAGAAGAGAAGAGTCATGCTTTTCCAAGGAGGGAAGCGTGAGGTCGAAGTAGCCGGTGAGATGGAGAGAGCGAAAGATGAAACTCCGCTCGCGTTCGGTCTTTGCCGCTTCAGCATCCGCGAGAAGTTCTCGAGCAAGGGCCTCGGCCTTTTCGCCCTTGGCCTCTTCTTGTGCTCGAATGATGGCGAGGGTCTTTTTCTGAGTGGGGATGTTTGTCGGGACTTGTTCGTGCCATCTAAGGTAGGGGAGACTGTCGCCTGCGAGAAGTGAGAGGGAAACGATGCTCTCTTTGGCTCCTATGTTTCTGGCTAAGGCGAGGGCTTTTTCAAGGTCCCCGGATCGGCGGTAACAGGCCAGTAGGACGGTTTGATCCTCCTTGCGATTCGAGGCTTCCAAGGTTTTGATCTTGGCGGGTAAGGTGCCCGTTAAGCTGGAAAGGCCGGCCAGGAGGGCTGGTCGCGTGGGATGATTGGGAAAGAGCTTGAGCAATGAGGCGACTTCCGTCGCCTCGCCTCTCCGTGAGGCGGTCCGTATCGCGGCCTCGAAGGCCTTGGAGGCTTCTTTTTCGAGAGTATTTTTGACGAGGGAATCCTTTTCTTCCGACCAGAGTGTCAGAAGCGCGAATGAGAATTCCGGGTGAGTGAGTTTTCGGAGAGCGGTGATGCGGCCCTCAGGGTCAAGAGAGGGGTATTCGTCAATCAGCTTGATCACTTCCGGGGGAGAGTCCGGAGTCAGATGAAGCGTGATCCGTTGGAGGAGCAGGTTTGCGCGACGGGCAACTTCGGGGTCCTCGCTGGCGACAAGAGTCTTGAGCCGATCCAAGGAATCTTTGCCCGATTTCCAGATCGTCTGGAAGGCCTCATTTCGTTCCCGGGATTCTTCCGAGGAGAGCTTCTTCAGCGCTTCCTCGATCGGGGCATTCTGGGCCGTGGCGGTCGCGAGAGTCGCGGCAATAATGAGGAAGCGGAGTAAGGAGCTTGCGGTCATTGTTGGTAATGATACTCCGAAGAGGAAGGTGTTGCAGGTAGAATCGGAGCCCCATTCTCTTGAATCCCTATCGACCTGCAAATGGACACGGGATTAGCGATTCCCTTCGCCATTCGTGATTGTGGCCTTTACCTAAACGCTCATGATCATACCCTTGCCCGACCGTGAGTTCCCAAGCGCCGATTCTTAGTCTCAAAAATGTCTCACGCCAGTTCGGGGAGTTTCGGGCAGTTGACGAGCTCACCTTGGAAGTGGGAGCGGGGGAGATCGTTGGGTTACTCGGCCCAAATGGGGCGGGTAAGACGACGACCGTCAAGATGCTGATGGGGATGATGCGGCAGACTTCCGGTGAATTATCCCTATTTGGGATGGATTGTTTTTCGCAACGGAGTGAAGTCCAGAAGCAGGTCGGTTTCCTGCCGGACGAGCCGAATTTTCAAGCCCACTTGCGAGGGATTGAGCTTTTGGAATTTGTGGGGAAAGTGCGGGGGTTGTCACCGAAGACGATCATGGCACATATCGATGATGTTGGGGCGAAGCTTGGCTTGATCGAGGACCTCGGGGAATTTGCGGCAAACTATTCCAAGGGAATGCGTAAGAAATTGGCTTTTTTGATGGCGACAGTTCATAAGCCGGAATTGCTCATCATGGATGAGCCGACGAATGGACTGGACCCGGTGGCGACGCGTTCTTTTTTGGAATTAGTGAAGCGATCTGTGGCAGGAGGAACCGGGGTGCTTTACTCGACTCATCTCCTGGACCAGGCCGAAAAGGTGTGCCATCGATGTGTTGTCATGAATCGCGGGAAGCTGGTGGCCGGGGGCACGGTGAATGCGCTGAAAGCGGCATCGAGAGTGGCGACTCTGGAGGAAGTGTTTTTTGCGGTGACCGGCGATACCGAAACGACTGATGCCTGAACCCCGAAAACGAATCCGGTCTGAAGTGGTCAGAGCTCTACTGACGATAACGTGGTATCGTTTTCGTCACTCTCTGGGGTGGCTGGGACGAACTTATAGTCGCTTTCGCGCGCCGACGCGGGGAAAGCAGGTGAAGGGGGGCTGGTTGACGTATGTTTTGGGACCCCTGTTTTTGATTCAGGGGTTTTGGATGACGGGGCAGATGATCGAGCGGTTTGCGGACCGGGCCATGGTGAGGACAGGGGATGTGGTGGGAGTCAATGACTCCGTTTTTCGACAAATCGAGGAGAAGGGGCCGGTGTGGGAAAAAATGACGGATGAGGAGTTTCGCGATGATTTGACGAACCTATTGTGGGTCGGGGATACGGAACGTGAGCGCGTGGGGCTCGGTCCTTTGACCGTGGAAGAGGTGGTTTTTCAGTTCCGCAGGAAAGGGGTTGTGGGCTTTCATAACCTCGAGTCATTTTCGCGTGGGGAGAAGACGTTACGAGATCTGGATGGGAAAGAGAGGGACTATTTTACGCGCTTGCTGGGGATGGTTTTTGTGGGGTTGATGGTGGCGTTGCTTTTCATGCCGATGGCGGTGAGGCAGAAGAATCTCGCAGCGACGAGTGATCATCAGGAGTGGTTGTTTTCGCTTCCGATTCGGGAGTCGGAGTTATTGGCGGGGGCGTTTGTTTCGAGTGCTCTGATTCGACCGTTGGCTTACCTCGTGCTATGGCCGCTTTTGACGAATGTCTTGATGGCGAGCGGGGTCTTTCTTCTATTGGCCGGTCTGGTGGCTCTGGCATTGACGATTATGATTTCGGCGGCAATTTCGGGGATGGAGGTTTTGTTGGATACGTGGTTGCGCTCGCGGGCTCCGGCGGTGGTTGTGAAGAATGCTCAGATGGTCTTTTCGGTGCTGGGGTTGTTGGCATTCTATGCCGTGCTGGCGGCTTGTGTGGCGGGTGGGGCATCGTTTCCGTGGGTGGCTTGGTTGGGGGAGAGATTGCCGGGGGTGATGAGCCAGCCAGTGGGTGAGATTTTGGTTTCCCCGATGGCAACGATCTTGATCTTCGCCCTAGGGGCAGCCGTGGTGATTGGTCTTGGGAGCTGTCGATTGGCAGGGCGTTTCCTGAGAATGGGGTGGCTTTCAGGGAATGGGTTACATGCGAAGAATCGGGGTCTCGGAAAGGGTTTGAAGGATGGGGGGCTTTTGAAGTTTGAGGGGCTGCTTTTGTTGCGCGACCGGACGCTGGCGACCCAGGTGATTTTGGTGCCAATTCTCATCGTGGGATATCAAGTTCTGGTCAACCCCGCGATGGTTCAGTCGATCACGGCGGCCGGGATTTGCGCGTTGGGATACGCGTGTGGGACCTATGCCAGCTTGATCACGGCTCCCCAGTTACTGATGTCCGAGGCCAAGGGCGTTTGGCTGATCTATAATTTACCGGTGCCGGTGGCGGCGTATTTCAGCCGGAGGGAAATGCTTTGGCGTTCGGTTGCGACGGGGATCGCGGGTGTCTTGATGGTGGTGATGATCTTCACGAGCGGGGACTTTCATATGGAGAATTTATGGCGCTATCTCGCCGCTCTTTTGGGGGTCTGGGTGATGGGCCGGGTCGTGAGCGGAGTGGTGATGGGGAGGCCAAAGATGCCGGATGTGGCATCGGGCGAGACGCCCAAGATGGGCTTTGGTCGGATGTATGGCGCGATGCTTTTCGCGGGGATTTTTGGAGCGCTGTTGTGGCAGGGAGAAGTGTGGCCCTTGGTGAGTTTTCTGGTCATTTTTTGGTTCCTCGGTCTCGCAATTTGGCAGCGTCGTCATATCAGTTTTAATTACTTGATGGAGCCGGTGGAGGAAGAGCCTCCGAGCTGGGGAATGGACGATGGGCTCTGGGCGATCGTGGTGTTTCTGACGGTGCAGGTTGGGGTGGCGGCCATTGGAGTGATTGCTGGCGGTGTTTCGAGTGAAGTGATCCTCGGTTCCTTTGTGGCTGGTGGAGTGGCGGCGGTGGCGTTTACGAAGGTGCGGATAGGTGGAAAGGGGATGCCACTTCCGGAACTTGAGGGAGGTGAAGCGAGGGTCGGGAGAATGACGATGGTCAGGGAGACGGTCTTGGCCACCTCGCTGTGCCTGGCGGCTGGGATTGGCTGGACCAAGGTGCTCGAAACAGGGGTTTTTGGCGACATGGAAGCTGGAGAATTTGCATGGAGTCCGGCAGTGCTGATTCTCCTCGCGGTGGTGGCAGCTCCCATTTTGGAAGAGCTTCTTTTTCGCGGCTTTCTGTGCCGGACGATGCTGGCATTTTGGTCGAAGAAGAAGGTCATTTTAGGAAGCGCCCTAATCTTTGCGATGGTGCACCCGGGAACCTCGTTTCCGCCGGTCTTTCTTCTCGGGTTGATGACCGCAGTCCTCTACTTCCGGAGCCGCTCCGTGATTCCGGGGATGGTTCTTCATGCCCTCTACAATCTCGGTATTGTCGCGCTCGCGTTGTGGGGGTGAAAGCTAAGGGTTAAGGTGTTTTAAGGCAGCTTGTGCGTAGGATTTTATGCAATTATTTGAGGAATCCTTAAGCTTGAGGAGGGTGGTCTTGGCGCGAGGGTCGGCGCGGACGGCTTCGACGAGCGTTTTGGTCGGAAGGATCTCCCTCTTGGGATTTGTTGTTGAGCGGGACGTTGATGTTGCCAGTGCCAGAGAGTATCCACACGGTAGTGCGAGTCCGGCGACGAGGAGGATGCTTGGGTCCATGGGGCTGAAGAGATTTGGGGTTATGGTCATGGTAGTGGGCACTTGCTGAAGGTAACGACTCCGGACCCTTGAGCGAGTGAGAGGCCGAGGGTGGTGGGCTGGCCGATGAGTTCGCTCAAGGTTGTGAGCCTGGCGCGGCTTTGTTTTCGGGCACTGGAGATGATGCTGCGGATGTCAGAGAAGCCTTTGGCGTGCTCTTCACCTCGGAAGGTTCCGCTGATTTTCTCGCGCACTTTCATCATGCGGACGTCTCGCTCGACTTGGTTGTTGTCGTAGGGATAGAGGCCGGGATAAAGAAAATAGCCCATGCTCGCTCGAGTTGTTCGTGCAGGGAGGTCAGTTCGCGCTGGGTGTGGGCATTGCAAATCCCATGCAGGCAGTTCTGAAAGGTGAAGTAGGCTCCAAGGCAGTCGTGGATC
>JBLIDI010000161.1:0-9497 GCA_047634075.1 Akkermansiaceae bacterium
AAAGAGAGGGTCATATCCAAAACCGCCCTCCCCGTGGCTCCCTGAAAGAATATGGCCTTCCACCGAAGCGGAAAAATCAGCGAGAACCTCACCCGCCCGCGCCAACACCATGACACACCGAAAGCGGGCCGTCCGATCTTCCCGACCTTCTAATTCGCGGAGAAGCTTTTCGTTGTTAAGGGCATCGTTCCCATCCTCGCCGGCATAGCGGGAAGAATACACTCCGGGTTCCCCGCCAAGGGCATCGACTTCCAGTCCGGAATCATCTGAAAGCACGAGAGCATCAGTCAGCTTGCTGATTGCCACCGCCTTCAAAGTGGCATTCGCCACGAAGGTCGTCCCGGTCTCCGCGACCTCCGGGGGATCCACGATGGCTGAGAGATCAAGCACCTCGTAATCACTGAGAATCGCCCTGATTTCTTCGACCTTATGGGCATTTCTGGTAGCGACAATCACGCGTGTTCTCATGCCCACCGCATAGCAGCTCAAAAAAATATTTCGATAAATTTGGAATAAATTAACCGTTTGAGAGACCTAACACCATGATGACACCATTCAAAAAGACCGTCTTCGCCCTCCTCACCATCGTATTTGCAGGCCTCGCTCACGCCGGCGACTTCCTGACAGACTTCGAGACTGCCAAGAAACAAGCGGCAGAGGAGAATAAGCCCCTCCTCGTGAAATTCACGGGATCAGACTGGTGCCCACCCTGTATGAAACTGGCTCGGGAGGTCTTCTCCAAGAAGGCCTTCAAATCCGCCGTCGAAAAAGATTTTGTCGTCGTCATCATCGATTTCCCGCGTAAGAAGGAACTTCCCCCCGAGCAGACCAAGGCCAACAGGGAAGTCGCCAAAAAATATGGTCTTGTAAGCTACCCGACGGTGATGCTGATAGATCAAAAAGGGAAGGTCTTCAAATCGATGTCCGGTTACAACGGTGGCGGCCTCAAGCCCTACCTCAAAGTTCTCAAGGACTCTCTGCGTGCCCGGAAATTTCAGTAAGCGCTCCCCAACCCCATGAAAATGGCGCTACGAGATCCCCCCTTCGCCGACGTTTTTCGGTGCTACCACAGCGGGGTCATCTCTTACCCTTAGTTCAAGGGCCTAAGACCAATGACTGTCTCCAAATTGTGGGAAGCATTTGGCCTCAAAGTCGGCTTATCCGTCCCGGCATTGGCACATTCCACACAGACAAATTCTTTATAAGCCTTGTCTGGCAGATCGGCGATGGTCTTGCACCTCTCCTTCCAAGGATTCCAAATAACGGTGGTCCGGGAACCTGCTTTATCCACAAAGACCGAACGGAAACGGTCGAGATCACGGATCAAAACCGAGGACATCGACTGATAAATCCGGTCCACCGCTCCTTTGATCTGAAGGTTCTTCTCTTGGAAAACCGGCTCCTTGTCGTCACTCAGTTGATCGACGTAATGCGACCCCTTCACGCCTTCAAGTTGGATGCGCTCAATGTCTCCGAGTGAGAGATACGTGTGAAGGGCAGAGCTGAGCTTATAGGTCTCCACGCTGGTGTTCTTCATGTTCACCTTAACCCTCAGTTTGTCAGCGATCCTGATCGTCGCGGTGAGTTCGAAATCGTAGGGAAAAAGCGCCTTTGTCTCCTCATCAGGGAGAAGCTTAAAAACGAGCGTAGCGACTTTTCCGTCCAACCCTCCGGAGATCAGTTCCCAGAAACGAGTCCGGGCGAATCCGTGGGCGGGCTTCTTCGGATCCTCGGGATGATCCCCGAACCATGGCCAGCAAATTGGGATCCCACCACGCAGGGGCGTGCCAGGGATCATCCGAGCCTTGGGACTGACATAGAGAACAGGCGGATGATCCGTCGGAGCCCATGTCAAAACCTGGGCCCCATGCAAGGCAATGGTCGCTGAGGAAACCGGGGTTTGAACATCAATCACCGGAAAACCCAGCTCGGGCTCGGTCACAGTTAGCTCGGGGGTTCCGCTTAAAATCGCAGTGAGATCTTCAATTGATTGGGACATTAGCAAATTGTTTAGGAACACCCTTGCCACAGGCTTTCAATAAAAGGAATAAAAGAATGAAACAATTTTCACGAAACACGCGCATCCCGCTATTCCTCAGACCTTTTCCAGACCTGCTCGACGATCTTCTTTTTCAAAGTCAGTGGGTCAATCACTCCGGAATGCCGAAAGAGCACCTTGCCATTTTTACCAATTAACACGGTGTAGGGCATCGCGCCATCCCACTCAGGATCGATTGCCTTGGCGAGATCTTCGGTATCACCATCGAAGAGATAGTTATTGGTGGTCCGATTTTCCGCATCGAGGAGAGGTTTCGTCCTGGGCGAGAGTCCACAATGATTCTGCTTCAAAAAGCGGGTCACTTTGTCGAGATCACCCGCCGGATCCAAGCTGATGGGGATGAACTCAAACTCCTGCCAGGAATACTGACGGTAGATCTTCACAAGGTCAGAAAACTCCGCCACACATGGCCCGCAGCTCGTCGACCAGAGATTAATCAGGCGCATTCCACTTCGCCCCTTATTGGTCGCCAGCTTGCCGAGGGTCGCCGCGTTGGTCACCTCCACCGTGACTGGCTGGGCTTTCCATTTACGGTCCTCACCGGCCACCATCCCGGCCTTCTCCATCCACTTCGTGGTACACCCCACCGGGCGCGTCTTCGCAACTGCGGGCTTCTTTCCGGCCAATACCGCCTTAATGGCATCGCGCGCTTCATTCTTCTCCACCGGCCCCACACGCCGCCTCCCGTTGTCAATGCGACCATTGTAACGGAGCTTCAGCTCACCATCGAAGATGAAAACATGCGGCGTCGCCACCGCACCAAAGGCTTTCGCGACCTTCTGGGTTTCGCCATCATAGAGGTAAGGGAGATTGAAGCCGCTATCCTTCGCGATGAGCTTCATATCCTCGAAGCTGTCATCATAAACCGTCCACCCCAACTCCGGGGGATGAAGGCCCTTCGGTGAATTGCTGTTAATCGCCACAAACTTGACCGCCTTCCCTTTAAAATGGTCCACGAGAGCCACCATTCGCCCGTGGGAAGCAATCGCATCCGGGCAATGATTCGTCGTGAAAATCACGGCCAGAGCCTGCCCTCCCGTGAAATCCTTAAGGGAATATTCCTTCCCATCCACCCCCGGCAGTTGGAATTCCGGAGCCTTTTGCCCCTCGGTCAGGGGAGTTGGCGTGTAAGCCAGAAGGGAAGTCATCGGCAGCAGAGTCAAAAACAAAGATCGCATGTTTCAGGATACGCTCTCAGCTCACTTTTCTAGCAAGAAGATGAGCCGCCGGCAGCCCCAGTAAGACTCCAAAAAGCATTCCCGTGGCATGAGCCATGTTATCGATTCCAGGCCCTCCAATTCCGTTGAGGCCAAAGATCACCAAGCCCGCCAAGAGCGGCGTAAAGGCCCGCAGGCTCCTCCGAAACGAGCGCTCGCGCCAACCCACCTCCAGTCCGGTACCCACCAAGAGCCCCAACGCCCCGAAAACTGCCGTCGAAGCCCCCAAAGAACGGAATGGATCTGGGAAATTTAGCCATGCATTCAACAAATTCCCCAAAAAACCACTCAACAAGATCAACCCCCATCCGCGCATGGGACCAAATGAGTTCGCCACTAAAATTCCAAAAATGAGACCAAACACCGCATTACTGGCCAGATGCTCCATATCCCCATGAAGGAAAAGCGCCGTGAATGGCCGATACCATTCTCCTTCAGCGAAGACCTGAATCGAAGAATTCCGATACCGCTCTTCGACTCCGGAATACTGGAGCTGCTGCGTGAAGCAAAACAGCAAGACTCCGATCCATACCAAGGCCAGCTCGACCCCTGATCCAAAAATCGGCACCGCCGCTGGCATGGGCTTAAACTTCTGCTCTTCACCATAAAGACGAAATTCCTCGCGAATCGCCTCCACAAAAGCCTCTTCGGCATGAATGGCATATCCTCCTTCCTCGATCGTGATCAGGCAATCCAAGTTCATCGCCAAGACCACGAGACAATGCTCTTGGGCATCGCGAGAGGTCTCAAAACGCGCAATCGGAGCCAACCCTTGGGTTGGCGATTCCACCGCGTCCATCGTTTCCATCGCCTTACCAGAGCACCTCAGGAAGCACGGCGCAATAGGTATTTTAGCGGCTTCGCAAACCAAACCAGCGTAATCATAGAGCCGAACAAGGCAAAAAAACTGCGTGCGCACCTCGTTTCCCAACTACCCAAACCGTAATCGAACCTCTATCAAAAACCTCGTTCGCCGCTTCCCGTGATGGCTTTTTGGGCAATCTTCTCTTCCATGCACGAGAACTTGTCACAAAAGTCGGATCTTAATCAATCGTGCACAAAAAACTCCCGGGGATCTGAGCTCGATCTTTAGATCAAACCAGCCCGGGAGTATGATTCAGGGTTCAATCAAGAGAGACGACCGAATCTAAATTTTAGGTGCCCAGCCTTCACGATATTTACGCTTCACGAGACTGGTCGCCAAGGGGCTGTTGGTGGACTTCATATTGGGACCATCCCAATCGATCGGGTGGCCCTCTCCGACCTGCTGTGCAATACACCCCAAGAGAATGACCTCATTGAGATATGCTGCGATCTCGAAATTGGAGTAGGCCGGGGCACCCCCTTTCATCATATCAAACCACTCCTGCTCATGACCCGGAGAACGGGGAATGGTTTGCTCAACGCCCTGACACGCTTCGTGTTTGCTGGCATGGGTGTATTCCTTTTCGTCATTCAGCTTCACAAAGAACTCGCGACCATAATCATCCTCCGAGAACAACATCCCCTTGTCCCCGATAATGACCGCACCGCTGTTAGGCAGCTTACCTCCGCGTAATGCAATGACATCGGCTACGACCTCGACCTTCGGCCGAATTGGGTCAAATCCTTGCGCGGGATTGCCATCATACCACCAGAACTTCAATGGCGGCAGGCCTTCGCGCTCGGGAAACTCGAAGCGAACCCGCGAGGTCAGAGGATAAGTTTCATCGTAAATTCGGGAAGCCATCTCGCACTCAATTTTGGTGGGGTAACCCAACTTCAGAGCCCGGAAAGGCATATTCACGGTGTGGCATGCCATGTCACCCAGCGCGCCCGTTCCAAAATCACTCCAACCACGCCACTTAAAGTCATGGTAAACACCCTTCTTATAAGGACGCATTTTGGCCGGCCCGATAAAGCAATCCCAATTGATGTTATCAGGAATGGGATCAGAACCCTCCGGGCGCTCCAGCCCCTGCGGCCAGACCGGACGATTGGTCCAGACGTGCAGCTCTTTGGGCGTTCCAATCACTCCCGATTGGATGATCTCAACCGATCGGCGGAGCCCGTCCGCAGCGCTCCCTTGGTTCCCCATCTGCGTGGCAAGTTTGTTATCACGAGCCAGATTCCGCATCATGCGCGATTCCCAAACCGTCTGCGTCAGCGGCTTCTGACAATAGATATGTTTCCCCATCTGCATCGCCATGATGCCAGCCACTCCGTGCAGGTGGTCCGGCGTGGAAATTGTCACCGCATCCACCTTCTCCCCCATCGTGGCGAGCATCTCGCGAAAGTCGGAATACTTCGCCGCCTTCGGAAACTTCTTGGCCATGTTGGCCAGCTTTCCTCCGTCGATATCGCAAAGTCCCACGATCTCGCCACCACACCTGGAGGCATTCATGGTGTCGCTGGCCCCCTTCCCTCCGACTCCGATACAGGCCACCTGAATCTTCGAGTTTAAGTTCTGCCCGCTCACAAAAGCGGGAATTCCAAAGGTTCCCCCAACAATTAAACCGGACTTCTTGAGGAACTGACGACGATTAGAAGATAAATTTGCCATCCCTACACAACGCGTCCCGCTCGTTTTGGCTTTCAACCTCTCGCAAAAAGAATGCCTTTCTTCACTTCGCAGCCGGTTTTTTCTTCTTCGGCGTGCCGCCCGCTCGTTTGGGATCATACTTGGGATTGGCTGTCATTATCTGGGCTCCCACAAATTTACGCCCCTTCTGCAACTCCTTTCACATCTCCTCCCCCGTAGCAAGAGGGGGCAGGCCAAGACATGAAAGGAGCAGGGAAGCCCTCAGCGGATCTTGATTAAGAGATCATCAAAAAAAGCATCCCCACCTGTCCGACCGCTTCGATCCAGACTGATCTGGTTCAAATCACCCATCTGCCCCTCCGTCAAAGTGACGGAAGTCTCAAAACGCCCTTTTCCTTTTCCGCCTTCTTCCAAAGTTACCCCCAGCCTGACTGCGCCATCCGCAAGGCGCTCCACTCCCACCGACATCCACTGAAGAGCCTTCTCTCCTGGCGTAAAACCCACACTCTCCATTCGGCTCAGTTTGCTTCTGGTCCCAATTTGCTCAAATCGGAAAGACCCTCCATTCGTCCCCGGGTGATACAAGGCCCTCACTCGCCCCACCGTGATTCCCAGATGCCAGGCCCCGCCCCCCTTGGATTCGCCACCAAGCTTCGCCGAAACCAAAAATGAATCCCCAAAACTCTCTCCACCGGGCCATTCCTGCGATTTCAAAATGAGCCGTTGATCGCCGTCCGCACCGGCGCTCCCGCCAAAGGCCAGCCGTCCCTCACTGATTTCTCCCGGACGTCCCGCAGAGTTGGAAAATGAAAATTGCCGATATTTTTCTCCCAGCTTGGTGCGATCCGCTCCAAACCACTCATAAAAAACTCCCCCAGTATCGGCTTTCCGTTCATCTCCTTCAGCCGATAGGGACTCCATGGCATGAGTCACCGCAAAGTCCCGCTCCTTGCGAAAGGCCGATCCCAAAAGCACGATGACCTCATCGACTCTCCGCCTCACCTCCGGATCTGACGATCGCGCCACCGTGCGCAGCCATTTCAAAGCAGCCTTCCCTCCTTTTAACAACTCTTTCTGCGCGGCCTCCCTCCCGGCAAAATCCGTGGCACCGAGCTTCCGGTATGACTCCTCAAGATCAAGCCCACTCTCCAATTCTCCCTCCAGCGCCTTCTCCAAAGCATCCTTGGAAAGCCCGATCCCCTCATCCCGAAGCAGATCCTCCCGCCAATCCTCCCGATCTTCCTCGGGCCCTGCAAAGGCACAGCCCATGAACCACAAAACCCCAACGACGATCGTTTTCATCTCCTTTTCTTATCCCAGCGAGGGGAAAGATCCATCGAATTTTCGAGGTAGAACTCTGTCATGATTCGTCCCCTTCTTCTTTGCTCATTCTTCATCGGATTGGCAGCCGCCGCGCAAAAACCCAACATCATCCTCGTGATGACCGACGACCAAGGATACGGCCCCATCGGTAAACACGGCCATCCGTGGATCAAAACCCCCAACCTCGACGCCCTCTACGACCAGAGCACCCGCCTCACCCGCTTCCTCGTCAGCCCTACCTGTTCTCCCACCCGCTCCGCCCTCATGACCGGTCGCCATCCGCTCAAGAACGGCATCACCCATACCATTCTTGAACGCGAGCGCATGGCCCTCAAGGCCACCACCCTTCCCCAAATCCTCAAAAAAGCCGGTTACACCTCCGGGATCTTCGGCAAGTGGCACCTCGGCGATGAGGAACCCTACCAACCTCACAAACGCGGCTTCGACGAAGTCTTCATCCACGGCGCCGGCGGGATCGGCCAAGGATACAAATGCTCCTGCGCCGACGTCCCTGGCAACACATACTTTGACCCCGTCATCCGTCACAACGGCACCTTCGTGAAAACCAAGGGCTACTGCACCAACCTCTTCTTCACCGCCGCGATGGGCTGGATGAAGGAGCAAAAGGAAAAGAAGGAACCCTTCTTCGCCTATATTACCACCAACGCTCCCCACGGCCCCTTCATCGCCCCTCCTTCCAATGAGAAGCGCTTCACCGACCTTGGCTTCTCCGCCAAGACTGCCGGCTTCTACGGCATGATCGAGAACATCGATGAAAACATGGGCCGCCTCATGCAGAAACTCGCCGAGTGGGATCTCGAAGAAAACACCGTCCTCATCTTCATGTCCGACAACGGCATGACCGGCGGAGGCTCCGGGCGCCCCAAGCAAACACTTGGTAAAGCAAAAGACGGCAAGCCCATGATCATGTTCAACGCCGGACAAAAAGGACTCAAAGGAAGCACCGATGAAGGGGGCGTTCGTGTCCCCTTCTTCGTCCGCTGGAAAGGCACGCTCTCACCCGGTCGCGACATTCCAAAGGTCGCGGCCCACATCGATCTCTTCCCCACCCTCGTAGACATCGCCGGAACCTCGGGCCCCAACACTCAGGTCGAAGGACGTAGCCTTCTCCCCCTCCTCCGCGATCCCAAGGCCGAGTGGCCCGAGCGCTACCTCTTCACCCAAAAAGCCCGCTGGCCCACCGGCTCCGAGCCCAGCAAACACCAATGGACCGGTTTCTCCGTCCGCAGTCGTCAATACCGCCTCGTCGGCACGCAACTCTACGACATGCTCAAAGACCCCGGCCAAGATACCGACATCGCCGCCGGCAATCCGGAAGTCGTTGCGAAAATGCGTGCCGCTTACGACCAATTCTGGAAAGAAGCCCGCCCCCTTATGGTCAACGAAACCGCCCCCATGTCACCCACCCAACCCTTCCGCGTGAACTACCAAAAACAGCTCGAAGGCCAAGGAGTCGCCGCCTGGGTCCCCCCAACCCTCTAGACAACACGATCGGGTCGGATCTCCTCTCAACCGGACTTTCCGGCTGCTTCAGCAAGATCTGAGGGCGGAAAATTCCGAGGCACCGCCCCACAAACGCAAGAAATCCTGCCCGGAGAACCCGGACAGGAAGCCTTTTGAATTTTTTTGCCATCCTCCGAGCAGCCTCCCGAAGGGCAGACTCTCAAAAAATGACCCACCTGATATCGGGAAACCGATCAGTTCTCCCGCAGGAATAAGAAAACCCGACTCGGGATTTCTCCTCCAACCTGATCGGGGATCGGCAAGGTGATTGTCGTGGAATCTCCTGATTCCGCAGCTTGGACATTGTCATCCAATTCATCATAGTCCATGCGATCTGCCATATCGGGAGTCCACAGCAGGCTGTAGGTCCTTCCTGGTCTCGAATTGAAGCTCAACGTGAACGTTTTGTTATCTTGGTCCACCCTGATATCGGTGACCTCCAACCCTTTGGGCCCGGATCCCGCGTTCGGGATCATCGCGGCCTGAATCTGCACTTCGTCAAGAACCACGCCATAGATTCTCACCTCGTCAATCGCGCCATTGAAGCTCTGTCCGGCCGGATCAGCAGCATCACGTCCATGACCGCCGACAATCACGGGAAGGGCATGACCCGCCATCGTGCCTCCAGCGCCCCGAGCGGTTTCTTCACCATTTATGAAGACGACCTTGTCGGTGCCATCATACTGCCAAGCCATGTGGGTCCAGGTTTCCTCAACCACCGTTCCGGCATCGGCAAGATCATTACCCCAGCCGCCGTAGTGGGCGTTACTCTCACCATCAGCACGGATTCCATGGTGAAGTTGACTTGCGTTTCCAGGACCGTCTTCTTGTCCGAAGACCATGTGGTCAACAC
>JBLIDI010000162.1:0-9470 GCA_047634075.1 Akkermansiaceae bacterium
CCGGGCCTTGACGCAGATTTCGATGACGTCATCGGCCTCGTAAGGGAGCTTGGGGACGTCTGCCCAAACGGTGCCGGGCCAAGCTGGGTCATCGAAAAAGCGGCCCACGAGGTGGATGTGCATTTGACGCACGATGTTCCCGATGCAAGCCACGTTGAGTTTTTCGGGTTGAAAGTAATCGCTCATGAACTGCGAAACCTGGCGAATTAAAAAAACGACTTCCGCAAATTGATCGGCCGGGAGTTCGTGAAGGTCTTCGATGTCCGCTGCCGTTTCAGGGACGACGATGAGCCAGGGGAAAGTGGCGTTGTCTTTAAGGAGAACCCGGCAGGTGCCGGATTTACCGATGAAATGGGTGCTCTTATCGAGCCGGGGGTGGAGTTCAAAAGACATCGTCTTAAAAAGGTGGCGGGGTTTTAAAGCTGAGGCGTTCGCCGGTCGTGGGGTGGTCGAAGGCCAGTGAAGCGGCGTGGAGTTTCATTTTTCCGGGGTCTGATCCGTTTCCGTAAAGGGGGTCATCGAGGATGGGAATACCGAGCCCTTTTTCGTGAGCGGCATGGATTCGGATCTGGTGGGTTCGTCCGGTGATGGGGTGGAAAGCGATGCGGGTGAGGCCGTTCTCGATCGCGACTTTTTGCCAGTGGGTGGTGCCCATTTTGCCGTGAACCTCATCGTAGATTTGATGGGGTCGATTTTCGACATCGAGGCGGAAGGGGAGCGTAATAGTGCCTTCATTGCCGTCAAGGACACCCTCGAGAAGGGCGACGTAATGCTTCTCCGTTTGGCGTTCCTGAAACTGCCTTGAGAGATTACGATGAGCCTCCTTGGTCAGGGCGAGCACGAGGAGGCCGGAGGTGTCCATGTCAAGGCGATGGACCGAGGGTTGCTCAATACAGCCTGCGATGGTGGTGCGAATACGGTGTGAAACCGAGTCGAGCTTGTCCTCCCCTCGTCCCGGGACCGAGAGAAAGCCGCTGGGTTTTTCGACGACGACGATGTCATCGTCTTGATGGATGATGATCATTTGGCGGGGACTTTTAGAATGGCTGCAATGATCTGCCGGCCTGCGGCGCTTTCGGGACAGGTCTTATTGGTTCCTTCGGGGAAGAGGTTGCCGATTGGAATGGTGTTGTCACCGGTCGAGAGATCGGGTCCTTTTTTTTGGCGTAAGCTGGATCGAGGGGCATTCCGAGGAGGCCATCCTTGCGGGGAAATGCGCCCTTCCGGAGCTCGCCGGGGAGGGGGGCGATCACAAGGGTCTCACCGCTTGCAGGGTTCACCCGTTGCAGGGCTCCGGTGCGTTTGATGACAAAAACAGATCCAAGGGAGGGTCTCATGGCGAGAGGATGGCTCGATTTGATGGGAAGGGCAAGCTCCCGTGGGTTCGTGGTGCGCAAGAATGAAGGCTGGTCTTGCTTCCGGTTTCCAGACATTTACATACGATGAAAATTCTAGCAAGCGTGTGCCTTTTCATACTATGCCCTCTGTCACTTCCGGCGCTTCATCTGGAGGAAGTCGAAACCGGTGAAGTGGCCTCTTTTCAACACGCTGGAATACTTTCCGAGATTGTCTGTCACCCGGATGGGGTTCATGTCCTCAGTTCTTCGCGGGATCAGTGTGTTCGGTTATTTGAAATCAAGACCGGCAAGTTGATCCGGCGCTTCACGGTGCCTGGTTGTGGGTCCATGTGGGGAATTCGCTTCTTGAATGACGGAAAAGAATTCCTTTCCGCCAGTAGCTCGGACGATATTTTTAGATTTGAAGTTGCGACAGGAAAGGTCCTGACGACTTACCATCATGCGGACACCGCCTACCTCATCGCGCTGCATCCGAATGGGAAGTGGTTTGTCGGGACGGATTCTGCGAACAAAGGGTTATTCGCTCTTTAAAGTGAATCGAAATTGATTAGCCGGTCTCGCGGAGGCCGGAGGAAATGGCGTTGATCGTCAGTTGGAGAGCGAGGAAGTCGCGGTTGAACTTACCGTCTTCACTTTCGATTGGGCTGCCGGCGTCGCGCCATCTCTTGAGGAGAGTGATTTGCTGTCGGTGGAGGACGTGCAATGGGACTTCCCGGACCGCGAGGGTTTTTTCCATACGTGGGCGGCGTGAGTCGAACGCGCGACCGAAGAGATCGTGAACCAAACGACTGGTTTTTTCATACTCAGTGAGAATCTGATCCAGAAGGCGCTCTCGGAGTGCTTCGTCGGGGCAAAGGTCGGCATAGTGCTTCATCATTTCCGGGTTGGCGGAAGCGAGGGAGGATTCGACGTTGGTAAAGACGTAGCGGAGGAAGTCAAATTCGGGCAGGTTGTCTTTGATGTTTTGGTAGGCCTTGTCACCGATGGCCTCGAGGCCTGAGCCCACGCCATACCAACCCGGAAGGTAGAAGCGGGCCTGAGTCCATGAAAAGACCCACGGAATGGCACGGAGGTCCTTGAGGGACGCCTTCTTGCCGGTGCGGCGTGATGGTCGGGATCCGAAGACGCCTGTCTCCAGCGCATCAATGGGGGTGGCAGTGCGGTAGAAATCAATGAAGTCATCGGCATCGAGCAAGCGTCGATAGGCTTTGTCAGACTCGCATGAGAGGGCATCGAGGCTTTGACGACATTGGTCGACAGGATTGGCCCGGTCATTTCTGAGTCCGACAATACGGGTGACTCCGGCGGTGAGGAGTTCGAGGTGGAAATGTGCGTTGCCTTCGTGACCATACTTTCGGGGCAGGACTTCGCCTTGTTCGGTGACGCGCACAGGTCCTGCGAGAGCGCCTTCCGGGAGTGCTCGCAGGAACCAGCGGGTGGGGCCGGCGCCACGCCCGATGGTGCCACCGCGCCCGTGGAAGAACTGAGGGACCACGCCTTCTTTGCGGCAAGCTGCGGTCATGGCCTCTTGGCCTTTAAAAATTCCCCATTGGGAGGCAAAAACCCCAGCGTCCTTATTCGAGTCCGAGTAGCCGACCATGGCCGGTTGCATGCCCGATGGGTGGGGTCCCATGATGGCGAGATATTCGGCGAGGATTTTGTCGGCGGCGGCGAGATCTTCTCCGGTTTCAAAAAGCGGGCTGACCGGGAGACGTGAGCGCCATTTTCCGTTCGAGTGTCGTTTGGCGAGTCCGGCCTCACGAGCGAGGACCTGGACGAGGAGAATGTCTGAGACCGACCGGGTCATGCTGATGATCAGTTGTCCCAAGCCGTCGGGCCCGCGCTTGCGAAGGTGGGTCGCGAGGAGTCGCAAATAGGCGAGGACATCGTCGGCATTTTCGCCCGCTTTTTCGTAGCGGGAGAGAAAGGGGCGGGGATTTGAGAGCTCGCTGACGAGAAATTCCCGTCGCTTTGCTTCAGTCCACGAGCCGAAGTTTTCGCCATCGGGGATTCCGATTGTTGCGAAGAGCTGGGACGCGGCGGCATCGTGGGCTTCCGAGTTGTTGCGAACATCGAGTGACGCGAGGTGGAGGCCGAAGATCTCGGCAAGACGGATGAGGGGGAAGATCCACTCGTGGGCCGTCAGGGAGGCTTTGACTTCGATCAGGGTGTCCTTGATGAGTTCGAGATCGGCGAGGTAGTCGGCGGTTATGGCGAACTTTCCTTGCGTGAATTTCTCGATGAGAAGTCGCACGAAGGCCTGCCATGGTTCGAGCCGGTATCGGAAGGCGATGCGCGATCCGGCTTCTCCAAGTTCCTCGACGTAGTTTTCGATTTGTTGGAAGAGTCGGGCCGGAACTTTTGCGAAGGGTGGGGCAAGGGTCAGCTTATCAGCGACCTTGGTGAGATGTCGTTGATGCATTTGCACGGCATTCTCGTGAAGCTCCGCGAGGGTGTTTTTGGTGACTTCCGGGGTGACAAAAGGGTGGCCGTCGCGGTCTCCGCCAATCCAGCTTGAGAAGCGCAGTTTTGGGTAGGCTTTTTCTTTGCGGAGATTTTCGACATCCCAGCCGGCGTCTTCCCAGGCCAGCTCAAGTGAGCGATCAAGCCGCATGACGACTTCCGGGAAAGTTTCGCTGAGGTAGGGGAGGGCATTTCGGAGTTCTTCCTGAACGTCGGGACGTTGCACGAAGATCTCGCCGGTGTACCAGAGGGTTTGGAGTTCGGCCCGGAGGGAGTCGGCGACGCGACGACCATAGTGAGGGTCACTTTTGGCAGATTCATAGGCACGGAGTTCCTCGTAGATGGCTCTGTGGCGGAGACGGACCGAGGGGCGCTTGGCTTCGGTGGGGTGCGCGGTCAGAACAGGTTCGACTTGGACTTTCTTGAGTGTTTCGATGACTTCGGCTTCGGATAAGCCTTCTTCGGAGAGGCGGTTGATGACCGAAGGCCAGAGGCCTTTGATGGCATTGGCTCCGTGAGAGGCGCGGCGGGCGCTGCGGAATTTCCAGGCGACGCGATCCTCGACGATGTTTAGGAGTTCGAAGCAGATGGAGAGAAGTTGTGCTCCTTCGCGCTCGTTGCCCGTTGGGATGGAATCAGGAAAGGATTTTCCCTCTTGCCATGGGATCAAAGAGCGAAGTCCCTCATCGAGCGGGAGAGCATCGGCAAGCATGGCGGTGGTCTTGGCAAGGCTTTCGTCGAGTTCCCGGAATCCCTCGGCAAAGTAGCGGTCGTTCTTAATTTCGTCAGGCATGCGGGAAAAGAATGCGTCGATTTGTCGGGAGAGGCAAGGATCGGTCTTTCGTCAGGGAAAAAGATCTGCTAATACAAGTCATGAAGAAGATTTTACTGGGAGCTGCCGCTCTGTTGGGAGTGGTTCAGGGCGAGGCGACTTTGGTGTATGTGGGAACCGGCGCGGATGGAATTTATACTCTCCAACTCGATGAGAAGACTGGGGCCCTGAGTAATCGTCAGCACGCGGTGAAGGGGCCGGGAATGGGGTTTCAGGAGTTGAATCAGAAGGGTGATCTTATTTTTTCGACCTATCAGTCCGGCGAGGAAGGTGCGGTGGCGGCTTATGCAATCGCTGACGGTAAGTTGACTGAGGTCGCGGTGCAGAGTTATGACGGGAGCGGGCTGTGTCACGTGAGCATTGATGCCAATGAAAAGGTCTTGTTTGGGGCTGATTATGGGGGCGGCAAGGTCGTTTCTTTTCCCCTCGATGGTGGCAAGATCGGGGCGGTGGCTTCCTTAATTCAGCATGAAGGGTCGAGCGTGAACAAGCAGCGTCAGGAAGGACCGCATGCGCATTCGATTTACGCCGGGCCTGATAACAAGTTTGCCTATGCCCCCGATCTGGGGATCGATGAGGTCAAGTTCTACGCCTTCGATGCCAAGGGGAGTCTCACTGAAAAGGGGGGCTTCAAGTTGCCACCCGGAGCGGGGCCCCGGCACCTGAAGTTTGGGAAAGAGGGCTCGCGGGCCTATGTCCTCAATGAGCTGTCCTTATCAGTGGCAACCTTCGCGCGTGAGAAGACGAGCGGGAAGCTCGTGGCTGGAAAGACCGTGAGTGTTTTTCCGGAGGGTGTCAGCGGAGACCAGATGAGTTGTTCGGAGATCCGGGTTTCTCAGGACGGGAAGTTCCTTTACACTGCGAACCGTGATCTGACCGATCAGGGTCGGGATTCGGTGTCGCTTCTTGCGGTCGGGGCGGATGGTTCTCTCACGCTTGTCGAGACGACCCCGGCCGGGGTTTGGATTCCACGGAATATCAACCTGTCACCGTCGGGTGATTGGCTCCTCGTGGCCGGACAAAAATCAAATGAGGTCACGAGTCACCGCATTGATCGTAAAACGGGGAAGCTCACTTTTAGTGGAGAGAGTGCCGAGGTGCCCAAGGCGATGTGCATTAACTTCGACCGCTAATTCCGTCTTTGCAGTCATCGTCATTTGAGTGCTCTCGTGTGAAGAAGATGATTTCTGAAAGCTTTCTCCGTCCCCTTGTGCTGGACGGTGGGCTCTCGAATGTTCTCGAGGAAATGGGGTGTCCGCTCGACCCGTTGTTGTGGACTGCCGGGCTTCTTGCTAGTCATCCTCGGAAGCTTGTCAGGGCACACCGCCAGTATCTCCGGGCGGGTGCCGATGTCATCACGACGGCTGGTTATCAGGCGAGTTTACCGGGTTTTTTGCGAGCGGGTCGGAGTTCGCAGGAAGGACGTGCACTTTTGGTCAAGGCGGTTGAGATCGCTCGGGAGGCGAGGTCCCGATTTTACGAGGAAGAAGGTGGCCACGAGAGGCCGAGATTCATCGCGGCGGGGATGGGTCCCTATGGTGCTTACTTGGCGGATGGCTCGGAATACACCGGGATCTATCACGTGGGGAACGGGAGCCTGAAAGAGTTTCATCAACCCCGGTTGGAGCTTCTCGCCGCCACCGATGCGGACCTCCTGCTTTTCGAAACGATGCCAAGCTTGCGGGAGTTGGAGGTGGTGGGAGGCTTGCTTGACACGGTCGAGGGTTCTCCCGTGATGGTCTCCCTGTGTTGTCAGGATGATTCCCATCTGCGGGATGGTGAGTCGGTGTCCGAGGCCCTGGCGATCCTGAGGGAGTTACGAGCGGTCGTGGCGGTGGGGGTGAACTGCCTCGCCCCCGAACATGTCACCGGTTTGATCGCGCTGATGCGCGCGGAAGCGCCCGAGAAGAAGATCGCGGTCTACCCGAATTCGGGGGAAGTTTATCAAGCCAAGACGAAATCCTGGTTGGGCCTTTCGAACCCGGTGAATTTCGGCACGATGGCTCGGGAATGGATTGAGGCAGGTGCGGGTTTGGTGGGAGGGTGTTGTCGGATTGGACCCACCCATATCGGCGCGATTCGTCGCGCGGTCGATGGTTTGGATACCACTCACCCAGGGTGAGCACGGGCGGCTTTAGCTCCGCTTTTGGCCCCGGAGCATCGCTTCGATGAAGGGATCGATCGCTCCGTCCATAATATTTTGAATATTACCGGATTCCACGCCGGTGCGGAGGTCCTTGACCATTTGGTAGGGCTGGAAAACGTAGGAACGGATCTGGCTACCCCAGCCGATTTCGCCTTTCTCGGAGTAGGTGCGATCGGCCTCGGCCTTTTGCTTGTCTTCTTCGATTTGGTAGAGCTTGGCCCGGAGAGTTTCCCAAGCCACTTCGCGGTTGCGGAGTTGGGAACGTTCCTGGGTGGAGCGGATCACGATCCCAGTGGGGAGGTGTTTCATGTGGACGGCTGTTTCAACTTTGTTGACGTTTTGGCCGCCTTTGCCGCCGGAGCGCGCGGTGTTGATCTCGACATCACAGTCGGGAATCTCGATGACAATGCTGTCGTCGATTTCAGGGGTGACATCGATGGAAGCAAAGGAGGTGTGCCTTTTACCCGCGCTATCGAAAGGGGAGATCCGAACGAGGCGATGGACTCCGCGTTCGGTTTTGAGATACCCGTAGGCGTTGGGGCCTTCGACCTTCAGCGAAGCGGAGGAAATTCCGGCTTCTTCACCTTCCTGGTAATCGGTGACGGTGACTTTAAAACCATGCTGATCGGCCCAGCGATTGTACATCCGGTAAAGCATGCCAGCCCAGTCGCCGGCTTCGGTGCCGCCTGCTCCGGCCTGAATGACGACGAAGGCATTCTTGGGGTCGGAGGGAGCGTCAAGAAGGATGATGACTTCGAATGAATCGAGATCTGTGCAGAGTTTGTCGAAAGTGGTGCGGGCTTCTTTGGCCGAGTCGATATCGTCAAATTCCTTGGCGAGCTCGATTCCCATGTTGAGATTCTCGAAGTTCTCCTCGAGCTTAAGGAATGGGTCCAGCTTGTCCTTGTTGAGCTTGGTTTCGGCAAGGACTTCGCGAGCTTTCTCTTGGTTGTTCCAGAACTCGGGGGTGGCAGCTAGCGCTTCAAGCTCGGCGATCTTTTGGGTTAAGATCGGGAGGTCAAAGATACCTCCTGAGTTCCGACAGGCGACTTTCCAAAGTGCCGGTGTCGATCGCCAGGAGGTCAGCGATAGATTGAGTTTCCATAGGCAAGAGGGGTATGGGAGACCAGCATTGGGGTCAATGGTATTGTCGAATGACCGCGTCGCGTAGAGGGCTTTCGCCCCACGCGACCCTCTTGGGTTTAGGAGGAGTCTGCCAATTTTTTTTGTCTGCGTTGAAATTTGCTCTCAATGAGTTCGGGAGAAATCTCTGGGAATCTCTGCTCAATCATCTTAATCTGTGGTTTGATTTTAGATTCTGGGGTGGCAGGTGCCGAGCGTAGGAGGTCAGAGAGATTTGCTGGTTTTCACGGGATGACGCGTCAAGATTGCGGCGAGATGATCAAAATGATTCCTAAGATGATGGCTTTAGTGATGGGGTTGCTTGGAGTGGGGAGCGCGCTGGGAAAGCCTTTGAAGGTCTACCTTCTTGCCGGTCAGTCCAATATGCAGGGTTCGGCTCACGAAAGCACCTTCGCGGCGATCGGTGATGACCCCGCGACCGCGCCGCTTCTCAAGGAGATTCTGGATGCGAATGGAAAGCCGGTGGTTTCTGAAAACGCCTGGGTCGCAAACCGGACCCAGCGTGGGGGAGAGGATCTCACCCAACTCGGTAAGGTGAAGGTGGGATATGGCTTCGATGACAATCGCATTGGACCGGAGTATGGCTTTGGAATCTTCATGGACCGGGCGCTTGAGGAGCCGGTTTTGATCATTAAGACGGCGTGGGGCGGGAAATCGCTCGCGGTTGATTTTCGGTCGCCGGGAGCGGGGCCGTATGTCCCGAGCAAGCGGGAGAAAGAAAATGGCAATATCCCCGGAAAGGAGGAAGTGGGACAATACTACCGCGAGATGGTGAGTTTTGTGAAGGCGACCTTGAAGGACTCAGGCGAGATCAAGAAAGTGGTCCCGGGTTACAACGAGAAGGATGGTTTTGAACTCTCGGGTTTTGTCTGGTTTCAGGGATGGAATGACATGTGTAATCGTCACCATATCGAACAGTATTCCGACAATATGATTCATTTCATCACTGATGTGAGGAAGGAATTCAACTCACCCAAGCTTCCGTTTATCGTGGGGATTTTGGGCGTCTACGGAACCGATCCCGATAGCCGAAGATTCGATAAAGGATTGCCGGTGACGAATTTTAGGAGGGAGCAGTTTAAGGCGGTGAAGGACTACGATTCCAAGGTGGACGCGGAGCTGAAAGGCAATGTGATTGCGGTCGATAGCGGGCCGTTTTACGATCTCGGCTTGAGTGATCTTTACTGGAAGCGTCGTAGCACGGGGAACTGGAAGAGGCAGGTTAAGGACGGCAAGATGACGGAGGAAGAGTATCAAAAAGAATGTGCCAAATATCGTTTTGGCGATGGCGAACTCACCGCTGAGGAACAGAGAAAGTGGGATCTGGGCGCTTCAAATGCCGAGTATCATTATCTGGGAAGTGGCAAGACTTTCGTGCGCTTCGGAAAAGCCCTGGCTGAGGCGATGCGAGAGCTGGAGAAGAAGTGAGACGAGTTTCCTCTTACTCTTTCTCAAGCTCGTTGAGGAAGGTGACCAGTTCGAGGCTTCGAGGTTTTTTGCCAATTTCTTGCCAGGTGCCATCAATTCG
>JBLIDI010000163.1:0-9459 GCA_047634075.1 Akkermansiaceae bacterium
TTCAAATTATAAAGCTGGTGGAACTTTCCAGCGAAGATCTCATCAATTATGCCTCCGGTTTAGACCTCCCCCAGAATCAGGTCACGGCTTTTGCGACTCAGAGTCGGGAGGCAAAAGATCGAAAGGTCGATATGATGGCGCAAGGCTTGGGGGCAAAGCACCCCGATGTTGTCGTCATGGATCAGCGGGCGGCATCAGCAATGGAGCAGGCTTACAAAGAAGTGGTTTCATTAAAGGCAGTCCTCCAAACCAAACTTGACTTGGTCAAGCGCCAAGTTGAGCGCATGGGAACAATGGTCGCCGATCGAAAACTCGATACCATCGAACTCTCTCTCAAACAGAATCGCTACAACCAGGCAAAAGAGTCCTATCAGCAATCGCGTTTCATGCTGCGCGACATGAAGCAGCAGCAACAAGAGGCGCGCGTCCTGTTGAAGATGCCCCGGGATCCCATCACTCTTCACGAGAAACCTAGGAAGGCCAAGGCTCCGGTCTTTCCAAATTTCACGATGAACTTGCTCTTGGGAGCAGGTGTCGGCCTTATCTTTGGGATTGGAATCGCTTTCCTTCTTGAGCACCTCGACACCTCCGTGAAGAGTCTTGAGGATGTCGAGCGTTACCTCCAAGTGCCTGTTCTCGCTGTGATTCCCAAGGACGTGGGAATCCTGCATAAGCAGAGCGGGATGAGTCCCGATGCCGAAGCATATCGAATCCTGCGAACCAATATTGAATTCAACCGGAAGAACCCCGACGATAACTCAATCACGGTTGTTTCCGGTGGAGCAGGTGAAGGTAAGTCAACAACCCTCGTCAATCTGGCTTACGTTTGCGCTCAGGGGGGCTACACCACTCTGATGATCGATGCTGACCTTCGTCGTCCGCGTCTCCATACCTTCTTCGACATCAATAACTCCGTGGGTTTGACCAATTATCTGACGACGGATTTGGCTCTTGAGGATGTCATTCTCCAGACTCCGGTTGATAACCTCTACTTCCTTCCTTCTGGTATTCTCCCTGCAGATGCTGCTGGAATTCTGAACTCCCGCCGGATGTCCGAGCTGCTTCAGGACGTCAAACAGCGCTTTGATCTCGTTCTTGTCGATTCCCCGCCAATTCTGGGGGTGAGCGACGCGGCAGTTCTTGCGAGTGAAGTGGATCTGACAATGGTTGTTGTTCAGCACCGCAAACTTCCACGGAACATGCTGATGCGAGTCAAGCAGGCTGTCGAGAATGTCGGCGGACAAGTGATCGGGGTTGTTCTCAACAACGTTGACGTCCGAAGCGACAGTCAGTATCAGTATTACACAAGCTACTACACCTACTACGCTCCCAGCACGATGGAGGAAAGCGCCACCCCACAGGCTATGACGGCTCACCAGTCTCCGCAGTCAAAGTCGGTCCCAGAAACTTCCAGCAAGTCGTCCTCAAGCGAGGATCTCTACTAAAAAGTCACCCTTACCGGAGCGTGAGCTCCACAACCCCCAAAAATTAATAAAATGAAAACAATCCTTACTATCATCATTGCTGTTCTCGGCTTCGGCCTGGCATCGGTGAACGCCCAGACCATTGTTCGCCCTGACCAAAGCCTCCGACTCTCGATTTCAGGCGTGCCCGTGTCCGAAAAAGGACGTCTGGATGACGAATACTCGGTCTCTTCCGACGGATACATTACAATGTGGATCATCGGTCGGGTAAAGGCATCTGGAATGACAAAGTCGGCCTTGGCCGCCAGCATTGCCAGCAAATATAAAGCAGCGCAGATCTACACTGGCCCGGTATTTCAGGTTTTCAGTGGTGCGGATGACAGAGCAAACGACGTTCTGTCATTTACGGTTGGCGGTGAGGTAAGATCTCCTGGGCAAAAGCCATGGACGAAGGGAATGACCCTCTACTCAGCGGTTCAAGCCGCAGGTGGCGAGAGTCCGTATGCGGCGATGAACCGAGTGAAGCTCTATCGAAATCGTAAGGTCTATGTCTATGATCTGAAGCGCCAGGAGCATAAGGGTGTTTTGATCTACAGCAGAGATGTTATTGAGGTTCCAGAAGGGAATATCTTCAACCAGTAATTAAGGAACAAATTTTCAAAGCGGGCCTCCTTTAACGGGTGGCTCGTTTTTTGTTTTGAGAGATTGATTTGACGTTTGGGAGAGGCTAGCTTCCAACCTCATGAAGGTTATCGCTCTCATCCTCTTCAGTGCTCTCGCCAACGCCATTTCGGCCGAGGAATTGCCATCTCTCGAGAGATTATCAGCAGATTCCTTCAAGGAGCGCGAAGTCGCTCAAAAAGAGATCGCCGGGTGGATCTTGGCAAATCATGAAGGAGCAAAGGACCGTTTGCTTCAAAAATTTCTCAAGTGTGCGAGTCCCGAGATTAGAGCGCGTATGGTTCCTCTTCTCGAAAGAGCTTATTTTGAGCCGAAAGGGTATGTGGGAGTCGTGATGATGCCTTATGGAAATGGCCAACTGAGAGGGTTGCCTCGGGGGGGGCCTCAAAAGGAAGTGGTTGGAACAGGGGTTCAAATTACGCAGGTTCTTCCGGGAACACCGGCGGAAGCCAGTGGTTTGAAATTGAACGATATTATTTTGAAAATCAATGATTGGGAGGTCCGCGGTGGCTACGATCTCACTTCGAAAGTGGCGGCGGAGATTCAGAGGCATCCCCCTCAGACTCCCATTGCTTTGGACGTGAAACGCGGGGAGGAAATGATCGGAATTAAGCTGAAATTGGGAATTTTGCCCGTTCCAAGCGAACGGGAACGTGAACTCTTAGGATCGCGTCTGAATGGAATTAGCTACGTGCCGGAAGAGTTGACAAAGCAGGTGGAAGAGTTCCGTTTGTGGCTCGCAGCGGAAATTGAAAAGGAAAGAAAAAAACTCATCGCTGATCGTCGCTTGTAGACTACAGTCCGCCACGAGGAGCCACCGAGGCTTCCCAACCTTTTAGGATATTTTATGAAGAAAACTCTGATGCGTTTCCTTGCCCCGGTTTTTGTGCTGTGGCTCCTCCCCAGCTGTTCGACGATGGCTGCCGATTTTAATCTCGTGGCCAGGGAGATGTCCCGCATGCTTCTAAACGGACACTATGCGCGCCTGCCTCTCGATGATGATCTCAGCAAGCGTATTTTTAATGACTTCATAGGAGATCTTGATCCTTCCCGTCTTTATTTCGAGCAATCTGATATTGATACTTTTGAGAAAAAGTATGCGACGGAATTGGATAATTTGCTCCTTTCCAAGGAGAGCATGGGAGCTGCCACGGAAATCTATGGGCAATACCAAGTCAGGGTCGCCGAGCGCGCGGCTGTCGTGAAGGAGCTACTGGATGGTCATGAGTTTTCATTTAACACGGACGAGTTCATCGAGCGGGACCGGGAGAATGCCAAGTGGCCTGCTGATGCCGCCGAGGCGAAGGATCTCTGGAGGCTCCAGCTCAAGGAGGCTCTCCTTGGCGAGACTCTGAGACGCCAAGAGATCGCCCGCCGTGCCAAGGAGCAGGGGAAGGAAAACCCGCTCGAGGATCAACCGTTAGCCAAAGAAAAGATCTCTCAGCGCTACGAGCGATTTTTCAAGACGATTAAGGGGACCGATGACGAAGACATTGCCAATTACTTCTTGAGCGCGGTGGCACGGGCCCATGATCCCCACTCGGAGTATTTCAGTGCCCGCGAGCTTAACCAGTTCCGCGTCAATATTCAGAACAGGCTTGTTGGAATCGGAGCACTTCTGCGTGCGGAAGACGATGGCGCAACCAAGATTGAAGGCATCGTAAATAACGGACCAGCCGATCGTCAGGGTGAGCTCCAACTCAAGGATCGTGTTGTTGGTGTTGACTCCAAGAACGACGGCGCTTGGGTCGACATCATGTTCATGCCGCTCGACAAGGTTGTGGAAATGATCCGCGGAGAGGAGGGGATCGATGTGGCCCTCAAGGTCGAACCGGCCGGTGCTCCTGCCGGAGAGACTCGGATCATCATTATTAAACGAGAGCAGGTGACGATGAAGGATGAACTCACGACTGCCGAGGTCATCGACTACTTTAAGGGTGACGATAAAATGAAGCTCGGGGTCATAACGATGCCCTCTTTCTACTTCGACCCGGAAGATCGTGATGTCAGAGTCTCACGTGATCTCGAAATCCTGATGGAGCGGTTGAAGAAAGAGAAAATTGATGGTCTTGCCATTGATTTGAGAGGAAATGGTGGAGGGTCACTTGAAGAGGTTCGCCGGATCACGGGATTCTTTGTTGGAGCCGGGCCGGTCGTTCAGATCAAGACGACGAGTGGTCATATTGAGTCCTTGAAATCACCTTTCCGGAGGCCTTTGTATGATGGCCCCATCGTGATTCTGACCGATAAAGGAAGTGCTTCAGCGAGCGAAATCCTTGCGGGCGCGCTTCAGGATTACAATCGTGCGGTGATCGTTGGTGAGTCTTCGACTTATGGCAAGGGGACGGTGCAGCAGCCACTTGAGATCGGTCGTTTCATGCCCCCGTTGGCAAACGCGAATCGGGCTGGCGCGGTGAAGCTCACGATCCAAAAGTTTTACCGGGTGGCGGGAAGTTCGACCCAAAAGATGGGTGTTGTCCCGGACATCATCCTTCCTTCGATTCGCGATGCTCTGGAGGTTGGTGAGAAATATGCCGACCATGCCCTGGCGCATGATAAAATCCGTCGTGCCCGTGATCTGAAACCTTATAATCGCTTGAATCTCTTCCTCGCGATGCTGGCGGATAAGAGCTCGACGCGAGTGAAGGGGAGTCAGGACTTTGTTTACACCTTGGATGATGCGACCCGACTCGAAAAGCGGATGGAGGAAAACAAGGTCTCTTTAAATATCGAGAAGCGGAGAGCAGAAATCGCGGAGGCTGACAAGCGTCGCAAGGCTCGTAATGGCGAGCGACTCAAGCGTTTTGCCGACCTTGAAAAGGACGATGATGGGACCTTCAAAAGGTATCGGCTCACTCTCGACGACGTCAATCTTGAAAAATTACCCGAAGTGAATCTCGAGAATGACTCGGAACGTCACATGCGGCAGGCCAAAGACGCGGTTGCTGATTTGGACGACACCCCGGAATGGCCCAGCGGGATCGATGCTACGAAGCGCGAGGGCCTATCAGTCCTTCGTGACTTGGTCAGCGCGGTGAAGGCCAGCAAGTTGGCCGGTGTTTTGGAACGCGGTGAGTGAGGTTCCATGTCGCAAATCGCAGAAAATCTCAAGGTGGTCAAAGGCCAAGTCGCTGCCGCGGCTGCTCGAGCAGGTCGCCCGGTTGACCTGCTGGTGGTTTCAAAAACCTGGCCGGTAGAAATTGTCCGCGAGGCTGCCGACACCGGGCACCTTTTGTTTGGAGAGAACCGATTGCAGGAAGGTGAGGAAAAAATCCCGCTTCTGCCATCGAGTTTGGAATGGCATTTTATTGGAAGTCTGCAGCGTAATAAGGTTCGTAAAGTGCTGCCATTTTTTCCAGTGATACACAGTCTGTCCTCATTAAAGCTGCTGCGCTTTACCGATCGTGTCGCGGGAGAATTGGAGCTGAAGCCGCGAGTCTTTTTGGAAGTCAATATTGGGGCCGAGGAGAGTAAGGATGGTTTCTCTCCGGACGAACTCCGAAAGAGTTTGGATGAGATTGTCACGATGGAAAACCTGGATTGGCAAGGGGTAATGTGTCTCCCGCCCCGGGTTGAGACTCCGGAAGATGCCCGCCCGTGGTTTGCCAAGGTGCGTGTGCTTCAAGAAGATCTCGAAAAACGGGCTGGGCGCAGGTTGCCTGGCTTAAGCATGGGCATGAGCGGCGATTTTGAGGTGGCGATTGAAGAAGGTTCGACGATCGTGCGTGTCGGTTCCGCGATCTTCGGGCCGAGATTAACGAAACCATGAGCATGATAAAATTGGAGAATCTAGCGATCATCGGAAACGAGGTCGCCCTAGCATGGGCCGATGGATCGGAGAGCTATCTTGCTTTTGCACCGTTGCGCAAAGCCTGTCCCTGCGCCGCCTGTCAAGGTGAGCCGGATGTCACCGGAAAAGTCCTGGTGCCCAAGGTGATCCATTCGGAGAAGAGCTTTGAGCTGATTCGCCACGAGATCGTGGGTGGTTATGCCATTCAACTTTTCTGGGCTGATGGGCACAGCACGGGGCTTTACTCCTACGATTTTCTGCGGCGCCTGGGCCAATAAAAAGCACCACCCTTCCGGGATGGTGCTTCGGTGAGGTGATGATCGTGGGGTGGTCTATTGAAGGGCCAGCTGAACGAGGCGCTCGATGCCTTCCTCCGCCTTCTCACTTCCGGGGTGGAGGTGGCGGGCTTTATAGAACCATGATAGGGCGGAGCCGACGTTGCCGCGGTTTTCATGCATTGAGGCATTGTTCAGGGCAATCGTGAAGTCAGCGACCTTTGGGGCGAGTCGAGTCATCACTTGGTTGAGGTTTGGATCATCCGGGAAGCGCTCGTGAACTTCGGAGAGTCTCTCCCAAGCGGCGTATTCCTGCCCGAAATTGGTGAGCTCCTCTGCGCTTTGCACTGCGGTTTCGATTGAGGTGATATTGTCCCCCACTTGCATGAATTTCGCCTTACGATCAGCGTCGCCTTCGATACTGGGAGCGAATTCAAAGCGGCGGCGGAAGACCTCGCGGTAGTTTTTCTCAGCGAAGAGGCGGTCGAAGTCATTGCGAAGCTTGATCAAGGACCCACCGGCGCTAACGAGGCGATCGAACTCAACAAGCTTGGGATTTTGAGGCCAGATTTCCATGGCGAGGCGGATTGACTCCTGGGCCTTTTCCATGTCGCGGGCGGCAAGATGGTTCTTAGCCATCATGATGTGCATATCGCTCGCACGAGTGAAGGTGGCGACAGCGGCCTGTGCCTTGGTGGCATCAAAGTCCGTTGCTTTATCCTGGAGGTCTTTGATTTGCGCAGTGGCCTTAACGTAGTCCTTGGAGTCAATTGCGTTAAGGAGGACGTTCGAGCCACGCACGAATTGAAGAACCTTGCGTTTCTTCTCACGTGGCAGGGTATCGATAGAGGGCATGAACTCACCGACGATGAAGGCTTCGGCGAGGCGCTTGGAAGCGGATTCGAGTTCTTCTTGCTCGACGAGGAAGGAGAAGACTTCGACCCCTTTGTCGACATCGCGGATGGCCTCGTTGGCAAGTGAGTCGAGGGTGGAGACGGTCGGGCTGACCCCGAGGCTCTCGCTGAACATCTTGTTGATGTCGGAGTCCTGGTCGATGTAGAGGGTGCCATCTCCTTCATTCCAGATCTGGTTATAGAATCGCGAAGCCATGATGACGTGGCGGAAGCGGCGTTGGACGAAGAACTGGACCATGAGGGCCTGATATTGGACCTTGGCGAGCTCTTGTTTGACCTTGGATTCGAGTTCCTTACTCCGTTTAACGGCTTCAATTTCGGCGATCCGGCGGACGTATTCGGCGTAGCGCAGAGATTGCTTGCCGCGCCCACTTTGCTGGGCCTGTTGGGTCGTTTCGGTGCTATCACCTTTGCCAGCTCCCTGCGTGGTATTGCCAGCGGTGGGATCACGCTCGGTGCGGTCTTTCCAGTCGGCATCGAGGATGGCCTTCTCTTTTTCCTGCTTCATCGCAACGAGCATCTCGTCGGTGCGCCGTTTATCTTTTTTGGAAAGGATGGCGGTGTAAATGGCGTTGCTCAGGGAGTCGCAGAGCTTGGCATCTCCAGGATACTCGGCAGCCTTGGGCAGAAGTGCGACAGCTTCGCCGAAGACGGGGCCGCCTTCACGGTGAGGCGAGAGAATTGCGAGGATTTCGTCGATGGTGTTGCGATATTCGTCTGCCGCTTCGGATTTGTTCTCCGGCTCATTGAGATATTTCTCAAAGCGGGCGGCGACGAGGCGGTTGTTGCTGGCGGCCCAAGTGCTGCCGTTCCAAGAGATCGTATCGTTGGTGGGGTCGAAGACGCCGACCTCGTTTCCAAGGAGCCCGCCATTGGCGTTGTTATTGGTGCTTTGGGAGGGCTGGGACCGAGTGACGGTATCACTTGGAGTCGAATTATTATTATTCGTGGGGGCCGGGGGGGTGTAGACCTGCCCCAGGATCGGGAGCGTCAGTGAGAGTGAAAGGAGGGTTTTTTTCATAACATTGGTAGGGATACTTTCTAGCTTAGAGCTGTTTTACATCTTGAGCAACTGCCACTCCGCTCGTGTTGAACTCAACGAGAAAGGTGTAGTCTGTTTGGTTGGTGAGGTTTCCGCCTTGGAAGCCATCGGGGATGATGATTGAGAGGGGTTTCGGGTTGGATTCCTCTCCCACATGGATGGTGACGAGTTGTCCGACACTTTCGACCCGGCGGTCGATGAGTTTTCCGCTAATCTGGTAACGGTTTCCTGAGAGGCTGCGGCTATTTCCCATAGCTTGCTCCATGTCGAGTTCCGGGGCATCGAATCCTGAGGAAGGTCGGTTGAGGAGCCAATAGCCGACGCCAAGGACAAGAACGAGAATGACCACTCCAATGATGAGGGCCTGGGTGTTAACACCTGAGCTAGCGCGACGAGCCATAAGATAAAATGATAGGTATGATTAGTGTTCCCATTGCGGGCGGCTGGTTCCGACCCATGATACCGCGAGGCCGATCATAATATGAATGAGGAGAACAAAAAAGCAGATGTTGACGGGGGAAAGCTCGGTTTCACTTATACTGGTGAGGGCCGAGCGGTAATCTCCTGAGAGGGAATTGACGCTCCCGGACCATGCCCAGTAAGCGGAGATGAAGGGGCGGGTGATCGGCTCGACCTTCTCAGGAAGGGCGAGGACTGCCCCGGAGAGGGGAAGTTGGAAACCGACGAGGTAAACCGAGAGGAGGGAGGCTTTCTCGGCGGTGCGCATCAGGCTGGAGATCCCGAGGCACACCGAGGTCATGGCGGCATTGACCAAGACGAGAAAGGTGGCGTGTTCGATAAATTTGCCTTCAAAGGACCAAAATAATTCGACAAACCCCGCCATCCAAAGAGATTGGATGAGAACGAGTCCTGAGAGGAAGACGACCTTGCTCATGAGGTATGCGATGGGACTCACTCCCCCGAATTTTTCCTTCTCGAGGATTTGTCGTTCTCCCGCGATTTCACGGGCCGCGTTATTTGACCCCATCAAGGAGAGGAGGACGACTTGGAACATAATGATTCCTGACACGGCAGAGCCGACTTTGAGCCGATCGGCCTGAACGCCCACTTGTTCTACGAACTTTTGTCGTTCGCTTGCTCCGGAGGCATCCGTGAATTTCCGCATGTTTTCATTGGCTCTGGGCGAAAAGAGGATGACGAGGATGGGAAAACAAATGAGGATGGCGAGTTGGAGAAAGACCTGACCGCGGTCCCGGAAAAAGATGCGCATCCGCCGCCCCAGGAGGGTGTTGAACTGGCTGAACATGCCGGGTGATCTCACTTCGTCTTCCTGCGCGATGGGGGATTCTTCACCGTCGGGGTCCTCGAATTC
>JBLIDI010000164.1:0-9437 GCA_047634075.1 Akkermansiaceae bacterium
TCGCCCCCATCTCCAGCGCTCGAAACCCAACCCGCACGGCCTCTTCTTGAGAAGCCAGCCCATGCGGCGTGGCCCCCGATAGAAAACTCGTAGGTGCCGCTGCAACCCAGATTTCCCCGACTTCACAAAGTCCCACTTGTCCTTTTCAGTCTCGCTCTCATTCTCCCCTCCTTCTCATGGATCATCTCCCGATTCTCATTCTATTCGCTCTCGTCATTGCCGCCGCTTACTGGTTTGGCACCAACGTGACCAAGCCAAAGGGAAAGCCAACGCCAACCGCAAGCGAACCACCATCCGAGCCTCCTTCCGCCCCCTGAAGAAGAAAAAATCAAAACCGAAACGGGAGCGGAAAAGAAAGCGAAACCCCGAAAGCAAAAAGACATTTACGCTTGGTCCAAAAAACTTTGCAACGACCTTGTCTAAATAGCCACCACCCGTGGCCTCCTTGAACACCCCAAACTCCTCAGAGCCCAAAACATCCACGCCGTCCATCCTCCGGACTATCGTCGCGCTTCTCTGCATTCCCACCCTCTTCAGTGGCCCCTTAGTCGGACCAACATTCGCCGCCCTCTACAGCCCGTGGGAGGACTTCCAAAACGACAAAGCCCTCCGCAAGTTCGTCGCCGAACGTCTCGATGCCGGAGAAGACCTGACCTCTTGGATTCAGAAATCATTTTACCCTTCCGCTCACCCCTCAACGAGCGTTATTCTAGGCGGCCTCCCACCCTATCAATTTCATGCTCAAAGCACTCACCCTCATGACGGCTCTCTCCTTCTCGCACCTCCCCGCCCTCGAACTCCCGAATGTTCTCGGCACTCCTCCTTCGCAGACCAAAGAGGAATGGATCAAGACCGGGCGACCACAAACCCTCGAACTCTTCCGCAAGCATATCTTCGGACGCGCACCCCTCGGAAAACCTGACACCCTTGCCTTCGAAGTCATCGAAGAAGATGCCACCGCCATGGGAGGCGCGGCAACCCTGAAGATCATCGAGATTTCATACTCCGGCCCCGGCGGAACCAGTCAATTCAAGCTCATCACCTTCACGCCGAACAAAGCCACCAAGCCAGTCCCGGGGTTTCTCCTCATTTGCAATCGCGGCATCGAAAACATCGATCCCACCCGCGAAAAAAAAGACGACTTTTGGCCAGCCGAAACCATCATCGCCCGAGGCTACATCGCGGCGGCTTTCTTAAACTCTGAACTGAGTATCGATAAGAATCTTAACTTCGACAACGGCGCCCATAAAGTCTTCGACCATTACCCCAAAGAACGTCCCGGTGATGCTTGGGCCACCATCGCGGCCTGGGCTTGGGGAGCTTCGCGCGCACTCGACTACTTCGAAACGGATCCAGCCATTGACGCAGCTAAAATCGCAGTCCTCGGTCATTCCCGGGGCGGTAAAACCGCTCTTTGGGCCGGTGCCAACGACGATCGTTTTGCCCTCACCATCTCGAACAACTCGGGCTGCACTGGGGCCGCTCTGGCCCGCCGGAAAAAAGGTGAATTGGTCGGTCGCATCAACACCGCGTTTCCCCACTGGTTCTGCGGGAACTATAAAAAATTTAACGACCGCGAGGAAACTCTCCCGGTTGACCAACACCAACTCATCGCCCTCATCGCTCCGCGCCCGGTCTACGTTGCAAGTGCTTCCGAAGATGGGTGGGCCGATCCCGAAGGCGAATTCCTCGCTGCCGCCCACGCCGAACCTGTCTACCGACTCTTTGGACTCAAAGGTCTCAACACCCTGACGATGCCGGAACCCGATCAACCGATTCATACCGGCCACGTTGGCTATCATGTCCGCACTGGTAAGCACGATCTCACCGGCAATGACTGGGAGCACTATCTCAACTTTGGTGACCTCCACCTTAAGAAATAAAATTACTCCGGTCCCCTAATTTTTACCACGGCGCGCCTCATTGCGGGAGGAGCGACCGCGGGTGGCGAAACATTCCGCTCCACGGTTGATGAAAAGGACATCCTGAGGTATTCCTCGCCGACCGCCTCACCATGAAGTTCCTTCTTTCCCTTCTGCTCTTCCTTCAGACCTGCCTTGTTTTACCTGCTCAAGAGGATCCCGCTGCAGGAGCAGGAAGCAAGGCGACCGAAAACGCCACGCGCCCCAATATCCTCTTTATTTCCGTCGATGATTTAAACGACTGGATCAGCCCCCTCGCGGGGCACCCCCAGACCCTCACGCCCAACTTCCAGCGCCTCGCCTCGCAGTCGGTTCTCTTCACCAATGCCCACTGCCCCGCCCCTGCCTGTGGCCCTTGCCGTGCCGCCATTCTTTCGGGCATCGCCCCGCACCGTTCAGGCCTCTACGATAACATGCAGCCTCTCCGCGAGGTCATGCCAGATGTCACCTTGATGCCCCGACACTTCGCAAACCATGGCTACCACGCCGCCGGTTCGGGGAAGATCCTGCACTACGTCATCGATCCCCGATCGTGGCACGACTACTTCCCCGCCAAGGAAAAGGACAACCCATTCCCGCGCACTCTCTATCCCGAAAAACGCCCCGTTTCCCTCCCCCGTGGCGGCCCGTGGCAATATGTTGAAACCGATTGGGGCCCACTTGATGTCACTGATGAGGAATTCGGTGGCGACTACTCGGTCTCGCAATGGATCTCGAAGCAACTTCTCGAGCCCCCGTCCGAAAAACCCTTCTTCCTCGCCTGCGGACTCTACCGCCCCCACGAGCCCTGGTTTGTCCCCGCCAAATATTTCGAACCCTTTCCTCTCGATAAGGTCCAACTCCCACCCGGCTATCGGCCTGATGACCTTGATGACGTTCCTCCCGCTGGTCGCGCCATGGCCCGCAACCGCTACTTTCCTCATATCCAGTGGCAGGGCGAATGGCGGGCCGCCGTGCAAGGCTATCTGGCCTCCATCCACTTCGCCGACGCCATGCTCGGCAACGTCCTCGATGCTCTCGAAAAATCACCCCGCCGCGAGAACACCATCGTGGTCCTCTGGTCCGACCACGGTTGGCATCTCGGCGAAAAAGAACACTGGCAAAAATTCACCGGTTGGCGCGCCTGCACTCGCGTTCCCCTCATGATCCGAGGCCCTCAAATTACCTCCGGCATTTGCGACCAACCGGTCTCGACGATTGATCTTTTCCGAACCCTCGTCTCTCTCTCCGGGATCCCTGAACGGGAAAACATCACGGGTCACGACCTCACTCCCCTCCTCAAAAACCCCGCCGCCCCTTGGCCCCACCTCGCGCTCACCCAACTTCGCGGCCCCAAAAGCTACGCCCTCTCCGGCAAAAAGTTCCGCTACCTTCACTATGCCAATGATGACGAAGAACTCTACGACATCTCGGCCGATCCCTACGAACTTAAGAACCTTGCCAATGATCCTACCCACGCCGCGACCCTCGTCTCCTTCCGCGAAAAAGCCCCTAAAAATGGTGTTCCTAAAGAGAAAGCAACTCTCTCTGGTGCGCTGAAAAACGCTCCCCTCGTCCAGCTCACCACCACCGCTAATCCACCCCCTTCAAGACCCAGCGAAGATCGCGCGCTCATCGGAATCCGAAACTCCTCCGACAATCACCTCGATCTCATCTGGATCGATCTCAATGGCAAAGGGAAGTCCTTCGGCCAGGTTGCCAAAGCATCCAACCGCCTCCTCAAGACAAAAGTGGGCCACACCTGGCTCGTTCAAAACAAAGAAGGCAAATCTCTGGGCCACCTCATCGTCCCAAAAGGTGGGGCCCGCCTCCTTATCGAATAGATTTTTGTGACGCGCTCAAGTCCGAGACCACAAAAGTCCCGTCGAAGGACCCGACGTGTTCTCCTTCACTGGTGAGTTGACTGGACAAGCGAATGCGACCGATCTTTTTGCGGGTGAGGGCTTTCAGCAAAAATCCCCAGTCCTTTTCAGAGCCGAGATGACAAGTGGCGGTGAATTCGCCAAGGACCGGCTTGAGGTAATCCATCGAGTTTCGCTGAATGACGATACGGGGAGTGATCTCCCGGTGCTGTTCTAAGCGACAATGAATAAGCGACCAGGCCGAGAGAATGCAAAGAGCGGAAGCGCTCCCACCGAAAACCGTTTCGCGGTGATTTATGTTGGGAGCGATGGGAGCACGCAGGGACAAGGATGACGTGGCAATTCCCCCCACTTCGACCTTCATCGCGCGCGTGAGCGGGATGTGGTCATAGAGATCATCACGGAGCAAATCGTTTGCCATCAGTGAAAAATTCTAAAATTCGCCACGAAACGAGCACCTTGCGGTGGGTGTTTCGAAAATTACGATCTCGCAGAGCCCCGGAAGGTCACTTTCCAACTTTCGCCAAAACCACGCAGCCATGATCTCAATCGTCGGGCTTTCAAGGCCCTCGATATCATTCAAGTAGCTATGGTCCATCATTTCGAGAAGAGGCTTCATGGCCACCGAAATGCATTTGTGGTCATAAACCCAGCCAATTTCCGGATTCACCTCGCCCTCGATGTGAATCTCGATCTTAAAACTGTGGCCATGCATTTGACGGCATTTATGCTCTTCAGGTAAGCTGGGCAGGGTGTGGGCCGCTTCAAAGCGGAAGTCCTTGATTATTCGGGCGCGCATGGGATCGGTCTTGTGGGTGAGGATAGACTTGTCTCACCCCCCGTCCATCGTCAAGTTCCCTTCAGTTTATGGCAAATCGCATCGACACCACCTTCGCCCGCCTACGCGAGCAGAACCGCAAAGCCTTCGTCGCCTACGTCGCCGGAGGAGATCCCGACTTCGACCGCTCGCTCGAGATTCTCCACACCCTCGCGGATGCCGGAGCTGATGTCATTGAGCTCGGAGTCCCCTTCTCCGACCCCATGGCCGACGGAATCGTGAATCAACTCGCCGCTGAGCGAGCCCTCAAATCAGGTATAAATGCCCACCGCATCATCGACCTGATCAAGGCCTTCCGAGAAAGCCGTGAGACCCCGCTCGTCCTCTTCACCTACCTCAATCCAGTCTTCGCGTATGGATACGAGGCCTTCCACAATGACGCCGCCGCGGCCGGAGCCGACGGCATCCTGCTCCTCGACCTGCCACCTTCGGAAGCAGCCTTGAGTGCCGACTTTGCCCACGGCGAGGCCCTCCATCATATTCATCTGATTGCTCCGACGACGCCACCTCAGCGCCGAAAAACTCTCGCCGAGTCATCGCAGGGATTCATTTACGCCCTCTCTCGCACCGGCGTGACAGGTGGACATTCCGCGCCTTCCGAAACGATTGGAGCGCAGGTCGCGGAAATTCGCAAACTCACCGAGACCCCGATTTGCGTGGGTTTTGGCATCACCACTCCGGAACAAGCTGCCGAGGTTGCAGGACACGCCGATGGCGTTATTGTAGGTTCCGCGATCGTCCGGACCGTACAGGACAATGCGGGGGACCCGAATGTTGCGCAAAAGCTCAAGGACTTCGTGACCCCCCTGATCGAAGCCACTCACTCAGTTTAAGACCCATGACCCTGAATTTCACCAAAATGAACGGAGCCGGTAACGACTTCGTCGTGATTGACAACCGTGCTCTTGACCGGAACCTCTCAAAGGAGCAAATCACGCATCTCTGCGACCGACACCGGGGCATTGGGGCTGACGGCCTATTGGCAGTAGAGCCAGCTGAGAATGGGGCGGACGTAAAGTTTCGCTATTACAATGCCGACGGAGGAGAAGCTGAAATGTGCGGGAACGGAGCCCGTTGCTTTGGCCGCTATACCGCGCGCCTCATTGGAGGAAACCGCACCAAGATCACCTTTGAAACAATTGCGGGAACCCTTAAGGCCGAATTAATCGGTCACGAGGTTCGCATCGATATGTCCGACCCGATCGGACTTGAGATGAACTCACCCGTAGAATCAGTAGCCGCGGTCCACAATCTCAACACTGGGGTGCCCCACGCGGTCATCTTTGTCAAAGATCTCCAAAACTGCGATATCGTCAAAAATGGGGCCGCCATCCGTTACCACGAGCATTACCGACCCAACGGAACAAATGCCAATTTCGTCGGCGTCCTCGCTGCCGATCATCTCGCCGTGAGAACCTACGAACGTGGCGTCGAGGGCGAGACTCTCGCCTGCGGAACAGGGATCACCGCCTGCGCTCTTATTCACAACCTCCTTACCGGAGCACCCTCCCCCATCAGGATTGATGTGGAGGGCGGAGAAACCCTTACGATCGGCTTCGAGCCCGGAGCGGAGCAAGCTTTTTCAAAGGTCACTCTAAGCGGACCAGCAGATTTTGTCTTCGACGGTCACATCACGATCTAACAAATGCGGCTTCCCTCATCGGCAGCCCTGTGCTTTTCTTACTTACATATTCATGGAACTCGATTTCACCGACACCCCCTTCGACACTAAGGCCATCAAGCCTCACGAGATTGAAGAAGTCTTCGAAGACCCCTTTTCAATCCGTCTCTTGCCAGACAACGATCGGGCCGACGGAGAAGCACGGTTTTATTTGGTTGGCAAAACGATTGGAAGGCGGGGACTCTTCCTTGCCTTCTGGTCCAATGGAAAAAAAGCCCGCGTGGTATCAGCCCGCGACTTGGCGGTTGATGAAGAAGCCTACTACGAGCGCAAACTTGCGGAATTGAAGTAACCCCCCATCCCTGAACGACATGAAAACCATCTCAGACTGGAACGAAGTTCCCGATTTCGATACCGACGAAGAAGAACACCAATTCTGGAGCGTTCACGCGCTCAACCCCCGTCTCATCAACGCCTCGGTCCATGCACCTGATTCCAAGGAATCCACGACCATTACCCTGCGATTCGATCCACGCATGCTCTCTCGCATCAAGCGGATCGCGCGCTCCCGCTTCCTGAACTACCAATCGATGATGAAGCAATGGCTTGCGGAACGGATGGAGGAAGAAATGCGCCGGAGCGGAGATCAAGATTCCTAGAGTCTTCGTTGCGGTCGCCGAATTGATCAACTCATGCTGCAGCATTGAGATGTTACCCAAAATCATCCGCCATAGTTCACGCTTTTGGGGCCTCTGCTTCTTGCTGTGGTTCGTCTTGCTGAACCTCCTTTCCCATGGCAACAAGTTCCATCCTCCGGGAACCTTCATTTTTGATATCCCGCATTTCGACAAAGTCGTCCACTTTGGATACTTTTTTGGCGGCGGCGGACTTCTTTCCGCAGCCTTCTTTTTCGCGGAGAAACCCCGATGGCGTAAGCTCATCATTTATGTCACCATCACCCTTTCTTTCATCGGAATTTGGGACGAATTCCATCAATCCTTCTTCGAAAACCGGACCGGCAATGACCCCGGAGACTGGCTCGCCGACACCGTGGGTGCCATATGCGGAGCACTGATATTCCGACTCATCCACAAAAAGCTCCTTTAAAGAGGCCCTTTTGAAAGACAATAGGCTGTCATTCCTGAACCATTTCCACTTGCTTCCTGACAATTCACCCCGACCTATGGTCCTCTCGATATGATCTCATTTTTAAGCCATCCGGTCACGACCTTCATCGTGGGAGCCCTCTTCGCCCTCGTTGTTGTCGGACTGTTCCTAAATTCCAAGGGCGAGGCCAATCAAACGGCCCAACTCGTCAAGGACTACCAAACGGCGATGACCAAGGCCGGTGAGGACGGGCCAGCGGCTGGAACGAGAGAAGAAGCATTGGCGATCAAGCGTTTTACCGACTTTCTTAAAAACGTCGACAGCAAAGATTACCTCAACGAAAACACCTCGAAAGCCTACGCCGAGGGGGCATATCTCGACGACACTATCGTCACTCACTACGGACCCGATGAAATTAAGGACTATTTCATCCAGACCGCAGAAACGATGACGAGCTTCGAGGTGAACATCCTCGATACGACGCGCTCAGGACCTGACCACTACATCCGCTGGGAAATGATTTTTGCCGCCCCGAGGTTAAGCGGCGGCGAGCCCATTCACTCTGTCGGCGTGAGTCAAGTTCGCTTCGACTCCGAAGGGAAGGTCGCCTTCCACCAAGATTTTTGGGACTCCGGAAAAAATATTTATGGCCAAATTCCGGTCGTTGGTGGATTGATCGCGGTAATTCGCAACAGAATAAAATAATTTTACATAATGTCCGAGACCTCCCAAATAAAAAAAGGCCCTATCTCAACGCTCTCCAGAGCGGTCGGTCAGTGGCTAGATTCCGACTTCCGCAGGGAAGAGATTCCTGATTCCCAGGAACTTCCTGATAAAGTGAACTGGGAGCGGACGCTGCCCTTTCTCGTCCTCCAACTCGGCTGTCTTGCTGCTTTTTGGGTGGGAATCAACTGGACCGTGGTGATCGCTGCGGCCTTCCTCTACCTCGTCAGAATGTTTGCGATCACGGGGTTTTACCACCGCTACTTTTCACATCGGACATTCAAAACTTCACGCTTTGGTCAGTTCCTTTTCGCGGTCGTCGGTAATAGTTCGATGCAACGCGGACCACTCTGGTGGGCCGCCACCCATCGCCATCATCATCAGCACTCCGACGAGGAAGCTGATGTTCACTCGCCCGTCCAGCACGGCTTCGCGTGGTCCCACATCGGATGGCTCACTTCGATGAAAAACTTCCCGACCGACTACAATCGCATTCCCGATCTCAAGAAGTTTCCCGAACTCGTTTTTCTGAATCGCTACGATCAAGTTGTCCCCTTCCTCTATGGCCTCACTATGCTGGGGATTGGGGCCTTGCTGGAATACTTTGCGCCATCGCTGGGGGTGACCATGTGGCAGTTTTTCGTTTGGACCTTCTTCGTTAGTACGACAGTTCTCTTACACGGCACGCTCTTCATCAACTCTCTTGCCCATGTTTGGGGAAAACGGACTTACGAAACAGAGGACGACAGCCGGAATTCCTTTCTCCTCTCCCTCATTACCCTCGGCGAAGGCTGGCACAACAACCACCATCGTTATCCCCATTCAGTTCGTCAGGGGTTTCGCACGAGGGAAATTGACATCACCTACTACGGCTTAAAAATCATGTCATGGCTTGGTCTCATTTGGGATCTTAAACCAGTCCCTCAGCGCATCAAAGAGGAAGGACAGAAACCCTAATGAAGGCACGACGGGAAAGGATTGCCGTCATTGGTTCGGGGATATCCGGAATGGCATGCGCCCATTTCCTGCACTCCCATTTTGAGATTACCCTCTTCGAGAAAGACGATCGTATTGGGGGACATTGCCATACCGTGATGGCCGGAGATGACCCCATCGATACGGGCTTCATGGTTTACAACGAGGTCACCTACCCGCTCCTCACCCGGCTCTTTCAGGAACTGGCAGTGGAGACCAAGCCGACCTCAATGTCGTTTAGCGTTCAACAAGTTGACGATAAACTAGAGTTCAATGGTGGGAGCCTCAACCTCCTCTTTGGTCAACGAAGGAACCTCTTGCGACCTCGATTCTGGAAAATGCTTTTCCAAATCAACCGCTTCAATAAGGAGACTGTCGCCGAACTCGGG
>JBLIDI010000165.1:0-9416 GCA_047634075.1 Akkermansiaceae bacterium
TAAACGCAACTATTTATTGCGTTGTTTTTAATGAGAACCCGGCCCAACCCCATTAATTATCTGCGTTGCAGGAGATCAGCCCCCCCCTATGTCAGGATGTCTGACCTTCGCGTTGAAAGTGGTCTCATTTTGCTCTTCGGAACCGGCCCGACCACTCTCTAACAAATCATCATAGCTCCCCAAATCTACCTTCATCGGCGGGCGCCCCCGCCACTCCCGTTCCAGATCCCGCCAAGTCTCTAACATCTCACCCACCGCCGCCGTCGACACCTCCGGACGCGGAGCGCCCAGCAACTGCTCCAGGGCATTTTCCACCACCGTTTCACCCTCGCCAACTGCCACCTTCAGGATCTCCAGATAAAGCCGGTCCGCCTTTGCGGGGTGTCTTCGTTCCAGATGATCAAAGGCCGCCCGATAAGCCGGAGCCGGAAAAAGCTCCTCCCGCCAACGGTAACCCGCAAAGGCCCCCGGCTTACGCACCAAGTGACCGATGAGATGGCGAAAATCAATCACCGCTCCGCTGTCCCCGGTCCTCAGTGGAAGGCGCGCCACCTCCTGCGCCCCCGCGAAGAGCGCAATCCGGTTCCCATAAATGCGCGCGAGAAGCTTCGTCCCGATCAAGCGACTCGGCACCGCGTAAACCAACTTACGCACCCGGATCGTACTATTATTACTCACACTCACCATCACCTCCTTGAAGTCCGGCTACTCTCACAATCCCCATTTTCCTGCGCTCGCCCCACATTGATGGTGCGCGGCGTAATCCCGTAATGGGCACAAATCCCGAGAGACTCCTCATCTGTCCAATCGATCACCAGCACCTTACCTGGGACATGATCCTGCGTGAAAAACACCTCTTTATCTGGTCCCTCCACTAGCCTCCAGCTCCACCTTGCCATAGCGCATCACCACCACTCGATCCGCCAGATTCTCGATCTTCCCGATATCGTGCGTCGCAATCACGACCGCCCACTTCTCACTCTCTGCCCACTCCAGGACGCTCCAAGTCAAATCATCCCGCACCACCGGATCCAGCCCCGAAAACGGCTCATCCAAAATCAACAACTCCAGCCGATAAGACAACACCGACCAAAGCGCCGCTTTCATCCGCTGACCCCGCGAGAGATTCTTCAACTTACGATCCAAGGGCAGCTTAAAGAGCTCCCCCACCGTCATCCAGTCCGGAAGCTCCATCCCCTCCGCGACATACCCGATCCTCCCCAACTCACGCGGCCCGATCTTCCGCGAATCTTTCTCCAAAACTACGGCATTCCTCGCACTTGGTTTCTCAAGACCCACCATCATCTTCAAAGCCGTCGATTTACCGGCCCCATTCGCGCCCAGCAACGCCGTAACCGTCCCCACCGGAATCGTAAAGCTCGCGCCACTGAGAGCACTCACCGCTCCGAAGCTCTTTCTCACGTCCATAAATTTCACCCTCTCATTCATCATCATTTTCTTTCTCTCGTTCGATTTCCCGTAACAGCTCACCAAGCTCTTTCGCGCTCAGTCCTAAAGAATTTGCTTCTTTCCAAAGCGCTTCGCATCGCGTCCGTAACTGCTCCTTCAAAGCCGCCGGTCCCAATTTCTCCTTACCCACCACCACCACCACCATCCCCACTCCGGGTCGCGACACCACATCGCCCGATTCCTTCAACCCCAAGACCGCCTTATGGACCGTCGTCGGACTCACCCGCAACTCCTGCGAGACCCGGGAACTTCTCCGGCCATAAAAGGATCTCCGCCTCGCTGAAAAGAAGGACTTGGACTACCATCATCGATTCCAAGAAACACAAAGCGAACCAAAATGCTGCGTTGAAAGATCGACGCAAACGTGAGTACCTTTTCTCTAACTTCGCACAATGAAGATAATCCTGAGAACTCCGCTGCCCTCCAATACCCTCTCCCGCTAACTATTTCCCGAGCAAAAAAAATCCCCCACCGCTAGAAGCAACAGAGGATCATTGATTGATTCGGGGCAGAGTTTTTTACTCAGCCTTCACCTTCTCGCCCTTTTTGATCTTCAGGTTCCGGTAGCTCACCACATCTCCGTGGCCGCAGAAGCAGAGCTTGCCAGCACGGCGTTTGGCACCGGCATGCTTGGGATGGCTCTTGTTCAAATCATCAAGATTGGCTTCCATAATGACAACGCCATTGAGCTCAACTTTCACGTGAGGACCATTGATGGTGACCGTTTCTTTATTCCACTCGCCCACCGGCTTGAGGTGGCCCTTCTTGGCAGCTACGAGAGTGTAAAGGCCACCATGAAACTGGTAGTCCTTCAGGTTCGCGTACTTCTTGTGGGTATTATCGAGAACCTGGATTTCCATTCCAGTGAAAGCGGGATTTCCCTGACCCGGATAGTGAATCCCAAGACCATTGTTGGCTCCCGATGTGAGCTTGAACTCGAACTTCAAAACGTAGTCTGAGAACTCCTCATCGGTCTTTAGAATGGAGCACTTGGGAGTCGAGGTGATCGTCCCGTCCTTCACGAGGTAGCCCGCAACCTCGGTCTTCTCCTTACCTCCCCAGTTCGTGAGGTCCTTGCCGTTGAAAAGATCAACGAATTCTCCTGCAAAGGCAGAGCTGATAGTGGCGAAAGCCAATAATAGTGATTTCATAAGTTCTAATACTTGGGATTTAAAGTTCAACGGTTTTGCCAGTGCGGAAGCTTTCGTCAGCGGCCGCGACAATGCGCATGGAGTTGATGGCGTCATCCATGTGATCGCCCAGATCCATGTCCTCCTGAATCGCCTTCATGAAGTATTCCTGCTCACGATAGCAAAGCCCGTCGTGATCTGGTTCGTCATCGGTGGTGATCCACTCGTCTTCCTTCACGAACTTGCCATTTTCGTCCAGCTTGCTGTGGTGAAGGCGAAGTGCCTCGGTCTTGGTATGCGAATCGACATCGGCCGAAGCACCCTCGCCACCGGCATCTTTCGCAGTAATCGTGACGCACCCCTTCGGCCCCACGACGTCCTTCACGAAGAAGGCGGTCTCGCTCATCATGGGGCCCCAGCCCGCTTCATACCAGCCGACGCTGCCGTCTTCAAAAGTCACCTGCAAGTGACCGTAGTTGATCTTCCCTTCCGGAAGTTCATCGCTCAAACGCGCTCCGATTCCGCTGACGCGGATCGGCTTACTGCGCGTCATTTGACACATCACATCCACGTAGTGAACGCCGCAATCCACGATCGGCGAAATTGAAGACATGAGGTTTTTGTGAGTCTTCCAATTGGCGCCACTCGACTGCTGATTAAGGTTCATCCGCATCACCAGCGGCTTGCCGAGGGTCTGGGAGACCGCGATGAATTTGATCCAGCTCGGGTGATGGCGGAGGATATATCCAATGACCAACTTACGGCCGGTCTCGCGTGCCTTGGCCACGATTTCCTCGGCTTCCGCGACAGTCTCGGCGAGAGGCTTCTCGATGAAGACATCGGCACCAGCGTCCATTGCAGCTTTCGCGAACTCGGCGTGAGTATCGGGATAAGTGGAAATCGAAACGGCATCGGGCTTCGTCGCCTCAAGCGCTTCGTAGTAATCTCCAAACTCGGGATACTCGGCTTCCAGATCGGTGTTGAGCGCCTTACGGCTGCCTTCCGAACGGGTCACGATGCCACAGATTTCAAATCCCTCAATCGCGTGGTAAGCGCGCGCATGGGAGGTCCCCATGTGACCGGCTCCGACACATAATACTTTAATCGTCTTGCTCATTATTTTGTAATTCTTGTTCCTGTTCGGCTGCCACCTCGGCATCAACCGCGGGTTGCCCCTTTCTTAAGACCTTTACGGCCTGAAAAAATTTCACCATTCCCCCGATCGCACACCCTAAGATGACGACCATGATCGCAACAGCGGCATAATCTCCAATGTGAAAAGTCAGCGGGATCATACCGCTTTATCATTATCGCCATCGGCACTCTTGTCCCAAAACGCTACGAAAAAGACGACCGCAATAACGAATGCCATCCCCGCCGGGAACATCCAATAATCCTTCCAGCCGGCCATCGCATTGCTAATTAGATCTGACGAAACACCATCGGGATACCCCTTTCCGAACATTCCAAGAAGACTATCAATGAAGCTTACTTCGGCATCACCTGAGTTCTCCTTAATGGACTCCATCAACGGGCCGTGACCCGCAGGCGCAACTCCGTAGTCGCCATAGGTGTTCGGCAAGGCCTTTTCCGAAAAGGGCCAAGCACCACCAAAGGCCATTCGGAAGCCAAAGAACAATCCCAGTCCCTGGGTGAGGAAGACCAGAAGTGATTGCGCCTGCCCCCGGATTTCTTTGGGAGCTTTTTTGTCGGTGTAAATAAAGCCCGTCACAAAGAAGAAATCGTAACAGATTCCGTGAAGAAGCACTCCGATAAGAAGCATCCAGGTAATTTGATCAGGAGCTCCGAAGGCAAAAAGGAGGTAGCGTGCTCCCCAACAAAGCATTCCAATTAAAAGCATCATTTTCACCCCTAGCTTTCGGAAGAAGAAGGGAATCAGAAGCATAAAGAAAATCTCTGACATTTGCCCGAGAGTCATGGTGGCTGCCGCTTGTTTGAAGCCAACCGCACCCAGATAATTGGAAGCCTGCCCATAGTAATATCCGAGCGGAATGCAAACGAGCATCGAACAAATCGCAAAGACCGCGAAGGAACGATCCTTGAAGAGCTTGAAAGCATCTCTCATGAAGATCGAACCAACATCCAAGGGCTTGCCCTTTGCCGGAGGCGGAGTGTGGGGAAGACTGAAGCTGTAGATTCCGAGCGCGAGACTTGAGATGGCTCCGAGCCAGAAAATATTCAGGGAATCTGACCATCCAGCCAAGCCTAATGTCAGGCCTGCGACAATCCATCCAATCGTTCCCCAAACGCGAACCTTCGGGAAATCAACCTGGGCCAGATGTGAAAAAGTGATGGTGTTACCAAGTCCGAGAGTCGGCATGTAGCACAACATGTATGCGGTCATGACATAGATAATTGTCTGTCCGGAACCCATGTAATCAGCCTGAGTGCTGGACGCGGTAGAGAGCAAATTTTGGGTTGCGGCAGGGAGGTCACCTTGAGCAGTGAGCGCCTGAATAAGGTCCGCGGGAGGATTGCTGCTCGCCAGTAAGGCCTTGGCCGCATCGGTGTTTTTGAGAGCCTCCACGGCATCACTCATCGCGGGAAAAAGTGCCTGGGTGTCAGCCGCTATACCCGGCAGGAAACACATCAAGCCCCCCCCAATCAGCATCAAAACACCCATCACTCGCTCCGAGGAGAAATAGCGATCGGCAATCAGCCCCAAAAAAAGCGGAGCGATGATCGCTGCGATCGGAGCGCTTTCATAGGCCCCTCCAACAAAGGCCCCCAAGTCGTTATTTCCCATCGCTAATGCGAGGGTCGCAAACCAAGCTCCCCAGGCAAAAAACTGCAGAAACATCATGATCGACAATCTCGTTGTCGTGCCGCTTTTAATTTCACTCATAAATAATTGTTGTTTGTCTTTAAGCCTCGATCCTTGAACGCTTCCGGAAGGAACTCGGAGTCATCTCATACATGCGCCGGAAGGCGCGGGTGAAACTCGTCAGGGAGCCGAAGCCGGTCCGCTCGGCAATCACGCCGAGGTCGAGTTCGCCCTGCTCCAAAAGATAAGTGGCCCGCACGAGCCGAACCGAGCGCACGAAGTTCCCCAGCGAAACGCCCGCCCCTTCGCGGAAGACCGCCCGCAGATAGCTTTCCGAGACACCCATGGCCTTAGAAAGTGCCGGCATCGCCAAGTCACCCTCAAGATTCTCCATCACGTGCTTTTTAATTTGAGCGACCAAATCCGCATCCGGCTCAATCCTATTCTGAGCAGGCTGTGCGCTCTCCATCGCACCGAAAACCTTACCGAGGGCAATACTCGCTCCCAAGCCATCTGATTTCTCGTATTCCGAAAGAAAATTCAAAAGGAGCGCCCTCGCCTGATCATCCATCTTGCGGCCACCGTCCCGCCAAAGTTCCAAGATCTGCCGCGCCGGACCATCGAGCTCAAAAGTGACATAGAGCCAAGTGAACTGCTCGGGCAGATCCATGTAGTAGTGAATCTGATGAGGGAAAAGAAGATGAGCCTCCCCTTCGTGAATCTGCCGCGTATTGGTCTCCACCCCCATACTGCCATCACCATGCAACGAGATCAAAAACACATAGCGCGCGTGTTGATCATAGCGACCTGCCTTCGCTGAGATGCCATCCCACCCGCTCGTGCGGTGGTCTTGGGCAATCCGGCAGAACGAAACAATCTCACGGGGCAGGATCTCGCTGCCCCAATCCAAGCCGCTGAAGTAATTCTCCGGTTGAACGAGACCGTGGGCCACCTCAATAAGCTGTTTGGTCTCTGACATCTTGTTAGGACTCTGCAGCATCGTTATCGAGAAACCAGCCGACATTTCCGTGGTTTTGTAGAAAACTCGCTGGCACCTCAGATCCGACTTCTCCCGACATGGCACGATGAACAATCCCGCCTTTCGAAGCCCCACGAGCCATCAGAATAACTCGCTTGGCCTCCAGAATGGTGGCCACCCCCATGGTAATGGCGTGAGCAGGCACGTTTTCTTCTCCGCCAAAGCTTGGCCCCGCATCCACGATCGTCTTCCGGGCCAGCGTCACCCGGCGGGTGCGACTCTCAGCCGTGCTCCCTTTCTCATTAAAGCCAATGTGACCCTCACCGCCGATTCCAAGCAGCTGCCAGTCAATACCACCCGCTTCCGCGATCGCGGCCTCATACTCAGCCGATGCGATACTCGCGTCTGCGGAGAGAGACGGGGGCACCGAGACGTTTTCCGGCTTCACATCGACGTGATCAAAGAGATTTTTCCACATTTCGGCCCAGTAGCTTCGCTCATTAGCGCGGCCCAAACCCTCATACTCATCCAGATTAAAGCTTCTCAGATTTGCAAACGAGAGCCCTTCTCCCCGATGGCGACGGATCAATTCCTCGTAAAACGGCAAAGGGGTGTTTCCTGTCGCGAGACCCAAAACCACCATCTTTCCCTCCGCGGCACGCGACTTCAACAAGGCCTCCACCTCATCCGCGAGAGCGCCACAAAGCTCATCACACTCACCCACATGCGCTCTTTGCGTACCAATCTGAATTTTTTTCACGGAAATCGAAATAGCTTGTTGAGCCAATACGTAACCATTTTTGACTATTGATCAAGCTTCTCTTTTTTCGTAGAAAGTGTGAACAAAAGTTCCCAGCTTCCCTGCATCTTCTTAAAAACAACCTATTCTAAAACTCATGGACAATAATCGACGCACCATCCTGAAAACCGGCACTGCCGCGACCCTCGCTGCCGCCGTTCCGAATATCCTCAGGGCTCAAAACACGCCTGACCAAATCAAAATCGGTGTCATCGGCTGCGGTGGCCGTGGCAGCGGCGCTCTCGCCCAAGCGATGTCCGCCGACCCAAACGTCATCCTATGGGCCATCGGCGATGCCTTTGAAGGAGGCATCAACAACGCCTTGCGGGTGGGTGGTCGCTTCAATGAGCGTATGCAAGCCCCCAAAGAGCGCCAGTTCATCGGCCTCGATGCTTACAAGGGAGTCATCGCTTCCGAAGTCGACGTCGTCCTCCTTTGCACCCCTCCTCACTTCCGCCCCCAGCACCTCCGCGCCACCGTCGAGGCCGGTAAACACGCCTTTGTCGAAAAGCCCATGGCCGTCGACATGCCCGGCATTAAGTCGGTCATGGAGTCCGCGCAAATAGCCAAGAAAAAGGGGACCGCAATCCAGCACGGCTTCTGCTGGCGCTACCATCCCGGCACCAAGCAGGCTTACGAAAAAGTCCTCGCCGGTGAACTCGGCCGCGTCGTTTCCGTATACGGCACCTACATGCTCAACCCGGTTTCACCTCTCGCCAACGGCGTGGAAAAACCAGCAGGGATGGGCGACGTCGAATTCCAAATGCGCTACTGGCAGAACTTCGAATGGCTTTGCAGCTCTTCTCTCGTCGAGCAGTGCATCCACACCATCGACAAGGTCGGCTGGGCCATGAATGACGTCGCGCCCGTCGCCGCCGTCGCCAACGGCGGCCGCTCACACCGACAGGATCAGTCCAATATCTTCGACCACTACGATGTCACTTACGAATACCCCAACGGCGTCATGGCCCACGTGGGACAGCGTCAAATGAATGGGACCCACAGTGAGGTCATGGACCGCGTCTTCTGCGAAAACGGCACCATGTATTCCCCCGGACGCTGCTCGATCAAAGACATCTCCGGCAAAACCACCTGGAGAATCCGCCCCGAAAAGGGCGTGGAGGACAACATGTATCAAGTCTGCCACAATGAGTTCTTCGCCGCTCTGCGCGCTGGCAAAATCATCAACACCGGCGAATACATGGCCAAGTCCACCGCTCTCGGCCTCCTCGGTCGCGAAGCCGCCCACACCGGCCAGCGCATCACCTGGGAAGACTTCTGGAAGAGCGAGGACGACCAAGCACCGGACGATATCCAGTTCGGCGACTCCTTCCCCGTGGCCCCGGTTCCTTCCCCGGGCCGTGAACGCGAGAAAACGAAGCCATCACGCGCTTAAACCTTCAACGACTTCAACTTTCAAAGGCGTGCACGGTTCTCCGTGCACGCCTTTTTTATGACCTCTCCGCGAGCTACGCATGACGGAATCTAAGTTCTTTGCGGCTGGAGACACCGCAGGGCCCGGAAGATCGCCGACCAACGTCAGAAAAGTCGCTGGGCCTACCCCCGCAAAGGCCTCGCCGGGGGACGCCACCCTGATACCGACCCGGATTTTTGGAAGAACTAGAAGGAACCCAAGTCCCCTGCGCTCCCCGGGATGTCACTCCTTGATCTCATCTCACCAGAGGGAATTCTTATGTTAGCTCTCATCGCTTTAGGAGGTCTTTTCACAACCCTCTGAATCATTTCCCACCGCCATCGCCGACACCAAAAACGTCACCTCGAATCAATCAAAATTTTCGGAATACCATCGTGAAGCACCCGCAGCAAAGGGCGCGCCCCAACAAAACCCTAGCGGCACGAAATACGCCCCGGGGTTGAGGCGTGATCCACCCCGCAGAGGCCGTGAGCGTGACCCTCGGAATTCCATTCGGTCCACTGATGGTTGATTGAAAGGCCGAATAGACTTCACTCTCTTTGAGCCACTGAGAACCCCCACTTTTTTCGGAAAATGGCGTCATTTTACAGCGCCACCCCGTAGTGTTCGGGACAGATCGTGACTGAAAGGATGAGTGCTTGATTGTGTCGATGATTCTGCGGTGGCGTAGTGTTCCCCATGGTAGCCGGATGGCGGATTCCGGGTTTTCGTATTAGTCTCGACCAGAGGTCTGGGCACAGCTCCGCCCGGTCGAGGCCTGCGCACAAGGCTTCGCCCAGGAGTTCTTAATCCTTCGTTTTTTCGAGCTTCAGAGCGGC
>JBLIDI010000166.1:0-9404 GCA_047634075.1 Akkermansiaceae bacterium
GGGGAATGCAGGCGAAGTAGACCTTGCCATTGGCGGCCATGATGCCGGCGGCGGTGCCATCGAGGGGATCATTGAAACCATCGGCGAAGAGTTGGGCGTGGTCCATCTTCCCGTCGCCATCGCGGTCTTCGAGCACGCGGATCTTGTCGGAGTATTGGGTGTAGTATTCGAGCGGTTTCACGGCGGCGTGCTTCTTATACATCGCGAGGCGTTCGGCGGTGGAGGTCAGGGCGATATCGTCTCGCAGCCAATGTTGGTTGCGGCGGTTGTCCTCGATACCACGGTCGAAGCGGTGGGTCTCGGCGAGATAGAGGCGGTTTTGTTCGTCAAAAGCGATGGCGGTGACGTTGAGGGCATCTGGTTGGCGGGCGTAAACGCGGGCCTTCATTTCTCCGGGGTAGGTGATGGTGGAGAGGAGAGCTTTGTCGGGATCCTGGGCCGGGAACTTCTCGGCATTGGCAGTGCCTTCAATCTTGCTGGGATCCTTTTCTGGGGGGACGGCAAAAACATGGGTCAGAAGGAGGGCGCACAAGGTGAGAACGAAACGGGCTCGGAGAATCATCGGGAGACTAACCTAGGTCACGCTTGGAATCTTACAAGAGTTCGCCCACGGAGCCTGCCCGTTCACGGGGCAGGGGAGCCAGTCGCCCTGAACGACCACGAACTCGAAATTTCACCTTGGCCAAGCCACCGCGGCGAGCCCAGTGGCACTGCTCTTAGAGAGTGTTCCGGATTGGATTGCCAGTTCTGCAACTCTGATGGGAGTGTCGCTCATTCGTTCCGGGGTTTTAGATACAAATGAAGGTCGTGAGATCGGGTGACGGGATAAAAGTCCAGAGCCCCAGACTTCAGTCTGGGGGGGACGATTTGGAAAAGGGCGGTGTCCTTGGGGCCCTGGAAGACCCAGGGCAACATGCGTGCCGGACGCCACCCCGACACTTGCAAAATAGAGGTCTAAGGAGCATTTTCGGCCCCCTTCAGGATACTTGGGATGAATCACAATTGATGGGCTCGATGCTTTGTTCTTCTGCTCCGCCGCCGACCGGCGGCCTGCGGGTTTGTCTCTTGGTGAGTCCTCACGCTTGCCTTGGTCCGAGATCCTCCGCGGCCCAAACCCAGGGTGCCACTTCTTTCTACCCCAGGCTTCAGCGTGCAAGTTGAAGTGGGAGGAACGAGCAGATAAAGCCCGACAGGCCGCCGCCGCGAAGGATTTGCAGGACAGGGATACTAGGTCTGTTCGCCCGAAGGTTCACGACGACGAACAGCAGAAAACGCCAAAACTGGTCTCAACTCACTCTGCTCGGCCACGTTGTGAAACTATCATTAATTAAAAGAGGGTTCCCATCAATATAATACCATCTCGTAAATTTAGCCCTGTAAGAACCAAAGAAAGAAATAGGTAAAAAGAAAGATAGATAATTAGACCAAATTTTCAAAACCTCTTAATGAAAAATATTTTTTATTTTTTATATTCTTTTGTCTGCGTCGAAATCAGCCAGTCTCGCTGAGCGAGACGAAAGGGATTCCCCTCGGGGGCCGTAGCAAGAACTTGCCCGGTTGGTGTGACAGGTGACAGGTGGGCGGCCTTCCGCTACCAATCGGGATACTTCCCCATGAATCAGAACCCATCATTCGGCACCGCAGTTTCAGGGCTTTTCGTAACTTTGATGGTGTGCTTCACCTTCTCCGCGGGCAGCGCGCAAGGCGAAGAAGGAAAGAGCATCAAGGTCATGAGCTACAATATCCACTAAGGACGAGGGCTTGATAAGAAGTTCGATCTTGCCAGGATTGCCAAGGTGATTGTGTCACAGAAGCCGGACCTCGTTGGGCTCCAAGAGATCGGCGATCATGCTATGGCGGTGGAGCTTGGACGATTGACGGGGATGCAATCCGTGTTCGGTCAGTCCTTGGGAAAAAAGAACGGTTACGGAGATGTTATTCTCTCTCGCCATCCTTTTGCGTGGGTGGGCAATGAAGCCATCCCCAGCGCCAGTACGAGTCGCTACCAGGCAATGGCGGTCGATGTCGATCTCTCCAAAGTTTTTGGTGAGGGCACTGCGATCCGATTCATTAACACCCATTTTGATTGGCTTGAGACGATGGGATCACAGGAGGCAAGGCTGGCCGCGGTTAATGTCATCGAGAGCGCATTCTTCCAAGAGTCCTCGTGGCCTGCAATTCTCACCGGGGATCTTAACGCAATCCCGGGAAGTGCTCCCTTGCGGAAGCTCATCGCAAAAGGCTGGGTCCGGGAGTCCTTGGGGAAAGATCTTTGGACTAGTGGAGCGGCCAAACCCAGTCAGCAAATTGACTATGTTCTGTTCCGAAACAAGCAGGCGTGGAAGGTCCTTGCAGGCGAGGTTCTTGATGAACCGGTTGCTTCGGATCATCTCCCTATCGTGATGATGCTGGCCTTGAAAGCGATCAATCTTACTGGGACGTCCCCACGTAAGAGTCGGTGAAGCCACCGGTCCGAAAGTCTGAAATCCTAGGTGTCAGAGCCTTCCCTGTCGATTCCGGCGGGGCGTTGTTCACGGAATCGGAGAGGGCGAATGTTGGGTCAGGATGCTGAGACGGTCGCCGGACCTTTATACTGGGCGCTGCCAAAACCAAGGATGCAGATGAAGATCGGGGCGAGGAAAGTGAGTCTAAGTCCAAAGCCCACTCCTTTTCCGAAGGATCTGGCCAAGTCGATATAGACCATGATGATGATGATGATGTTTACGATTGGAACAAACGCGAGAATGATCCACCAGGTCGGCCGGCCGACTATTTCCAAGAGAACGATAAAGTTGTATATTGGGATGATGCTGGCCCAGCCTGGCTTTCCAGCTTTGGTGAAAATTTTCCAAAGCCCAGCGATGACGAGAACGATAATGCCGAGATATAAGAGCACTCCAATGACTGCAGCGATGCCGCCACCTGTTGATTCAGATTCTAATTGCGCGAGCGAAAGAAGTGGTAATTTCATCCGATGATGGATAAAGTATCCCTCTTTGGGATGGAAGGAAAATTTGAGGGAGTCGCACGCACGCACCGAAGGCGTATTATGTCACCGGCCTTTCCTGTCGCTAGGTCTGTGGCTGGTTCGAGCGAAAGCCACGATTTGGGATTAAGGTAGCAGCCACCTTATCTATGATATGCAAGTGACCTTATATGCGGAGGTGGTGAAACCCCTATCGCTAGGAGGACTCCGGCTGGGGGAGGCTGATCAAACGGGGACAATTTCGTCGTAGTGGCGGCCATCTTTGGAGTGGGACGAGATTTCCCGAAGGCGGGAGAAGGCCCGGTCGAGAACAAGAGAAGCGCAATCACGCGCGCACGATCCATCCTCGGCGAACGGGGGTTGCGTTTCGGAAAATCGAGATGAAGCGTAAACCTAATAGGATTTGTTGGTGACAGGGAATCGGACCTCAAGGCATCAACCGGCCCACTCTTTCTCGCTCCGAGAGCTCGCGCCATCGCCGACTTGTGCAATACTGAAGGTTGAAGATGAAACCTGGCATCAAAAAGCTGGTCTCAGCTCGGAATCTCCAAATATTATGAGCTACGTTGTTTTGACCTCGCGGGAGCGGGAAGACCTTGTTGAACTTTTTTTTAGACTGAAGAAGAAGGGAAAGCTCTTTCCCCAAGCTCGGGAGGAGGCCATGACGGCCTTGCGCTGCCTCAAAGCGGTGCACTCCAACTTTATCGAAGACAAGAAGGTCGATCGCATTTTCCTCCAAGTCCTGCTGCACAACGCCGGGATCCCGGACAAGTCCGTCATCTCAACCCACTACAACAACGCCTCTAATGAGCTGAAGGGTCAGGAAAAAATGCTGCGCTGGCTCGAGGCCCGGGTGGGGGAACGAACCGAATTCTCACTCACCCTGCTGCTGGGAATGCACCGCGCCGTCTTTGAGAAAAGCACCCCCGGTTATGCGGGATGCTTTCGCCAGCAAGAAGTCCGGATCAGTGGCATGCTCCACCGCCCGCCCCATCATTCCAAGATACAGGAGATTTTGTTTCAACGGTTTGGCGTCATCAACGACGAGTTGCTCGCGATCGGGGAGCTGACACCCGAAACCTTCAGCGACGTGCTGCGTTTGTCGGCGGAGGTCCACTATCTCATCGCTCACGTACATCCCTTCGAGGACGGCAACGGGCGCATCGCAAGGGCGGCGGGCGACTACGCGATGTTACTGCACGGATTCTATTACGATGTCATCATGACGAACTATCGAGACCACTACCTTGACGCGATGGCGGAATGCACCCTCACCGACGCAAGCCCGCTCTTCCACTTTCTCGAATACAGCTATCTTGAAACCCTGCGAAGAATCGCGGGATTTTTTGAGTTGGTGGATGTCGAACCGCCGAAAGGATGACGGACAAGGCCTAAGAGTTGCGCCCTGTGACTAGAGCGTGACACGCATCCTAAAAAACAGGGGGTTGCCGTCCTTCGGTAAAATCGATCGATAGCGTAAGGTCGTGGTTCCGTCCGGGTTGGGAGTTTCGTCAACGAGGGGAATGGTATCATTTGCGGCATTCCAGACTTCGAGATTCGATGATTGCTCGAGCGTGAAAGTGAGGTCTTTGGCCAGCGGATTTCGGCGAAACGAGAATGTCGGGAATTCGCTGAGTTGCAATTGGCGGCCTTGGGTATCGGTGGGATCGGGAATCGTTGGATTGGTACCCGTGGCATACTCGATCAGGGCAACACGCCCGTCGGAGTCGTCGTCCGATCCGGGTTCTGGGTTGCCGAAAGCATTCGCCCAAGTGATGAAGTTTAAGTCATCGCTCGTGCCAGGTGTGCCGCCAGAGGCCGAGCTGAGTTTCCAGCTCTCCGCGAGAGCGTGGTCGGGATTGGTTTCAGGAGCCGCGAGAACCAAGCTGAAGCCTCCGTCATCGGCCGCTTCCGGCCACGGTGGTTTATTGTCGTAGGCAAAATCCCGTAAGCTTTCTCCTCCAAACGTCGTGATAATCAGTCGCTCGCCTTCGTTCTTCAGTTTCGTGTCATTTTGAAATTCGCCGATAATGCGATCAGAGAGAGCGCTGCCGTAGCGAAATCGAAACGCGGCCCGATTTTTAACGAGGAGTATGCGGGCTCCGGGTTGGAGCAGGTTGATCGGGCTGTTATTGAAATCAAATTCGACACCGTCGGAAAATCGCATGCCCGCGAGCGCAAGGGTAGCATCGCTAATATTCAAAAACTCAAGGTATTCAAATTCTTCCCGTTTCGCGAACCCCGCGGTGATCTCATTCTCATTGGGAAGAGACGGGCGAAACATGATCTCGGAGATCACGAGGTTCGAGTTGTCAGCCAAGTCATCCGACATGATGAGCGCGATTTGCTCGGGGGCACTCCACTGTGATCCGTCGAAAGCACGGGCCGTGATGACTTGTGTGCCATCGACGCTTGCGGGGGTGGGCGAGACATTGTGATTTACCGAAAGGGTCGAGCGCACCAGAAAATCAGATCCGCCGATGGAGCTGTTCAGACCATGCAAGGCGATGACATTTTTCCCGTCGCGCACCTGGGCTTTGAACGGAGTGAGATCGATCATGATCGGAGCACCCAGAACAGCAGAGTCGCCCCCCGGGAATCCTCTCCCACCATCCGTTGTGCTGTTCCACAGGAGTGGCGAGGGTTTGAGCAGAGAGCCGACTTCCGTGCCATTGAGATAGGCCACAAAGCCATCGTCGGCCCAAACCGTCAAGGTGAGTGAGTTGAGATTTGCGCTGTTGTTAAATTGAAACGGGAGGCGGAGGTAGCAGCTGGCATTGATTGACTTCATCTCCGGCCCGATATCAGTCGAGATGAGTTCTGAGATTCCTCTGGAAGATTCGAACCCCACGCCGTTCCTGGCCGTTTCCCAAGTCGAGTCGTCGAAAACATCGGGGGCTTCGGTCCAGGTCAGGCCGAGGGAATCGTCCAAGGGGACGAGATAGCGGCCTGCGGAATCGACCTCGATCACGGTTTCCTCCACGGGACCGCCAAGGAACGAGCGTGTTTCCTCAGTCGGCGTGCCGCCGAGAGCGCGAGGATCCGACCCATCCACCGTATAAAAAATCTGGCCATCAGGCGAGCCCATCACCAATTGAAATCCCCGCGAAACGACCCCGCCGGGAGTGTTGAATACCGGGGGGGTAAGATACTGCGAATCGAGCCATTCGGTGCGCGCCACCAACCAGTTTTTCATATGTGAAATTTCCGCCTCCCAGCCGCTCAGGCCCGGATCGGCAAAGTTGCCGCCATTCGGCGGATACTGGCTCCAACGATTGAAATTACGCGCTTGGGATTCGCGGATCTCGCCCGCCATCGAATCAATAATGGTATGGAGGTTTTCGATCGAGAACGCACCTTTGCGCAGCTCAAACCACCGGTCGGTATGGCGTTGCCGGATGTCCGGGTAATTCGCCCGGGTCGGATCCTGGGTTGGGCCCAGGAGATTTCCATACCAAGGGAAACGGGCGTCATACCACGTCTTACTCGAGACGGTCCCGACGGCATTGACACCGCCCTCCCAGGCGCGCGGTTCGTTATCGCGCACGTCCTCGCAGCCGAGAGCGCGATCGTAGTCCCACACCGGCCCACAAACGATCTTGCCGTCTCGATCTTTGTGGAAAAATGCGCTGTGGCGCCCCCAGTCGATATTCATCACCATGATATTTAGCCAATGGTGATCGATCCACGAATCGACATCGATGTAATCGGAGAAATGCAATCCGGTTGTGGGGTTGAGCCCTTCCGGTTCGTTGACAAGGGCCCCGTCGACTTCGTTGAGATGACCGGTAAGCCACGACCTCTGGTTTCCCGAGATCTCTCCGCCATCGGGATCGACAAGGGTAATCTGCCCCATCCCTCTCACGTTGATGGTGGGTTCGCCGGGATCCGGACGATCGTTTTTAAAAATATAACCCCCGGTAATTTCTGTCTCGGTATTCTCCCAAGGTTTAATACGCGCGACATCAACGCGGTTGGGATCCCTCTCGATTTTCTCGATGAGCGAGTAAACTCCGAAGTAATCACTATCGGTAATGGCGGCACCGCTGGTGTCGGCAAAAACTTCGACGAACTGAGTCCGCGGGGCATAGCGGTCGATCTGTCGGCTGACTTCATAGACGAAGGGATTCCGCATGAGCGCGAGGTCCCATTCATAACGGGCACCCAAGATCCAATCGGCCTCGATCGGCATCCCCAGAGGGGCAATATTGCGATCTTCGTCGTCGCCGTCGCGCCAGGTTTCGACTGACAACGACCACTTTGGCCATCCGCCCGAACTTGATCCGCGCCGCCGCACTCCGGCCCGTGTCGTGAGGGTAGGGCTCTGCGTCAGGACGGTCCGCCCGGTTTGTGGGTCGGGTTCAAAAAAGAAGATGAAAGCGGGCTTCCGCGTCGTGGCTTCCGTTCCCGGAGGCGCTCCGGTGCCAAGTGTCGAAAGGATGACCACCGGAAGATTGGAAGAGAAGGAAGGAACGTCTTCGGACATTTTTAGGAACGTTTCAGTTCTCACCGCGCCATCGAGTGAGCCGCTCTGAAATGCTTGCGCACGGATCTGGGTGCTTTCCGTGATCTCGATGGGCTCGGTATAGAGGGGAGAGGGATTGCCAATGACATTTGTTGGCACACTCAAGTCGGTCGTGTATCGAATCACCGAGTCAGGTGTGGCGTTGCTCAATTCAACCTGAAAGTTCTCGGTAAATAGGCCGCTGGACACGGAAAACCAGACATCTTCGGGCGGTCCCTTCTTGACCGTGGCATTCGGGGCACCCGGGGTTGGTTCCTCAAAGTAGCCATATTGCAAACCGCCGGAGGTGTCCCGGACATCTGCCAACAACTTGGCATCGATAACAAAATCGGAGCCACTGACACTACGATTCATTCCTTGGATAGCGAGAACGTTCCCGCCGTCTCTCATTGCCGCCCGATATGAAGTGACATCGATCACGATGGCATTTTCGACAGTTTCCCGATCGCTCCGGTTTGGACTGCCGGTTGCAATTGAATTCCACTGTAAATCGAGAGGCTTCCGAAAGCTCCCGATTTCGATGCCATTCAGGTAAGCGACAAATCCGTCGTCGATGCGAACACTCAACTGCATTAAAATAATTTGGGTGTCATTCAGATCAAACTGAAATGGAAAGCGGAAAAAGCCGCTGGCATTCACGGACTTCATGGCCTCGGCGATATTCGTCGTGATGATCGGTTCCAGGGTTCCTCCTCTCGCTTCAAAGCCGATGCCAGCGACGGCAGTGGTCCATGCTGAATCATCAAATTCGGGGGGTGCTTCTCTCCAGGTGTCACCGAGTGCGTCGTCGGTCGCGATGAAATATTTGGCGTCGCCGTCGCGCGCCACCAAGGTTTCCCGTGTCGCTCCCCCGGCGACTCCGATGCCATACGAGAGGCCCTCGAATTGCGCGGGATACACGGGGGTGAATTCGCTCACGGCAGTGGCACCGTCAGGCGCGATCAATGCCAGATAGTCCCCGCCGCGGTCCAAGGTGAAACTGGTGTGCAGTTCATTCGGTGCCGGAGTGGTCGTCGCTTTCCCGGATGCAAAAACAACCAATGACGCTCCCGCGGCAACTTCGACATCAGGAAATGCCCACCGTCTCAAATCGGTGGCATTGTTGGTCAAAAAGTATCCCTCAAGCGAAACGGTCCCGGGACCGGAGTTGCTAATTTCGATCCAGTCGGAGGGCGCCCCCTCCGCGTCGGGAAAGTCGGGATCGGCCACCGCCATGAACTCGGTGATCTGGAGATCCGCAAAGACCCTCGAAGCGGCGAGTCCCGTGACAGTCACGCAAATCAGAAAAACTTTTGAGAGAAAGGATAAGAAATAGGAATGGCACTTCATGAGCTTTGACTCTGAATCCTCGCGATTTCGGAGGGGAAGGGAAGCTTCCTTTTCGCGATGACTTACATGAAAATTATTGTTCTGCGTGGGTTAGGGCGTGAAACAAACATGCCTGGTATTTTTTGAGAAGAGGCTGTCGTATTCTTGTAACGACGATGATCTTACGATTGCATCATACGGAGTAAGTGGCGCAGATTTAGGTGTTTAAGGTCCTAGGCCTGCCGTTTGTTTGCAAATGCCAAGCACCTTCGTCCAGCAATTCGAGCGCTGCGTCACGCGGTCTGCGGGGCGCCAAGCGCCCTCGTCGCAGACACCGCGCCTCCGTTCGCTGGTCTGTGTTCGGTCTCTTGTTCGCTGGGATGCCGGTCAGTCTTCAGCGGCTTTCTGAGCGCTCATTCGCGCCCAGCTCACGCCACCTCGTCCTTTTGATGCTCCTCTCCGGTCGCCCGCTCGCAGGCCTGTCGCTCCGCTCCAGGCTATCTCGTTCCTCGCGGTTGTGGCAGCCGCTCCCTCTTTGAGCTGGCGGCCTTCCCCCGTGTTCCTTGGCCACCGCTCCTCGCGTCG